>CAYUFY010000351.1:0-5567 GCA_964443795.1 uncultured Anaerolineales bacterium | reverse complement strand
AAAATTGCAGATTTTCAATTTGCGTTTCTGCCTTATAAAATGAGCGAACCGTAAGCCTATTCATCCTTGTCTACCAAATGGATAAAGTCCAGTTTTAGAGTGAATGCATTTAACTGTTAATGCCTTCCGCGATTCTCAAAAAAGAGATATACTCCGCGCGGTTTGGTCAACTGGCGAGGATGATATAGCGATGAGTTAAGACAAGACTCGCCACTTGTGATAAACTTTACACACTTTGCTGGCTGGTTCGACGCGCCACTCGCTCGGAGAGTTTGATGCTTACTGACTACCTGCCAATTGCAATCCTCTTTATCATTTCCACCGGCTTGGCCATTATGATCATCATTGTTGATAATCTATTTGGCCCCAAACACCCCAACCCCCGCAAACTTGAACCCTACGAATCTGGCATGAGAACGCTCGGCCCGGCCATCCGCCGGATGCCGGTGCGCTTTTATCTCGTGGCCGTGTTGTTTGTGCTGTTCGACATCGAAGTAATTTTCTTTCTCCCCTGGGCCGTCACCTTCCGCTCTCTGGGGCTGTTCGGTTTTACCGAGATGCTGGTTTTCATTGGCATCTTGCTCGTGGGCTATGTCTGGGTCTGGAAAAAAGGCGCGTTGGAATGGGAATAAGAACCTGACAAGGTGAACTGGTGACAAGGTGATATAGCTGATTTGCAAAAGCGTCACCCCTTCACCTTGTCGTGCCTTGCCGGGATGTGGTAGGAGAAACTAAACATGGGTCTCGAACAAAAACTTGGCAACATGGGCGTCGTCACGACGACCCTCGAAACCGCCATCGGCTGGGGCCGCAATTATGCGATGTGGCCCATGCTCTTTGGCCTCGCCTGCTGTGCGATGGAAATGATTAGCACCATCGCCGGGCCGCAAAATGACCTCTCCCGCTTCGGGATGGAACTGATGCGGGCTTCCCCACGCCAGAGTGACCTGATGATTGTGGCGGGCCGTGTCAGCCGCAAGATGGCCCCGGTTCTGCGCCGCCTGTACGACCAGATGCCCGAACCCAAATGGGTCATCGCCATGGGCGACTGCGCCTCGTGCGGCGGCATTTTCAACAACTACGCCATCGTGCAAGGCGTGGACGAGGTGGTGCCGGTGGATGTGTATGTGGCCGGGTGCCCCCCCCGCCCCGAAGCCCTGATGCACGGTGTTTTGACCCTGCACGAAAAAGTCAAGAAGATGAAAATTAAGGATTGGGCCTAAGCATTTCTGATTATTGATTTGTGATTGGTCAATCTACTATCAACAACCTCATGTCACATATCGAACAAACCCTCTCGGCCCTCAAAGAAAAGTTTGGCGATGTCATTGAACGCGTGGTCGAATTTCGGGGGGAAACCACCGTCTGGGTTAATAAAGACGCAGTGGCCGATGTTCTGCTCTTTCTCAAAGACGAACACCGCTTCAGCTACCTCGCCGCGCTGACCGCCACCGACGATTGGCCCACCGAGCCACGTTTCGCGGTCATTTACCAACTGCGCGAGATGACCACCATGACCAACCTGCGCGTTAAGTCCGCGGTGCGCGGCGACGAGGCCGAAGTGCCCACGGTGACGGGCATTCACCGCAACGCCAACTGGCACGAGCGCGAAGTCTTGGATATGTTCGGCATCACCTTCACGGGGCACCCTGACCCGCGCCGCATCCTCATGCCCGCCGACTGGCCGGGGCACCCCCTGCGCAAAGATTACCCGCTGGGCTACGAAGAAGTCCAATTCACTTTCAACTTTGATGAGATAGAGAAGAAGAAGCCCTACGCGAAAGAATAATTACCAGTTACCAATTACCTAAAGTTGTAATTAGTAATTCGTAATTGGAGCGTTTATGACCGCCCAATCCGAAACCGAACTGCTCGAAACCACCCTGGATGAACTTAAACATCTCTTTTCGCCCCGCGCGTTAACCGGCGAAACGGTGGTGATGAACATGGGGCCGCAACACCCCAGCACCCACGGCGTCCTCCGGCTCATCATTGAACTAGACGGTGAGATCATTCTCAACGCCGTGCCCGATATCGGTTATCTGCACACGGGCGTCGAAAAGAACATGGAAGCCAAGAGTTTCCTCAAGGCGCTGGTGATGACCGACCGGCTGGACTACCTCAACAACATGGGCAATACGCTCACCTATTGCCTGGCCATCGAAAAACTGATGGAGGTCAAGGTTCCCCCCCGGGCGCAGATTTTGCGGGTTTTGCTCACCGAACTGCAACGCATCGGGTCGCATCTGGTCTGGCTGGGCACGCACACCACCGACATTGCCTCCCAATCCATCCTCTTTTATTGTTTCCGTGAGCGTGAGCGCATCATGGAATTGTTCGAGATGGTCGGTGGCCAGCGGATGATGACCTCGTATTTCCGCCCGGGCGGGGTGTGGCGCGATGTGCCCGCCGGTTTTGAAGAGGGCGTGCGCGACTTTCTCAACTACCTGCCCGCCAAGCTTGATGACTATCACGCCTTGCTCGACAACAATCCCATCTGGCTCGACCGCACCAAGGGCATTGGCTACATTAACGCCGAGGATGCCCTGGCGTGGTGCCTGACCGGCGCGTCTCTGCGCGGCTCGGGCGTGAACTTCGACATCCGCAAAGCCATGCCCTATAGCGGCTACGAAACCTACGATTTTGAAGTGCCCCTCGGCCAGCACGGCGACGTGTATGCCCGGTACATGTGCCGGATGCTGGAATTCCGCCAGTCGTTGCGGATTGTTCAGCAGGCGCTCGATAAACTGGCGAAGACCAAAGGCCCTGTGATTACCGACGACCGCAAGGTGGCCCCGCCCCCGCGCTCGGAACTGGGCCAAAGCATGGAAGCCGTGATCCATCACTTTAAACTGTGGACCGAAGGCTTTAACGCCCCCGCCGGGGAGGTGTACGTGGCCACCGAATCGCCGCGCGGCGAGTTGGGCGTGTACCTGGCGGGGAACGGCGGCCCCAAGCCCCACCGGGTTTACTGGCGCACCCCGTCCTTTGTGAACCTGCAAGCCCTGCCCTTCATGTCCAAGAATCACTTCATCGCCGATGCGGTGGGCATTGTGGGCAGTATTGATATTGTGTTGGGGGATACTGACCGGTAACCAAGTTATCAGTCAACAGTGAACCGTGAAGAGTAACCTGCCAAGCTACTGTTCACTGATTACTGTTCACTTTTTATAAATCCCGATGCTTGCTGACAAATATCGCTCGGAGATTGACACCATCCTCGCCAAATACCCCGCCGACCAGAAACGCTCGGCGGTGATGCCGTTACTGTATCTGGCCCAGAAGGAATATGGCTACGTTTCCCAGGAAGCCATGGGCGAGGTCGGCGATCTGTGCGGCGTCTCGGCCACCCAAGTGGCGGGGGTTGTCGGGTTCTATTCGCTGTACTACGACCATCGGGCCGGTAAGCGCCGGGTGCAAGTATGCACCGACCTACCGTGCGCTCTGCGCGGCGCTGAAAAATTTGCCGCCGACCTGTGCCAGAAACTAGGCGTGAAACTGGGCGAGACCACCCCGGATGGCGAGTTCACGGTCGAAGGGGTGATGTGCCTGGCCGGGTGCGACAAGGCCCCCATGTTCCAGGTTCAGGGCGCCGACGGCATCCACTACCACGAAAGTGAATCGGGCGAGAAGCCCATGATGGTGGAGCAGGCCGTTGCTATTTTGGAAGGTTACAAAAACAAGAAGTAATTAGTAAATAGTAATTACCACTTACTAATTACGCTCTTTGGAAAACCCTATGGCTGAGCATATTCTTTTGCGCCACCGCGACATTCCCGACCTACATAAACTCGACGTGTACCTGCAACACGGCGGGTATGAGGCGTTTAAGAAAGTGGTCACCACGATGACCTCGCAACAGGTGATTGACGAGGTCAAAACATCAGGGTTGCGGGGCCGCGGGGGCGCAGGTTTCCCCACCGGTATGAAGTGGAGTTTTCTCACCAAGGGCGTGTATCCCCGGTATGTCGTCGCTAATTCCGATGAGTCGGAACCGGGCACGTTCAAAGACCGCGAACTGATGGAGCGCAATCCGCATCAATTCTATGAAGGCCTGATGATTGCGGCTTATGCGGCGGAAGCCAACCTGGCTTACAACTATATGCGCGGCGAATTCTGGGACATTGCCCAAAAGCTGGACGCCGTGCTGGCAGAATTGCGCGCGCGCGGGTTTCTGGGCCAAAATCTTTTTGGCACCACCTACTCACTGGATATTCATAACCACCTCGGTGCCGGGGCATATATCTGCGGCGAGGAAAGCGCTCTGCTGGAATCCATTGAGGGCAAACTCGGCCAACCCCGGCTTAAGCCGCCCTTCCCGGCGGATAAAGGCTTGTATCAAAAGCCGACCATCGTCAACAACACCGAAACACTCAGCAATGTGCCGCTGATTATTGCCAAAGGCGCGGCTTGGTATAAAACTCTGGGCACCGAAAAAAGCACCGGGGTCAAAATCTTTTGCCTATCGGGGTGCGTGAACAAGCCGGGTAACTACGAATTGGAACTGGGCAAGTTCACCCTGCGCCAGTTGATCAACGACTTTGGCGGCGGCGTGCCCGGCGGCAAGAAGGTCAAGGCCATTCTCATGTCGGGCGCGTCCTCGAATGTGATGATGGGCACGGACGACATTCTCGACGCGCCGATGGATTATGAGTCCATCGCGGCCAAAGGCGCGGCGCTCGGTTCGGCTTCGGTGATTGTGGTGGATGAGAGTGTGGATATGGCGTGGCTCATCCTCAAGACCACTAAATTCTTCAAGCACGAGTCGTGCGGCAAATGCACACCGTGCCGTGAAGGCACGTATTGGATGCTCAATATTTTGGAACGCATCAACCGGAACGAAGCGGTCAAGGCCGATGTAGATTTGCTCAACACGGTGGCCTCGCAAATCCAGAACAAATGCCTGTGCCCGCTCGGTGAATTTTCCATCGCCCCGGTGCTGACGAGCATTAAGCAATTCCGCGCAGACTTTGACGGACACACCAAAGACGGAGCCAAGAAGCCCGCCCCCGCCGCGAAACCCGCTCCCAAACCGGCGCCTGCGAAGGAAGCGGTTCCGACGGGGGGCTAGGTTGGGATGAAAATATGCTACAGACTATTACGCATGACCCAGCAAAAGAAAAAAGGATAAACCCGTACTTTATTTGGTGGAATCAGGATATTACTGAGGCAGATGTTCGTCGCGCCTTGGCTAGTGATAACCTCTACCGGCGCGTCACCTACATGAGCTATATTTTGAACGACGCTAAATTCGAGGATATCTGGCTATTTCTCACACTAAAAGATATTCAAAAACACTTTTGGCAAATTCGTTGGCGCACGCCTGAAGTCCGCGATATGTGGCATCAAATTTTGATGCTCATGGGATACCCTCTCGGTGAACATCCTGACCCCCGCTCAACGCGGGTTCTTGTCTAACTTTTTCTCGCAAACGCACGCTCGCGCTTTTTATTTGACTGGTGGTGGCGCGTTGGGTGAGTATTATTTACAACATCGCTTGAGCTTAGACATAGATTTGTTCACGCAAGATCGAAAAGCCTGGGAGACAATCGGGCTTGAATTAAAAA
>CAYUFY010000350.1:0-5605 GCA_964443795.1 uncultured Anaerolineales bacterium | reverse complement strand
CATCTTTTTTACCAATTACCAACCGAGTTGCGGTTTGGTTTCTGTCCTTGCCCCGGCTTCTGCCTTTCCGGTATAATCCAGACTGCTTATCAATTCCTCTGCGCTACTTTCGCTAATTTGGCAACGCATTTGTTTTGGAAGGAGGTGGTTCTTCTCTACCCACCCTGACCCCGGCTCAATAACCCCTAATTCACCTTGAAGTTAGTCTCAACTTTTCTCTATAGGAGGAGAAAGAATGAAGAAGCACCTCTTTAAAGTTTTATCCGTCATCATGCTGGCCTCGCTGGTGATTACCGCCTGCGGTGGCGCGGCCACCACGGCGGCTCCGCAACCCACGCAAGCGCCGCAACCGACCGCCGTGCCCACCACCGCGCCGACTGCCGCCCCAGCCTTCACGGGCAAGATCTGCGAAGTGACCGACACCGGCGGCGTGGATGACAAGTCCTTTAACGCTACCGCCTGGGCCGGCGCCGAAGCCGCCGCCGCAACCCATAACTGGGAAGCGACCTATCTCGAGTCCAAGCAACAGACCGACTACGAGAAGAACATCAACGAATTCATCGCCTCCGACTGCGACCTCATCGTGACCGTGGGCTTCCTGCTCGGCGATGCGACCTCGGTGGCTGCCAAGGCCAACCCCGACCAGAAGTTCGCCATTCTGGACTTCGCGTATGCTGACGCGCACGATAACGTCTGGCAACAGGTCTACGCCACGCAAGAAGGCGCGTTCCTCGCGGGCTATGTGGCCGCGAACCAAACCAAGACCGGCAAGGTCGGCACCTTCGGCGGCATCAACATCCCGCCGGTGGCCGACTTTATGGTCGGGTTCCAAGAGGGCATTGAGTATTACAACGCCCAACACGGCACCGAAGTGGAACTGCTCGGCTGGGACAACGCCAAGAAAGATGGTTTGTTCACCGGCGACTTCAGTGACCAGGATAAGGGCAAGTCCTTCGCCCAGAACCTGATTGACGAAGGCGCAGACATCGTTCTACCCGTGGCTGGCCCGGTTGGCCTCGGTGCCGCCGCCGCCGTCAAAGAAAACCCCGGCGTCATGCTTATCGGCGTGGACACCGACTGGTGCGTGAGCGCGCCCGATTTCTGCGATGTGACCCTGACCTCCGTCCTCAAGCACCTTGAACTCTCGGTGCAGAGCGCGGCCACGGCCGCCGCCGATGGTTCCTTCGCGGGTGGTCTGCAAGTGGCCACCCTCTCCAACGGTGAAATCGGCATTGCGCCCTTCCACAACTTCGACGGCGCGGTTTCCGATGCGACCAAAGACGAACTCAAGCAAGTCACCGCCGATATCATCAGCGGCAAGATTGCGGTTCACTCGTTCAGCACCCTCGGCGAAGCCGCCCCCACCCTCGCGGGCAAGATCTGCGAAGTGACCGACACCGGTGGTGTGGATGACAAATCCTTCAACGCCACCGCTTGGGCCGGCGCCGAAACCGCCGCCGAAACCTTCGGCACCGAAGCGACCTATCTTGAGTCCAAGCAACAGACCGACTACGAGAAGAACATCAACGAATTCATCGGCTCCGATTGCGCCCTCATCGTGACCGTGGGCTTCCTGCTCGGCGATGCGACCTCGGTCGCCGCGCTGGCCAACCCCGACCAGAAGTTCGCGATTTTGGACTTCGCTTATGCTGACGCGCACGATAACGTCTGGCAACAGGTCTACGCCACGCAAGAAGGCGCGTTCCTCGCGGGCTATGTGGCCGCGAGCCAGACCAAGACCGGCAAGGTCGGCACCTTCGGCGGCATCAACATCCCGCCCGTGGCCGACTTCATGGTCGGGTTCCAAGAGGGCATTGAGTATTACAACGCCCAACACGGCACCGCAGTGGAACTGCTCGGCTGGGACAATGCCAAGAAAGATGGCTTGTTCACTGGCGACTTCAGCGATCAAGACAAAGGCAAATCCTTTGCCCAGAACCTGATTGACGAAGGCGCGGACATTGTTCTACCCGTGGCTGGCCCGGTGGGCCTCGGCGCCGCCGCCGCCGTCAAGGAAAACCCCGGCGTCATGCTCATCGGCGTGGACACCGATTGGTGCGTGAGCGCGCCCGACTTCTGTGATGTGACCCTGACTTCGGTCCTCAAGCACCTCGAACTCTCGGTGCAATCGGCGGCCAAGGCGCTCGCCACCGACACCTTCGTGGGTGGCCTACAAGTGGCGACCCTCGCCAACGGCGAAATCGGCATTGCGCCCTTCCACGAATTCGACAGCGCCGTTTCGGATGAACTCAAAGCCGAACTCGCGCAAGTCGCACAGGACATCATTGACGGCAAGATTGTCGTCAATAGCTTCTCGTCCCTGCCGTAAGTTTGTAACTCACCTTATGCATCGCACCCGGAGCGGAGCGGCGGGCGCATTCTTCGACTACGCTCCGCTCAGAACGCGCCCGCTGCGAAGTCGAAGGGGCGTTCCCCGCATAAGGTAATTCCGTGCAAGCGAAACCTGACAGGTTTTCTAAACCTGTCAGGTTTTTGTTTTAAATCGGCCCGGGCGTGGCCCCGCGTTCTGGACGCGAGTGGCCCACCGGGCGCCGACTCCGCGCTCGCCGGGGGGCGCGGTGCTCGCGCGGGATAGCCGCCCCACGCGCGGGCGCGTTTAGCCTCCCTTTCGTTTTGTATTTCTCTGCCCCTATGCTACACTCTCGCGCAATCCCCAGTTTCTAAATTTTCCTATGCCTCCTCTTCTCGAACTCCACGGCATTACCAAACGCTTCCCCGGCGTGCTCGCTAACGACCATATTGATCTGACGCTTAATCAGGGCGAGATTTTGGCCCTGCTGGGCGAAAACGGCGCGGGCAAGTCCACGCTGATGAATGTGCTGTATGGGTTGTATCAGCCGGATGAGGGCGAAATCAAGGTCAAGGGGCAAAAGATTACGGTGCATAGCCCCAACGATGCCATTGCCGCCGGGGTGGGCATGGTGCATCAGCACTTCATGTTGGTGCCGGTGCTCACCGTGACCGAGAACGTGATGTTGGGCGTAGAGTCGCTCATCGGTGGGGTCTTCCTTGACCGGAAAGCGGCGGGAGCGCGCATCCGCGAGATTTCCAAACAATATGGCTTGGATGTGGACCCCAAAGCCTATATCAAAGACCTGCCGGTGGGCCTGCAACAACGGGTGGAAATTATCAAATTGCTTTACCGCCACGCCGACATTTTGATTCTTGATGAACCGACGGCGGTGCTGACCCCGCAGGAAGCCGATGACTTGTTCAAGGTCATGCGCGGCCTGGTGGCGCAGGGCAAATCCATTATCTTCATCACCCATAAACTGCGCGAAGTCTTGGCCGTCGCTGATCGCATTAATGTGTTGCGCCTTGGTAAGGTTGTCGGCACGGCTGATCCCAAGACCGCCACCGAGAACGAACTGGCCTCGTTGATGGTCGGGCGCGCCGTGGAATTACAAGTGGGCAAGGCGGCCTCCCAGCCAGGCGAGACGGTTTTGCGCGTACAAGATTTGCGCGTGTTGGATGACCGCGATAACTTGGCGGTGGATGGCGTATCGTTCGAAGTGCGGACGGGAGAAGTGGTGGGGGTGGCCGGAGTGCAAGGTAACGGCCAAACCGAATTGGTCGAAGCCCTCACCGGGTTGCGCACGCCCTTCGCGGGGAGCGTGACCATCGCTGGACAAACGGTGACCCGCGCCAATCCGCGCGCCATCGTCGAGCTCGGCGTGGCGCATGTGCCGGAGGATCGCCAGCGCGACGGCCTGGTGCTCAGCTATCCCATCAGCGATAACATGGTGTTGAACACTTATTATGTGCCACCGTTTGCCAAAGGTGTGGTCATTCAACAAGCCGAAGTGGATAAGGTGGCCACCGAGCGGGTAAAGCAATTCGACGTGCGGACACCGAGCATCCACACGAGCGCCGGGTCACTGTCGGGGGGCAACCAGCAAAAGGTCATCATCGCCCGCGAGCTCTCGCGCCCCATCAAATTGCTCATCGCCTCGCAACCCACGCGTGGGCTGGATGTCGGCTCCATTGAGTATATTCACGGGCGCATCATTGATAAGCGCAACGAGGGGTGTGCGGTGTTGGTGGTCTCCACCGAACTCGACGAAATCCTGGCCCTCTCCGACCGGATTGCGGTGATGTATCGCGGGCGGGTGGTCGCCATTGTGGATATTAAACAAGCCACGAAAGAATATCTCGGCCTGCTCATGGCCGGGGTCAGCCCGGATTCAATTAAGCCGCCGGAGCAGGGCGAAGAAATCAAGGCGGTGTTTTAAAAGCTCACCTTACGCAGTACGGAAGTGGAGATAATCCTGTGACCCAAGCCCTCCCTGCCAAATCCCCACCCAACTGGCAAAAATACCTACAACCACTGGTCATTCCGGCGCTGTCCATTTTTACCGCGCTCATTGTCGGCTCGCTGGTTATTGTTCTCACTGACCTTGTGGTGTTGGAGACCCTGAAGAATTTTTTCGTAGCCCCCGGCGCGGCCTTCGCGGCGATGTGGAAGGCCATCACCACGGCTTACGGCTCGCTGTTTGAAGGTTCCATCGGCTCGCCCTCCGCCATCTTCGCCGCGCTCCAAAGCGGTGACCAGAAAGCCATTGCCACAGCGTTCTTCCCGGTTTTTGATAGTCTGGTCACGGCTACTCCCTATATCTTTGCCGGGTTAGCCGTGGCCGTTGGGTTTCGGTGTGGCTTATTCAATATTGGCGTCGAAGGTCAACTGTATATCGGCGCGATTTGTGCGGTGTGGGTCGGTTTCACCTTCAAGGGTCTGCCCGCCATCATTCATATTCCGTTCGCGATGTTGGCGGGCGCGTTCGGCGGCGCGGTGTGGGCCTCCATCCCTGCCATTCTCAAGGCCAAGGCTGGGGCGCATGAAGTCATCAATACCATTATGATGAACTACATTGCGTTCCGGCTGAATGAATGGCTGTTGGGTGATAAAGGCCCACTTCAACGCCCTGGCTCGGCCAATCCGGTCAGCCCGTTTATTGAAAAATCTGCCGAACTCCCGCAGTTCTTCCCGGACCCCATTCGTTTCCATCTGGGCTTTTTTATCGCCATTGGGGTGGCGTTTTTTATCTATTGGTTCTTGTTCAAGACCACGCTCGGTTTTGAAATTCGGACGGTGGGCGCCAATTCCAACGCCGCCAAATATGCCGGGATGAACATTACGCGCAACTTGATGATGGCCATGTGCCTGAGCGGGGCGCTGGCCGGATTGGCGGGAGCCAACGAAGTGCTCGGTTTGAACCACAACCTCGCGCTGGCCTTTTCGTCGGGCTATGGGTTCGACAGCATTGCGTTGGCGTTGTTGGGTAAGAGCCACCCCCTGGGGGTGGTGCTCGCCGCGTTGTTGTTCGGCACCCTGCGTAGTGGCGCGACCCGGATGCAAAACGTGGCTCGGATTCCCGTGGATATCATTTCCATCATCCAGGCGCTTATCATCGCCTTCATCGCCGCGCCGGCTATTATCCGTTCCATTTACCGCCTCAAAGCCACGGGTGAAGGCGAGGGCG
Organism: uncultured Anaerolineales bacterium; assembly: GCA_964443795.1. Classification (GTDB taxonomy): domain Bacteria; phylum Chloroflexota; class Anaerolineae; order Anaerolineales; family UBA6663; genus DATDRS01. The sequence goes on along the minus strand of CAYUFY010000350.1, from coordinate 104 downwards.
CCGTGTTCACGCGCGGGTGGGGGAAGTAAGAAATCCCAAATCCCAAGATTCAAATCCCCAAATCCCCCCCCCCCCAACCCCCCCCCCCACCCCTTTACCCGAAA
>CAYUFY010000349.1:0-5612 GCA_964443795.1 uncultured Anaerolineales bacterium | reverse complement strand
CTGTGCCAGTCCATGACGTTTTGCCCTCATTTACTAAGAATACAACTATCGAGATTCTCTTTACCTTTGCCGCCTTAGCAGGCGCGCTGGTGTTGTTGCAATTCATCGGGGTGCCGCTCATCTGGACTTACACCTTCACGCATCCCCAACGCGCCCCGGTGTGTTGCGTCACCCCCGCCGACCATGGCCTGACTTACGAGGCCGTCTCCTTTGTCACCGCCGATGGCTTGACCATTCACGGCTGGTACCTCCCCTCGCAGAACCGTGCGGCCATCATTTATTTGCATTCGTTTGGTTCGCACCGCGCGCAGATGGTGGCCCCGGCGGCCGCGCTGGCCGCGCACGGTTACGGCGCGTTGTTGATTGACATCCGCGCTCACGGTGAAAGTGACGGTGACGTGTTGCCCTACGGTGGCCCCGAAGCCGAAGATGTGTTGGCCGCCGTGCAGTTCCTCCAGTCCCGCGCGGACGTGGACCCCGGGCGCATCGGCGTTTTGGGGTGGTCGCTGGGCGCGCAAATGGGCATCCTCGGCGCGGCGCGCACGGACGCCATCAAGGCCGTAGTCTCCGACGCGCCCGGTGCGACCACTCAAGAAGATTGGATTTACCCAACCCTCGGCGACAAGTTCTTCGCCCCTATGGACTTTATTTTCTATCACACCCTGCCATTTGTCACCGGGGTGTGGCACCCGGTGTCTCTCCAGACCGCTGTGGTGCAGGTCGCCCCGCGCCCGTTGCTGGTCATTGGGCGGGATAGTGAAGCCCCGGGTCTGCAACACCTATTGGCCGCCGCTCACGAACCGAAGACATTGTGGATTATCCCCGGGCAAGGTCACATCAGCGGCTTTGCGGCAGAACCGGAAGAATATACAACCAAGGTAGCGGAGTTTTTTGATGCCGCGTTGCTCAACCCCTAACGGGCAGTTCCCCGAACTTGCTCACAGAAACGCCATCGGGCAATCGGCCACTTGATTGACTACCGGAATTGAAAAGCCTCTCGGGCTTCAAACTCGAGAGGCTTTTTTGGTTGAGCCACCCCTTGCGGCGGGCGCCCGCAGTGTGAAGCCGGGTGAGATTGTGACATTGCGGCTGGTAGAATAGCGGCAGGAGAACACTATGGATGGCATTAACGCAAACCTGATGAGTACGTTGGGCCTCGCCAAGGGAGACTTTGCCGGACAGGTGACTCTGATTACCGGTTCAGCCCGTGGTATCGGCGAAGCAACCGCGCGGGCGTTGGCTTTCCTGGGGGCCAAGGTCATTATCGTTGACCGCCTGGTTGAACAGGGGCGCGCCGTGGCCGCTTCCATCAACCAGGCCGGCGGTCAGGCGCGTTTCCTGCGGTGCGATCTCTCCAAAACTGGCGAACTGGCCCGCCTGATTCCACGCGCCCAGGCTGTGTTTGGCCCGGTTGAGGTGTTGATCAACAACGCGCTCCATATGAGTGTTGCCCCACTGACGGTCTATGATCTCAAGGAATGGGAATATACCTTCGCGGTTAACGTCCGCGCCCCGTTTCTGTTGATTAAGGCTTTCCTGCCTGGCATGATCGCCAAAGGCAAGGGCACGATCATCAATGTCGTTGCTTATGAAGGCACGCCCCTCGCCTCGGCTTACGCAGCCACCAAATCAGCCACGCGCTCGATGGCGCGTTCCGTGGCGCAAGAAATTCCGCCGGGTCTGCCTATTCACGCCTTCTCGTTTGTGCCGGGCATTGTGGACACGCCCCTGATTCATACCGTGCTCGTGCCGCAACTGAGCCAGCTCACTGGCGCGCCTCCCGAGGCCCTGCTTGTGAACTTGGCGCAAAATCCGGGCTACCCCGGCCTCGTGCCGTGCGACCATTGCGCCACCGCCCTCGTGTATTGTCTGGCGCATGCCGAAGAATACAACGGCCAAGTGGCCGACCCGTTTGACCCGCTGGAGCGCTTCGGCGTGATCACGGTGCCTAAAGTTGACGCAAAGCATGTGCGCGCAATAGATGTGGCTGGAGCGGTCTCGCAGGACGTTAAGCACTATTTACGCGGGGTGACCGATCTGAACCATGACCTGGAGAAACGCATTGAGGTGCGCACCCGTGAGCTGGAGACCGCGCGCGCCCGCTCGGAAAGCCTCTTGCTCAACATCTTACCCTCGCCCATAGCCGAGCGCCTCAAACAGGGCGAGGCCATGATTGCCGACCATTTCGAGCAAGCCACGGTCTTGTTTGCTGACATCGCCAACTTTACGCCCATATCCGCCCGCTTATCCCCTCAACGGGTTGTCGAACTGCTCGACCAAATTTTCTCCGCTTTCGACACCATTGTCGGCCGCTATGAATTGGAAAAGATCAAAACGATTGGGGATTGCTACATGGTGGTGGGCGGTTTGCCCCATGCCATGACCGACCACACCGAGCGCGTGGCCCGTGCCGCGCTGGAAATGCTCCCAGCGTTAGCCAGTATTGGCCTTGATCTCGGTCAGCCCCTGGATGTGCGCATCGGCCTGCACCGCGGGCCAGTCGTCGCGGGGATCATTGGTCGTCAGAAATTCATCTATGATCTCTGGGGCGATACGGTGAACACCGCGAGTCGGATGGAGAGCCACGGCTTACCCAACCGGATCCAATGCACGCAGGCCGTCCATGAAGCCCTGCCTGCGGAATTCGTGTTTGAAGCACGCGGCCCAATTGACATTAAAGGCAAAGGGCCGATGCCAACGTGGCTCCTCACGGGCGTTCGCTAAACCTCAGTCTGCGCCGCTTTGTCCTTGAGCGGGCTAAGTTTCCAGCGGCCATACGCCACAAAACTCATCAGCCCCATCAGGATGAAATTCATGACGATATTTACGATCTCACCCCGCGAGATGTGAAAGACCACCGCGCCAACCATGACCAGCGATAAGCCCAGCGCGGCCAGCGGTGTGAGGCGAGTCTGGATGCGCGTGAGGCCGGGCAGGATGAGGCCCAGCCCACCGAGGATTTCGGCGATGCCGCTAAAGTAATGCAGGCCGGTAGGCAGGTCATACATCCAGCTCATCAGAGCGGGCAGTCCCGGCGGGATGATGAAATGCATGAGGCCGACGGCGAAAAACTGGACGCCGAGCAACACTTGTAGAACCCACAAAAATTTATTCATCGTCGCATACTCCGCATGAATTTTGATGACCAAAACCGGCCAGGGTCTGTCGTCGAGACGCGCCCGAAATAGCGTTTTGAGGGTCAAAATTTATAGATCGTTCGTTGGGGTGACGTTATTATAGATGTTTAAGCGTTTACCGGGTACTCTGGTTTTTAGCGGCCGTCGCCTTCTTCAAAATTTCCAAAAATCCCGCCAGCGGCACACGGTGTACCCGCGCCGCCCATTCCACGGTGAGCGCCTTCGCTAAAAACGAGCGCACGTCATAGCGCCCCACGCGTTTGATGCCAAACACTTCCATCACCTCGGCGATGTCGCCATAGGTCGCTAGAATTTCAGAGATGCGAGTATCTTTGGTAATTTCCATGAGGGTTTTCCTTTTTTGCAGGGTTGGGGCGGGTCTCAGACCCGCCCTTACGGGTTTTAAGATAGGTTCTCAATCAGAGCGACTGGGCCGGGCTATCCTGTTCAAAGCGCGCCAATCCCACGCGCACAATCCGCCACAAATCCAACACTACCGGTAGCATGGACAACGTCCAGCAGACATAGGCCGCGCCGTGCAGGATGGCTTGATAATCGGCGATGAAAATGCTGGCCCACAACAGCAGGCCGCCGAGGTGGACGGTGGCCAGGCTGAACCAGTTGCCGCCCAGCCGCGCCGATTGCTCGGGGAGGAGCGTGCGGGTGAACAAGTAGGGCAACGCCGCGTAGCCAAACTGTAACACCCAGCCGTAAATCAAAGCCTGCGGGGCGCTTTGCTCAATGCCCGCGCCGGGGAACCCCGGCACTTTAAGAATGATCAACGGCGCCACCAGCACCGGCGCGAAAATCCACACATGCGCCGTGAGCAAATGCCACAAGCCGGGCGTCCACAACTCCCGCTCACCCCACAGCGGCTGGATCAGATTAAGCAACAGCCAACCCGTGGCCCCAAAGTACAACAGGATGCCGGGCACAGTGAACAGTTCGGATTTGACCCACGGCCCGAGGACCAGGCCCAGCGCGCCCACGGTCAACATCCAAAAAATCGGCGTGATGGAACGCGGCCAGGCCAGCGGGCGCCCGGCAAAGCCCGGGTACAAATCCACCAACAGGCCGGCGAACACCAGCGACATGAACCCCCAGTTGTTGGCGTGGATGTGGACTTCAATGGGGATCGCGATCCGCAGGGTCTCGCCCCACCCGAGCCACAACCCGGTGCCAATGGTGATGCCGAGCAACAAATAGCCCAACCCGGCCAGATAAAATTTACGTCCAGCGCCAGCCGGTTGGGGCGCACTGGCGGCTGGCCGCAAGTCGGTCAATTGCTTGATAAGCAAAGTCGTCGCGCTGAAGACCAACGTGCCGCCCGTAAGGATGAGTGCCGGGTTCACGAGCGGGATGCCGACCAGCAAGGTCAGCAGACCCGCATTGAGACTCAGCCAAATGTCCCAACGGGTTTTGGGTTTGGGGTGTCCGGCGCGCGCCGCCACCAACAGCGGCAACAGCCCGAAGATGACTTCGGTGAGCGTGCCGAGGGTGATGAGATGCACCCTCAGCCAGCGCAGACCGTTGAACCACGGTAGCAGGCTGAAGGACGTGAGGGACGAGTCGAACGCCGCCAGCACGGCGAGTGAAATGTATAGGACGGTCATCAAAAAATAGGGATTAAACATCAAAGGCACTCCAGGTGGGTTATCACTAAAAACGTTGCCCACAGGATAGCACCCCGGCGCTGGATTGTCCCCGACTTTTATCGGATTGGGCGAGATTGGGAGTTACGCCGCCAGTTTTTCCAGCGCCGCCCGGTCGTGGAGGCGGATTTCGTGCCGTTGAACCTCAATCGCCCCCGCATTTTCGAGGCCCCGTAAGGCACGCTGGATGACATCGGGCACCGTGCCCAAGCGGGCGGCCAGTTCGGCCTGGGTGTGCCAGAGCGGGCGTTGCAGCACATCGCTACTCGCTTCGTCGAGCAGGAGGCGCGCCAGCCGACCCGTGACCGACCGCAACGACAGGTCGGCCACCAGGTTGACGAGGTAAATCATGTTATCGGCCAGATTTTCGATGAGGTTCTGCGCCAAGTCGGGTTGTTGGCGCAACAATTGCATGATGGCCACGCGCCGCAGTAACCACACGCCTGCGGCTTCGAGCGTAATGGCAGTGGCCGGGTTGGGGCGATTGGCAAACGCGCCGATTTCGTTGAAAGTCTCACCGGGGCCGAGAAAGCGCAAGACCTGCTCGCGGCCTTCGGCTGAAGATTTCACCGCCTTCAGCCAGCCATACGCCAGATAGTACAAACCCGGCGACTCCTCGCCTTCCAGAAACACGACCTCCCCCGGCGCATACTCGCGCCAGACCGCGCCCTGCGCGAGGCTCGCCAGGCTATGGTCGGCCACCCCCCGGAAGAGGGGCAGGGCGCGCAACTGGGCCAGCAAGTGCTCGTGGTCGTATACAGCGGACATACGGTGAACTACCACCCGCTAGAAGCGGGTGGCTTCCGGCTTCGACGACTTGTTA
>CAYUFY010000348.1:0-5622 GCA_964443795.1 uncultured Anaerolineales bacterium | reverse complement strand
CGGAAAATAACGATCTGATAAATCCGCTCCATCTGTTGATAAAACCTTGGAGTACTCTCATGCCCCGCATCGAAGCCCTGCTCTCCGCCCGGCTCTTTATTTCCCCGCAACTGGTGGGGGACCGCCTGTACTTTATGAGCGATCTGAGCGGGCGGCTCAGCCTGTATGCGATGGATGCACGCCCGGGCGGGAGCGTGCCCGAGCCGCTTCTGCCCCCGCACCTGGCCCTGCAAAATCCGCACATCGGCGGCACCATCTTTTACGTCTTCCCCAAGTTGGGCAAAATCCTCATCAAGTTGGACAAGGATGGCGATGAGAACTACCAGCCCATGCTCATCCCCCTCACCGGCGGTTTCCCCGAGCCAGCGTTTGGCGACCAACTCGTGGGCTATCGCGCCCATATAGGGGAGGCGGATGCCAAGCGGAATATCATTTATTTTGTCGCCGAATCGCGGAGCGAGTCGGTGAGCACTGCCTTTCGCGGTTATCTCGAAACGGGCCGGTTGGAAAAACTCGGACAGAGCCAGTGGGGCTTCGGGCCCGATGGCATTAGCCCCGACCATTCGACAATTATTTTGAGCGAAGGCTACACCTTTGGGGATAATGTGTTGTATCGGTGGGCGGGCGAAGATCAGCGCGAGTTACTTTATGGCACGCCCTTGGAACAACGCCAAGAGGGCCAGACCTATCAACCCGCCGCGCTGTTTGGATGTCATTTCACCCCAAGCGAAAAGGGGCTGGTATTGGCCACCGCGTTATATGAAGACGCTTACGGCCTCGGCTACCTCGCTTTTGATAATCCTTCCGAGATTAAGCGAGTGGCCATCACCGGCCAAGTCCACACCGGCGCCGGCGAACTGACGAACCTCGATCATTTACATGCTGATCGTTATCGCGTGGATTACAACATTGATGGCTGTTCGTGGGTCTACGAAGGTGTGTTCGATGAGCACAGCTTGACAATGACGTTGGACAAAGTCATCTGTGGCACGGGCGGGTTAGCCAACGGTGTGCTCGAGTCGGCGTCTTACGAAAAAGCCAGCGGCACGTATGCGCTCTCGTTTGCCACGGCCACCTCGGCCACGCAGATTTACACCGTGCGCAACGGCGTGACCACGGCCCACACCCGCGAGCGCGTGCTCGGCTTGCCAGACGATTGGCTTTCACCCGGCGAGGATGCCTCGTTCACCTCCCACGACGGGGTACGCGTGTCCGCGCGGTTATACCGCCCCGCGCCGGGCCTCGGGTTCAGCGGCCCGCGCCCGTTGGTTTACTACATCCACGGCGGGCCACAGGGTCAGGAACGGCCCGACTTCGCGTGGTTCTCCATGCCGCTCATTCAATTTCTCACCCTCAGCGGCTTTGCGGTCTTCGTGCCCAACGTGCGCGGGAGTTCGGGCTATGGCTTGAGCTATATGAAAAAGGTTGACCGCGATTGGGGCGGGCAAGACCGCTTGGATCACGTTCACGCGATGACGCAAGTGTTGCCGCAAGACGCGCGGATTGACGTTAAACGCGCCGGGGTCACGGGTCGCTCGTACGGGGGCTACATGACGCTCACGCTCGCCACGCGCCATCCCGAACTGTGGGCGGCGGCGGTGGATATGTTCGGGCCGTATAATCTGATCACGGCTATTGAGCGCCTGCCCGAAACGTGGAAGCCGTATTTTAGAATTGCTGTTGGCGACCCGGAGAAGGATCAGGCATTCCTCACCGAGCGCTCGCCCCAGAACTATATTGCCAACCTCACCGCGCCGCTCTTCGTCATTCAGGGGCAAAACGACCCGCGCGTCATCGAACGCGAATCACGCGATGTGGTGGAGCAACTCCGGGCCACCGGCAAAACCGCCGAGTATTTGGTGTTCGAGAACGAGGGACATGATGTGCTGAAATACGAAAACAAGGTGCGGTGCTATAACGCCATTACGGATTTTTTCAAGACGCATTTGAAACCGTAAAACCAGTCCCCCCGCCCCACTCGCCGCCCGCCCCCTGGCGGGCGGCGGCTTTTTAATGCCGATTTTTGCAATCCTTCCAACCGGAGTACAATCTGCCGCATGAGTATTGACATCAATGTTCAGGATGGCAATTTGTCTGTTAGCGGCGACCTGGTGGGGCGCGACAAGATTGTTAACAACATTCAAAATATCGTTCAGCGTGCCCTCACCGCCGCCGAAGAAGCTGATCAGGAACTGGGCCTCGAAGCCAAATATCTGGCGCAAGGGGTGGGCGCGCTCGTCCAGCGGTTGCAAAGCGTCATCGGTGAACCCCCGACCAGTGAGACCGCAACCCCTACAAGGGTTTGCAAGAATATCGCTTGAACGACGCCGAGTTATTCTTTGGCCGAAGCACCGCCATTCATGAACTGATCCAACATCTGGGCCAAGGCCCCTTGACAGTCTTGCATGCCGAGTCGGGCGCGGGCAAATCATCCTTGCTACAAGCCGGGGTCGCGCCACAACTCATCGGCAACGGGCATCTCCCCATCTACCTCCGCCCCTACAATGTGGAACCGGCCTTGGCCATCAAGCGGGCGTTTCTATCCGATCCCAGCCTGACGCCCATGCTGGCGACCGGCCCCCTGCGCGACTTTCTGCGGCAAGTGACCAGTGTGTTGGGGCCGCAGACCCGGTTGTATATTTTTATCGATCAATTCGAGGAGTTCTTCACCCAGCTCGACGCGCCTGCGCGGACGGAGTTCATGCGGGAGTATGCCGAGTGCGTGGAGGACAGCGGCTTGAATGTGCGCTGGCTATTTTCTCTCCGCGCCGAGTTCTTCGGCCACCTGGCCAATTGCCGCCCGTATATTCGCAATCCGTATGAGAACGAACATCGGTTAAATGCGTTCACCCGCGAAGAGGCGCTGGAAGTAATTACCGCGCCTGCGGCGCGCCGGCAAGTCCATTATGAGCCGGGGCTGACCGAGACCATTCTCAACGACCTGGGCACCAACAACCTCCCGCCCATGCAGTTGCAGTTAATTTGCTCCGCTTTATACGAGGGGCTGGCCCCCGGCACCACTGTCCTCACCCGCGCGCTGTACGACCGCGAGGGCGGTGCGCTCGGGATTTTGCGCTCGCATTTGGATCGGGTGTTGACGCGCGGCATGACCGCCGAGCATCGGGCCATTGCCCAGCGCGCGCTCGAGGCGCTCATCACCGCCGATGGCCACCGGGTCATGCGCACCCGCGACGACCTGTTGGCGGAACTCAACACCGCGCAACACCATCTTATCGCCGCCGAGGTTTTAGGCGAGATTTTGGAGCATCTGGTCGAAGCCAATTTACTCCGGTCCGCCGAAGCCCAGGTCGAAGATCAAACTTACGCGGCCGCGGCCGGGTTGGCCTATGAATTGGCGCATGACTATCTCCTGGAAGAAATCAAAGTTGACCCCGGCGTGCAGGCGCGCAAAGCCGCGCAAGAATTGTTGGAGCAGGAAATTCGCGCGTACGCTCAATACGGCTCCCTGCTCAACGCCGATAAACTCGCCATTATCAAAGCTCAGCAAGCCAATCTGACTCTGACCGACGCGGCTAAAAATCTACTCCGGCTGAGCGAGCAAAAACTGCGCCGCCAACAACGGGTGTTCGTCGGGAGCATTGGACTGGCCGTGGTCGGCATCCTCACCGCCATCATTGCCTTTGGGCTGGCCTTCAATGCGCGCACACAACAACAGACGGCGGTCATCACCCAGCAGGCGGCGCAGACTCAGGCCGGGGCCGCCCAGGTCCAACAAAGCGCCGCCAATGTCCAGGCCGACGCGGCGCGCGCCCGGGAAGCCACCAGTGTGGCGCTAGCCACGCAAGCCGGGGTCGGGCAAGCCACGGCCGTGGCCGCTGAAGCCACGGCCATCACTCGTGCCGACGAGGCGAATGCCGTTGTGCAAGGCTTGTTTGATAGTAATGGTCTGGTGCCAGCCGGGGCGGGTCCGCGAGAATTAGCCTTCGATGGCCGCTGGTTGTGGGTTTCCAATAGCCTAAACGATACCATCCAAAAAATTGACCCCGCCACGGGTGTTGTTCAGCAAACCCTGGACGTTGGGTATCGCCCCGGGCCATTGGTTTTTGATAAAAAATATCTGTGGGTTCTCAATCAAGGGGATAACACGTTGCAAGCGGTGGATGTGGACCGGGGGGTGGTGGTCAAAGAAATCCTCACCGCTGACCGCCCCTCCGCTTTGCTCTTTGATGGTCAATATCTTTGGGTGTCGAGTTATCGGTTGAACCAGGTGCAGGCGTTTAATCCCGAGACGGGTCAGGAAGTCGGAGCCCCGGTGCCCACTGGGCCTTTCCCCTGGGTCTTGGGTTTTGATGGGCACAAAATTTGGGTGGCCAACCGGAGTAACGACAGTTTAAGCGTTTTTGATACCCGCGTCCCCACGGATGTGGTCACCTTTCCGGCCGGCGGTACCCCGGCGGGCCTGGCGTTTGATGGCAACTGGATGTGGGTCAGCCTCCAGAATCGGCACTGGGTCAACGCCTTCAACCCCGCCACCCGCGAGAAAGTCTATACCATCACCGCCGGCTTGCGACCAAGCGCTTTAAATTTTAATCCAGCCAGTGGCCAATTGTGGGTGGCCAATCAGGGGGATAGTACCGTGCAAGTTATTGACCGCCTATCGGGCGACGCCAGCGCCCCCGTCTCGGTGGGTGAACTACCCCGGGCGATTGCGTTTGCCGGCGAACTCGTTTGGGTGGCGAATTTCAGTGATAACACTGTGGAGGCGATTGATCCGGTTGTAGGTAGTGCCGCGGCCTCCATTAAAGTTGGGCTAATCCCTCGGGGGCTGGTTTTCGATAATGTCCGGGGCCGCCTGTGGGTCACGCTGGGCGGAGAAAATAAAATCGTGGATGTAGATCCACAAACCGGCAAACTTGGTGAACCCCTCGCGGTGGATGTTGGTCCGCGCGACATTGCCTTCGATGGTCAGCTACTCTGGGTGGTCAGTTTTGTCAGTGATACGGTGCAGGCCATTAATCCGGAAACCCGCAGTATCAGTTACACCGTTAAGGTTGGTCGTCAACCGCGTTCCATTCTTTACGCCCTCGGGAAAATTTGGGTCGCAAATGATCTGAGCGATACCGTTCAAGCCATTGATCCGACCACCGGCGCGATTGTCGAAACCGTCCAAGTTGGGCACAACCCGTTTGACCTGGCTTCGGATGGCCAAAATATCTGGGTGGTGAACAATGGGGAGAATACGGTGCAAGCGATCATCCCTGGCCTTGGGCATGGGGGCGTCCCCATCCCCAACAACGGGTCGGGGGCGATTGCCTTCGGCGGCGGGTATATTTGGGTCAACAACTTTGCCGATGGCGCGGTGCAAATCATCACCCCCACCACCGGGCAGATCAGCCCGCCGATTCAAATGGGGGGCTTTCCCGCCGAACTGACTTTTGCCGGAGGTCAATTGTGGGTGGTCAACTTTGGGGATAATACGGTGCAGGCGATTGACCCCCTCACCCGCCAGACCAGCCAACCCGTGCAAGTCTGCGTAGGCCCCACGGCCCTAACCTCGGATGGGAAAAATCTATGGGTGTCATGCCGCGATAGCAACAATATTCAAGCTGTTTCACTAGAAGAATAAGCCAATCCTTTCCGCGCCCCATTTGTCTGAGCTAG
>CAYUFY010000347.1:0-5630 GCA_964443795.1 uncultured Anaerolineales bacterium | reverse complement strand
GCAAGGGTATCCGGTTTTGACTGAAAACGCCAAAATACAACTATCGAGTCTTTAATTATGTCCATCGCCTTTCGCAAAGTCTGGCGCGACCTGTGGAACTATAAAGGCCGCACCCTGCTCGTCGTCCTCAGCATCGCGGTGGGCGTGTTGGCGCTTGGCTTGACCACCGCCAGCAACACCTTCCTCAAACAGCAGATGGAACTCTCGCGGGTGGGCGTTCATGCCGCGCACGCGCGAATGGTGTTTGCGTTCCCCATCGGCGATGAGGCCGTGGACGCGGTGAGTGCCATGCCGCAAGTGGAAGAAGCCGAGGGCTGGCTCACCGCCGAATTACGCTGGAAGACGGCGCTCACCGAGGACTGGAATGAGGGCACGGTGCTGGCGCTGGCCGACTACGCCAATCAAAAATATGACTTGCTCGAATGGAAGAGTGGCGCGTGGCCGGAAGAAAATGAAATCATGGTCGAAGACCAACAGTGGCAATACTATGGTGTGCCGCCCATCGGCGGGACGATGTATGTGGAGGTGAACGGCAACGGCGTGCCCCTGCGGGTCTCCGGCACCCTGCGCGACTCCACCCAATCGCCGCCGCCGTTCAACCCGCTCAACAAGCCCGCGTTCTACATCAACCGCGCCACCGCGCTCCGCGTCATTGGCACGCGCGACTTCAATCATTTGCGTTTTCGCGTCCCCGACTACAGCCGCCCGCGCGTCGAGGCCGCCGTGCAAGCGGTGGAAGACAAGCTCACCAAACTCGGCGCGACCCAAGCGATTGAGACGCTCTCGCTGGCCGAGTTTCAAGACCCCGAACAAGTGCAGGCCCAAGCCTTCCTCGATGGCCTCACCACCATCCTCATCATCATGGCCGTCTTCTCCATGCTGTTGAGCGTCACGCTGGTCATCAACACCATCAACGCCATCGTCGCGCAACAGGTCACGCAAATTGGCATCATGAAAACCATCGGGGGCGAGTATTCGCAAATCGTCACGCTCTACCTTGCGGGCGTATTGATTTACGGCTTTCTAAGTTTGCTGATTGCCGTGCCGCTGGGCATGGCGATTGGCTATGGCATGGCGCGTTTCTGGCTGTTGACGATTAACATCCCCGCTGGCCCGTTTCGTTTTCTGCCCGATGTGGTGGGGTACCAGGTCCTCGTGGGATTGCTGACCCCGATGGCCGCCGCGCTCTGGCCGATTTTGCAGGGCGTGAGCATCTCCACCCGCGAGGCCATTGCGTCGTATGGTCTCGGACGGGGGCACTACGGCAAGGGTCTGCTCGACCGCGCGGTGAGTCGAGTGCAGGGCATCCCGCGCCTCGCCGCGCTGTCCCTGCGGAACACGTTCCGCCGCGCGGGCCGCGTCCTCCTCACCGAGGTCACGCTCGTCGCGGCAGGGGCCATTTTTATGATGGTCTCAACCACCGGCTTCTCCTTCATCTCCACCTTCGACACTATTTGGAAGGCATGGGCATTTGATGTGCTGTTTGTGTTCAGCGATTTTGAGCGCGTGAACAAAACCGAAGCCGCGCTACTCGCCAACCCCGCCGTGGAGCGCGTGGAGATGTGGGTGTGGATGCAGAGCACCGGGCACCGCGTGGGGGAGAGCGGGCCGGGCCAAGAATGGACGGTGCAACTGCGCGGGGTGCCGGCCGACACGCGGATGTTTAACCCGGCGCTGGTGTCGGGGCGCAAACTGTTCCCCGAGGATGGCCATGCGATTGTCCTTAATCAATATCTGGCGCAAGAGATGAATCTGGCGGTGGGGGACACGATTGTGTTGGACTTGGGCGGGGGGCGCGAAGCCGAGTGGACGATTGTCGGCACCGCGTTTGATATTGGGGTGGGGGGCGACCAGACCACCGCGTTTGTGCCGCGTGACCGACTGACCAACAGTTTGCACCGGGCCGGGCGCGCCACCGTGGCGCAGGTGGATACCCGGCTTGATACATTTGAAGCGCAGGAGAGCGTGAAGCAAGTCATGCTCGATTACTTCAACGCGCAGGGTATTGACATCTCGTTCTCCATCGGCCAAATTGAAAATCGGCGCCTGGCGAGCGTGCTGTGGGACATCATCGGCGGCTTGTTGCAGTTAATGACCCTGCTGGTCGCCATCGTCGGGAGTATTGGCTTGTCGGGCACGCTCTCGATTAACGTCATGGAGCGCAAACGCGAAATCGGCGTGATGCGGGCGGTGGGGGCCTCGTCGGTGGATGTCGGGCTGATTTTTATGGGCGAGGGTTTAATGTTGGGGGGGATGAGTTGGGCGCTGGCCGTGCCGCTGAGTATGTTTGGCGCGCAATTTTTCGTGAAGGCACTGGGCGATGCCTTGCAATTCCCCTTTGTTTACTATTACTCCGTTCAGGGGATGTGGACGTGGCTGGCGATTATTATCGTCTTGGCCATCGTCGCCAGTTGGTTGCCCTCGCGTAACGCCACGCGGATTAGTGTAAGAGAGAGTTTGGCGTACGAATAAATCAGCGGGTGCAGAGATAGATATGACCGAAACTAACAATAATTACCTCGTCCACGTTGACAACGTCATCAAAAATTTTCAAGGCCCAGCGGGGGTGATTCACGTCCTCAAGAGTGTAAACCTCCACGTCCGGGCCGGGGAATTTGTGGGGGTGCGCGGGCCTAGCGGGTCGGGCAAGTCCACGCTCATCAACATGATTACGGGCATTGACCGGCCTACCGGGGGCGCAGTCAAGGTCGCCGGGCAGAATATCGAAAAGATGAGCGAGAACCAGTTGGCGCGGTTTCGCGGCAAGCACATCGGTGTCATCTTCCAATTCTTCCAACTTCTGCCCACGCTGACGGTGGTTGAGAACACCATGCTCCCCATGGACTTTTGCCGGGTGTGGAAACCCAAAGAGCGCCCCGAGCGCGCCATGATGCTCCTGGAGCAAGTGGGCCTCGCCGACCAAGCGCATAAATTGCCTAACACGCTTTCGGGCGGCCAGCAACAACGCGCCGCCATTGCCCGCGCGTTGGCCAATGACCCGCCCCTGCTCATGGGCGATGAACCCACCGGCAACCTCGACAGCAAAACCGCCGACAGGGTCTTCACGATGTTTGAAGACTTGGTGAAGGCCGGCAAGACCTTCATCATGGTCACGCACGATAACGAACTCGCCCACCGGATGCCGCGGGTGGTGCAGGTGCATGACGGCGTGTTATACGAGCAGGGCCAGAGCCTCCCTCTGTAGGGGCGCGGGTGAGCCAGGGGCGCGCCGCGTTTTCATCTTCCGCTTTCATCCTTATTCAAAGGAGTCTCCATGTTTCGCAAAATAATTTTTCTGTCTCTCCCGCTCCTGCTGGTGGCCTGCGCCACCGCCACCCCCACGCCCACGGGCGATGTCCTCCCGGTCGTCACGGGCGACTTCGCGGTCATCGCCGAAGGGCGCTTGTTGCCAGCCCAATCGGTGAACCTGTCCTTTAGCGCGGGCGGCAAAGTGGTGGAAGTGCTGGTGGCCGAGGGCGACCCCGTGACCGCCGGGCAGGTGCTGGCCCGGCTGGAGAACAGCGCCGCCTTGCACGCGCAGGTAGCGCAGGCCGAATTGGAAGTGCTCAATGCCCAGCAAGCGCTGGTGAATTTGCAAGATTCAGCGGCTATGGTCAAAGCCAATGCTCAGTTCGTCATTGTGCAAGCGCAAGATACTTTGGAAAAGGCGCAAAAGCGCCTCAAGAATCTCAATGCGCCCGACCTGGATTTTTATCAGGAACGCGTGGACAACGCGCAAGATACGCTGACGATTGCCCAGCAAAACACCCAACTGATTGACCTGAGCGGCCCGACGGCCACGCGCACAGCCGCGCAAGACGGGATGGATGATTTGGCGACGCGCCTGCGGGATTTGCAAGACCTCGAGACCCGGTATCCCGGCGGTTATACCGAGGCCATCAAAGACACACAGGAAGCGCTCGCTAAAGCCAATGACCACCTGGCCGCCGCGCAGATTGCGTTGGAGCAAGCGCAACTGGCGAATGGGATGTCGGTGGAGAATGCGGAAGAGGCTGTGGACGATGCGCTAAAAGCGCTGACCACCGCGCAGGCTGGCCCCAAAGCCAACAACCGCGCGCTGGCCGAAGCCCAGGTGGCCCTGGCCGAAGCGACCCTGACCGACGCTCAGCAACAATTTGCCAAAGTGGAAAACGGCCCCGACTCGGCCTTGCTGTCGCTGGCGCAAGCCCGCCTGGCCACCGCCGAAACCGTGCTCGAAGCGGCGAAAGCGGCGCTCACCAACGCGGAACTCACCGCGCCCATCGCGGGGCGGGTAGCGAATTTGAATTTGAAAGTTGGCGAGCAAGTGGCCCCGGGCCAGCCGGTGGTGGTGCTGGGCGATTTCTCCGGGTGGAAGGTAGAGACTGACAACCTGACCGAAATTGAAGTGGTGCGGGTGCAACCTGGCCAGGGCGTGACCGTGGCGCTGGATGCGCTCCCCGATGTGAAATTGCGTGGCGTGGTCGAAGCCATTGGCACAGTGTTTGAAGAAAAGCGCGGCGATGTGACCTACACGGTAGTGATTGGGTTAAGCGATGAGCATACCCTGATGCGCTGGGGCATGACCGCCGAAGTGACGTTTGATAAATAACCCGGCTCTACAACAAAACCCCCCGGCGCATCAGTGGCCGGGGGGTTTGTTTTAATCATTCACCTTACGCAGTAAAAGGTATTTTGAGATTGTCACTCCGAGCGATAGCGAGGCGCTTCGCGTCTACGCCCAAGGTAGAGATTCCTCGGCGCAAAAAACGCGCCTCGGAATGACAGTGCGTAAGGTGAATTAATCAGCGGTGGGGGGCTGATGCGGGCCATCCCCATTGGGTGGCGACATCGCGCTCACAGAAGGCGACTTTATACCCCATGCGCTCATTGCCGATAAAATTGCGCGCTTCCCAAAAGCCATGCCACACTGCGGGTCGGTCTCCAGCACGCGCGCGAGTTCGGCCAACCAAGCGGGCGCAACTTGCGTGTCGTTGTTGAGCAGGGCCAGATAATCCCCGCGCGCCGCTTGCGCCCCCTGATTGTTGCCGGCCGCGAAACCCCGGTTCTCGGGGTTGGCAATGACGCGGACCCCCGGGTGGTGGCCACCCAACCAATCCACGCTCCCGTCGGTGGAGCCGTTATCCACCACGATGATTTCAAAGGCCGGGTAGGTTTGTGACTGGAGGGCGGCCAGACAATTTTCCAGATAGGCCCGGCCATTCCAGTTTAGGATGATGACGGAGATAAGCGGCGGCATGAGACCGGGTTAGGGGTGGCGCGCCCAAGCCCCGCGCAAGGTGACCAAGCCATAACGTTCCTGCGGGGTTTCACTGCGGTTGAGCACGCGGAAAGCGTAGGCGCGGTCGTGGTAATCAAAGGTCTCGGTGTCGGTTTGGTTCACGACTGCCACCGACACGCGATACACCCCTTCGAGCAGGGTGAGGTCGGGAATGGTGTAAGTCAGCGCGCCCGGCCCGACGACGGCGGGCAAGGACAAATTGCCAAAGGCGGTGTTGGGGCCGCACACATGCACGCCATCCTGCCGATGAATGGCCAAGCCAAACACCGGGGCGGGCACAGCTTCTTGCGTGAGGTAAGGAACGCCAATTAAATAACTTACCCATTGGCCGCAAGCGGGATTGCACGGT
>CAYUFY010000346.1:0-5646 GCA_964443795.1 uncultured Anaerolineales bacterium | reverse complement strand
CTCGATTACACTCTGTCAGATCATAACCATCCCGGTTTCCTGAGCTCCTGTGATTTGTGGCTTTTAGCCGCTAATCGCGGAATCGCCTAGAAATAAGGCGAATGAACGACTTAAGAAACACTCTCTTACAGAAACCAACCAGCACCGGGGGGATAAGTCGGGCGATATTTGAGATAGTTTTCGACCGCGCGGAAAAAGCGCCCGATGGAATCAATCATGGGCGAGAGTCTCCGTGCGGTCTACGCTGAGTGAATTACTTGACGCAGAGAGAATCCCTGACATTCGGAAACAAAAAAATTAGAGAGGGGGGATGATGCCCGCTCAAACCTCATCCGATTGCCGCAAAACCTGAAGGCCACCCCACGCAAAAATTACCCCGGCCCCCAAAGCAGTCAACAAAACAATGACGGGGATGCCCGCCAGGGATAAACTGACCGTGTTCGGGTCAGAACCAAAGATTTGTTCGTCAAGGATGGATAACCCCATGAGCACCGGGAAAGGCATCACCCACGAGGCCAGCAGGACAGGCCAGCGGCGGGGGTTGGCGATGGCCCGTCCCGCCCACACCACCGGTGGCAAACCCAGCAAAAACAACACCCCCGCCACCCCATATGGATTGGGGTGAGAAAAATAAAGACGGGCCAGCAACCATTCATCCCCACCTTTCCCCAGCGGGAGCATGAAACGCAAGTGGGCGAAACTGGCAAAAATCAGGGTGTAAGCCAAAAGTTTGGACTTCGACCGCTCCAACGCATACGCGCCCCACCAGGCGAGGGCAAAACTCAAGACCGGCCCAGCCAGAGTCACGCCGGCACTCCCGGCGCATGGGGTTTGGGTGATAAACAACCCAAAGGTCATTTGGCCGAACCCCCCACACACCACGGCCCCCACGAAATGATGCAACAGTTCGTGAGCCTGATAGCAGAGATAGGTGAGCAACAAGGCGGTGGCCCAATAAGCCGGGGTATGGGGGATTTGTACTTTGACGGCGGGAGCGGGTGGGGTCATGGTTGATAGTGGGTAAGCCAGGCTATGCTTTCGGCATCTCGCCAATGAAGCGTGGGGTTGCCACGTGCACCGCGCACACAGCTACGGCTGATAGCGCGTCACCCCGCCGCTGGTGGCGAACCACACCGTGCCCTCGGGGGCGATATAGATGGCGTTGACGCTGGGGTTGATGAGACCCGCTTCGGCATCCACCTCGAACTCACTCCAGTTCTCGCCGTCGAACCGTGCCGCGCCCCGGCGGGCCAAGCCAAACCAGAGACTCCCATCGGGCGCAACCGCCACTGCGTTCACATCATCCTCCGGCAGGTCAGAATTCTGCGTAGAGAAATGTTCCCACTCGCCCTTGTTCCAGTGATATACGCCATCGCCGCCCGTTGCCAGCCACAGTGAGCCATCGGCGGCCTCGGCGATATCGCGGATTCCCACGTCAAAGGACAGTGGGTTGCCAGCGGTAAAATGTTCCCATTGTCCATCCGGCGCGCGGCGGCTGAAGTTGGGGTTGGTAGCCACCCACAGCCCACCATCGGAGGCAAGAAACACGCCATAGATTGAATCGCTGGCGAGGCCGGTATCGGCGGCAGTTAGAAATTCCGTTACGGTCTGGCCGTCGCAGAACGCCAAGCCTTTATCAGTCGCAATCCAGGCTGTGCCATCGGGGGCCACTGCTACGCCCCGCACATGAGCCTCATTGGGTAGGCCCTGCTCCGCGCCGATGTGCGTTGTTTGTCCCTGTGGGTTGATAACCCACACGCCGTTCTCCCACTCGGTGGCCCACAGGTTTCCGGCGCTGTCAAAGGTGAGCGGGGTGCCGGGGATACTGGGGCCGGGGGTCCACGTTTCCGCAGTAGGGTCGAAGATATCCACGTAACCGCCGTATAGTTGCTCAAAGGCCAAGCGCCCATCGGGGGCCGGAAGAATCGCGCCGAACGCGGCGAGGCCGGGGAGGTTCTTCACCCGCCACACGGCGAAGTCACCATCGAAGCGCACCAGGCCGCTCCCATCACTGCCCCAATACAGATTCTCATCGTCGCCCAGGGTCACGCCAAAGATGTTGTAACTGGGCATATCGCCAGTTTGCTCGCTATACTCATCCCAGTTGGAGCGCGTCGGGTCAAAGCGCCACACGCCGCCGCCGCCGGAGAACCAGTAGCGACCGGCGGTGTCTTGCGTAATGCCATACACGCCATACGGCGGCCCGAGTTCGGTGGGGATAAATTGCTCGCCGTCGAACTGCGCCGCGCCCGCCTCGGTGCCGACCCACAGGGTTTGGGCCTCGTCAAAGAACAGCGTGTAAACCCGGTTGGCAGGTAGGCCCTCGGCGGTGGTGAAGCGGGTCCACGCGTTGCCATCATAGCGCCCCAGCCCGTTGGCGGTGCCGACCCAGAGCGTGCCATCTTCGGCTTGGGCAATGGCGTAAACGAAGTTGGCGAGCACATTGGGATTGTTGTCGGGGTGGTCGGAGGGGAAATCGGGCATGGCGCTCCATTGCGCGCCGTCGAACAGGTTCAATCCGCCGCCTGCGCGGTCAGAGGATTCCGTGCCGACTACCAGATACTGTTGCCACCAGCCGAGCGCCGAGATGTTGTTGCTGTCCAAACCATCTTGCGCGTTGTAAAGCGTCCACTCATGGCCATCATAAAAAGCGAGGCCGCCATCGGTGCCGACCCACAGGTGGCCGGTCTCATGGTCAATCAACAGCGCGCGCACATGCGGGTCGGACAGGCCGGTGCCGGTGGTAAAGCGTTCAATGACCTCGCCCGTCTCTTGGTTCCACACGGTCACGCCGCCCCAGCCGCCCGCATACAAGTCGCCATTGTAAGAGGCGACGACCTCGACATTATTGGCCGCTGTCCACGAAGTCCAAGTCGTGTCGCCAGACACACCGGGGATGGGGGAGGCCGTGGGTTGCGGCATGGCGGTGGGCGCGCTGGTCGCCACTGGCCGCGCGGTGGACGCGGGTTGGGTGGCGATGACGGTCGGCTTAGGCAATTGAGCCGCGCGGCGATTGCGGACGAAGCGGATGGCGAAGAAGCCCATGATCAGCAAGATGATGACCACCCCTGCGCCGATGGCCCAGCCCACCGGGAAACGCGCCCCCGCGCGGGGGGCCGCGTCCCCGGCGGGCGCGGGGTGAATCAGCGTGGGGGCGGTGCTTCCCCCCGGGAGGGTCTGCTCGGCTGTTGGGGACGGGGTTCCCGCCGTTTCACGCACGGCTTGTTTCCACGCGGTCATAAATTCGGCCACGCTGGCAAACCGGTCAGCGGCATCTTTCGCCAGCGCCTTGAGGATGACGCGCTCCACCGCCGGGTGAATGTCGGGGAAGACCAACGAGGGCAGAGGGAGCGGCTCGTTGAGTTGTTTGAGTACCACGGCCAGCGGAGTCTCAGCCTCGAAGGGCAAGCGCCGGGTGACCATTTCGTACAAGATAATGCCGAGCGAGTAGAGGTCGGTGCGCTGGTCCACCTTGTCGCCACGCGCCTGTTCGGGACTCATGTAGGCGGGGGTGCCCATCATGGCGCCGGTGCTGGTGAATTGCGAACTGCCCTCTAAAAGTTTGGCGATGCCGAAGTCGGTGAGGAACAAACTGCCCCGGGTGTCGAGCATGGCGTTGGAGGGCTTGAGGTCGCGGTGGATGACGCCCTGTTCGTGGGCGTAGCCGAGCGCGTCGGCGAGTTGCGAGAAGAGGGTGTCAATCTCGGTCAGCGTCAGCGGCCCGGCGTGCAGGCGGTCTTTGAGCGTGCCCGCCTCCAGATAGCGCATGACGAGGTAGCTAATGCCATCCTCGCTCTCGCCGAAGTCGTGCACGGGGAGGATGTGCGGGTGTTCGAGTTTGGCGAGGGTGCGAGCCTCCTGCTGAAAGCGCCCGTGGAATTCGGGGCTTTCGGCCAGTTGGCGCGGGAGGACTTTAATCGCCACATAGCGGTCCATGGCGGCATGGTAGGCCTTGTAGACCGTGGCCATGCCCCCCTGGCCGATTTGATTGATGACGCGATAAGGCCCGAGAGTCTGGCCGGGTTGCACATTATCCATGGGACGGACTCCTTAGTGATAGCTGGTTACCCCTACATCTGAGCGACCCTGTTCAATTATTGATTCAAGGGGCCAGTTTGCCCCAGCGGGCCAGTTTTCTTAAACATGGCCAGGCGGCGGCGCTGATGCTCCAGGCGCTCACTGGCGCGTTCGGCGCGACGGATGGTCGTGGCCGCCAGTTGCGCCACCACCAGCATCAGATCGAGATCGTCTTCGGTAAATTCGCGGTCCGAGGTTTTGTTGAGGACATTGATGATGCCTAACGTGCGGCCATCATCCAAATAGACGGGCACGCAGACCATGGAGCGGGTGCGAAATCCCAAACTTTCGTCCACATCCGCGTAAAAGCGCGGGTCGCGGTGGGGGTCAAGGACGATTTCCGGCTTGCGGTTGGTCGCCACCGAATGGGCAATGCCCCGCCCTTTGGGTAGCCGGAACCCCTCCAACCGCCCGCTGGCGGCGCCCCGCACCACCACAAAGACCAATTCGCCGGTGATATCATCCATCAACATCAGCGAGCCATCCGAGGCTTTCAGCACCGACATGGAGGCGTCGAGGATGTTATCGAGCAGACGCATCACATCGGTTTCGGGGGTGATGTTTTGGGAAATGTCGTACAACGACGACAGCGCGCGCACCGATTCGCGCAGGGCCTGCAATTCCTGCTTCAAGTCGCGGTTTTCGTCGGCCAGGCGTTTCGCCTCTTCTTTGAGAAAGCGTTGAACCTCATCGGTCATAATGTGGGGTGTCCTTTCCGATTTCAAGATAATATCACTGAGTGCCGGGTAGGGCAATTGAAATTCTGTTAGACTATAGTCCCCTCTTTGGAGACCCCCATGAATATCTATTTTTCCTGCTCGCTCACGGGCGGCCGCGCCGACCAACCCATCTACGCGGCCATCGTCAGTTTCCTGCTCTCGCAGGGGCACACTGTGCCCACCGCGCAGTTGGCCGACCCGGCGGTGATGGCCGAGGAAGCCACTATTGACTCGGCCACCGTCTATCAGCGCGATATCCAATGGTTGGATGAATGTGACGCGGTGGTGGCTGAGGTCAGCACGCCCTCGCACGGGGTGGGGTATGAGATTGCCTACGCCCTCTTGCGCGGCAAGCCAGTCCTGTGTTGTCATCGTGTTGACGCCCGGGTCAGCAAGATGCTCACCGGCAACGACAGCCCCAACTTGAGTCTCGGCCTCTACACCGATGAGGCGGGCGCGGTGGCGGCGGTGGCCGCGTTTGTGTGGTCATTGGCGTAAGTCTGCTACTTTCTAAGTGTTCACAAGTGAACGCTTGAGAAATGCTCGTTTCAACCAGGGTGGCCGCGTAGCGCGGTCTTACAGCCCGTCCACGAGCCTTGACCCCGACGTAGCCACAACCGGGGGTTGTCTAACAAGCCGTAAGGCTTCTCGTTGTATCTTCTCAATAATTCGGGGTAAACGTATGTTCTAATGTCTTCTGACCGCCATATATACGGCTTGTTCAGTGCGCGACAACCGCATATGGTGGACGAAAGGCGTGGCACAAATGTTCAACCGCGATTTATTGAGAAGATACTTCTCGTTCAATGTTTTGGGCGGCGTTGCGGTCGCGGTCATTCACTGCGCCGCA
>CAYUFY010000345.1:0-5662 GCA_964443795.1 uncultured Anaerolineales bacterium | reverse complement strand
ACCTGTGGGTGGTAATCCCCTACCATGCGGAGGGTGTCCTCATTAGCACTCAATTCCACCTCTGCCTGTGACAGATAGCCAAATGCCTGACCCTGACCCGGGGAGGGTTGAAGCGTAATGTCTACGACAACCGCTCCGCGCCCATGTTGGAGATACCCGACTTGAGCTACGGGCCAAAAGAGGTGGAGGTTTTCTCTAATCCAGCATTGATCTTGCTGGCGCTCCGCTATAGCCCAAGTGGGAAGTGGTTTTTCGTGTTCAACACTCATCCTTATCGTATAACATCCCACTCCACTGATTTCAACGCCGCCGGTTTAGCCAAAGCCCAACCCCCGCTCTTTGAGGGAAACAAAGCGTTGATGACCAATCACCAGATGATCAAGTACCGCCACATCCAACAACTTGCCCGCCTCCACCAATGCGCGAGTTACGGCCACATCTTCGGGGCTGGGGGACGGGTCGCCGCTGGGGTGATTATGCACCACAATAATTCCAGCCGCATTGATCTTGACCGCTTCCCGAAACACTTCCCCCGTTCTAATCATCGAGGTGTTGAGCGAGCCGTGATAAATCTCAATCGGCGGGCGAAGTAGACGATTCCGCGTATCCAGCAACAATACATACAAATATTCTTGCGATAAGGCTGACATGGCATACAACAACAAATTGGCGGCATCAGCAGGCGAATTAATCTGAGGCCGTTCTTCGGCCACGCGCACGGCTAAACGCCGCCCCACTTCCACAGCGGCCAACAGTTGCGCGGCGCGGGCCGGGCCGATGCCAATGGTTTGCTGTAAATCGGTATCCGCCGCTCTGAGTAATCCTAACAAGCCGCCGATATTCGCCAACACCCGTTCGGCTAGTCTTACTGCGTTTTCGCCCTGGATGCCTACCCCGAGCAAAATAGCCAGCAGTTCAGCATCCCGTAACCCGTGCGCGCCCACCGCACTCAATCGCTCACGCGGGCGATCACTGGCTGGTAAATCGTTGAGGCGAAGGTGAAGGGACGTTTCGGTATTCACAAATGACGGCGATCAAAAATGACCCCTTGAGTTAAGGTGGTCGTTTCGGGAATAACAGGCTTGGGCGAAATGGAGGCTTGCCAATCGAGCAAGTGAAGGGGCAGTGGATCGGATAGCTGGCTCGTTGGCACTGGATTGACAGGCAGGCCGTGGGCCTTAGCTAATTGTGCTTGTAAATCCCCTACTGCTTGGGCGCTCACGCCGTAACGCGGAATAGTTGGGGTTCTTATCTGGGCCGTCGGTCGCCCACGACACTTCACAAAGGCCGTACGAGGCGGCAAGGCTTGAATGGCCGCCACCACGTTTTCCCATTGTTCGTTCATGGGCGAAAAGACCGGGTGTTGCGTTTCGGTTTGGGCTTCATGTTTAACCGCTTCGGTGTCCACCGTAAACAGCTTCTTGGCCATGACTTCGGCATCCTCCCGGTCAACGGCGAACACGACTTTGATCCCCACATTCCCTAAAGCGGAGGCGATGCGTTGTTGGACTTGGCCTAACGTTTGGTGGGCTAAATGCAAATGCAGACCAAATTTGCGACATTCCGATAAAATTTGAGCCAGCGTTTTAGCCGCGCCTTCATTGGCACAGAAATCTTGAAACTCATCCAAAAACAAATAGAACGGCTGGCGCACCTCAGCCCGGTCTTTGCGGGACAAGGCGGCCATTTCCATCCCGGTAACGACTAGACTGCCCACCAACCGACGCGTTTCCCCATCGCAATTTCCCAAATCAACGAGCAAGACTTTTTGGCTATCCATAATTTGCCTGAAGTCCAGCCAGTTTTCGGTGGCTCCCAAGCATCGCCGCAAGTGGGGGTTGAGTGTAAACGCGGTCACTTTGTTGAGGACACTTTCAATCATCGTGGGGGTTTCTCTGCCCCATTGGTCAAAGCGGGTGCGAAAAAACTCAACCACTTGCGGCTCATGGACTTGCGCCAGTAATTGCTCGCGGTACTCGCGGTTGGTCAACACCAAGGGCATCTCAACTAAAGATTTCCCGGTTTCAATGAGCACCAACAACACGGCCAACGCAATGTTGGTAAAGCGCGGGGCCTCTTCGAGGGCGCGCGGCCAGGTACGGCGGAAGGCTTCAATAATTTGTTGCGCGATGGTGTAAGGCGGGAGGGCTGATTTGAGGATGTTGAACGGGATAAAGTAGTCGGTGCGAGTCGGGTCAAAATACACCACGTGTTCTAAAGCCGTGTGATTAGTAAAATAACCACGCGACAGTAAATTGGCTAACGTGTCACGGGCTAAATCGGTATGGGGGTCAACTAACCCACAGCCCCGACCCGCCAGGATATCTTCGACTAACAGGCTTTCGATAAACTTGGATTTGCCTTGCCCGGTCGTGCCGATGCAATAGAAGTGGGTGTGGCGAGCCGCCAAAGGAATGGAGTATGGCAATACCCCTAATGGACCAATGCGCCCTACCAGCACTGGGTCGCGGATAAAAAGTGAAAATGGCCACGGCATAGCATAGAGAGCTTTATCAAGTTGGTTGTCTGCCTGCTCCAATCCATTCTCTGATTAGAAGCCCTGATTTGATGATGCCGAAATCACTTCCAAGCGTCAAGGCTGAAAAGTCACTAGCCCACTCAGAAGAGGGAGGGTTGGTTTTTGTCACTGGGCGTGCTACGTTTGGCACGGCGAATAGGGCCTTGGCGTTGTGCCCACAAGTCCATCATCGTCACCAGACGCGGGGATACCGCCATCAGCGATCCAATAGGCGAGTCAGTCGTGGCCACCATCTCAGTTTGTGATTTGCCTGATGTAAATAACCCTTCCGCTCGGCCTACTTCCGTCTCACCCAAAGCCCGGCGCAGGAGGCTGTGTAGCAGGTCGCTTTCATCTTCTTCCTCAACCAAGGCTCCCCCCACTTCATCCCCGTAAAAAATTTGTGCCGCTTTCATTTTTGCGCCCAAGAGGTCAAGCGCACTTTCTTCCAACGCGCCCTCATAAACGGGGAAATACATATGCACGGGTCGCGGCGCGCCAGGCCGATACAAGCGGCGCATCGCCTGCCACAAAACATACAATGACCACTCGGCTTCAAAAAAGATGCCCGTAGAAAACATGGTGAGATTCAAGCCCACCTCCACCAGCCGCGAATTGGTAATGAGGACATCCATCTTTTCCGCGTTTTGTTTGATCCAAGTCGCGCGTCGGGCCGGTGCAAGGGAGGGGCGCAAAATGGCGGGGCGCAACCCCTGCGATTTGAGCATATCGGCGAGACGCGGTTGAATATCGCGCTGACCCGTCTGGCGCACATAGACCAACACCTTGCGGCCACTGAATTGTTCTGTCCGGCATAGCTCTGTGAGCCATTGCTCTTTAGGCAACAGACTGGGGTGAGTGTTCGAGTCGCCATTAGCAAGGCCGTCTATCGCCTCAAATTCGGTTACCAGTTCTTTATGGCGGATAGCATACTTACCCCGTCCCCCTTCCAATGAGCGCCGATTAAACCACACTTGCTCGGGCCGAAACATCGCGTCCGGGCGATTGAGGGCCGTGTTGAGCCACACACTAATCGCGCCTTTGCCCGTCTCTTCTTTTTGTGTTTCTAAAGCCCACGCTAACAAGCCGGACGGCGGTTTGGTCTGGCTTCCATCGGCTTCGCTGATTTGGGCCTGCATCGCGGCAGTCATGGGAAGGCGAACAATCTCTTCGGAATACTCCGGCAAGGGTAAGCCAATATCTTTGAGAGATGAAAACGTGGCGTGTTCCAATCCTAAGCCCACAATGGCCGGTGAAATACCCGGCATCTCGGACACCGTTTCAAAGTGCTTCGTGCCAGTGTAGGTGCCATCTTCGGCCAGGTCTGCATTTTTACCGACGTAGAACACGGATTTGAATAACCCATATTTTTCCGTCCACCGCTTTTCGTCATTGAATCCAAATTCGCGGCGCACGGCGGGCGATAAGCGATATAACAACCAAAAGATGGAGGTGGAATAGCCGCCAAACAAAGTTCCGGTCAAGCCAATGGTATACCGGCTCACATTGGTCAAGGCTTGCAAGACCCAGCCCACCCCGGTGCCTTTCGCTTTGCATTTGTGGACTTCATCCACGGCCAGCAAGCCAAAAAAGCCGGGCAGGTGTTTGAGCGCAAACCGAGCGGCGGCTTCGCGGCGGAGGGCGGTTTCTTCATAGAGTGGTCGCCCACATAGGTAAGGCAAGCCATCCGCATCCTGCGCGCGAGCGACTTTGCGGCCTCGTTCAGAATCAAACACCCACTTGCCGGGCATATACCGTTGGGCCTGAGCGTTGAAATACAGGAGGGGTGCTTTGCAAAAACGGCGTTTGGTGCCCACCCATTGCTCCGCATCAGGTATCTGAATTGGGATAAGTGGTTCACCGGTTTCAGAATCATATTTCTCAGACACGACCGCGCCACAATGGGGACACGCGCAGACCTGAACCCACTCAGCCCAAGTTTCATCGGTGACTTCATCGCGGTGCTCCAGTCGGATCGTTCGGGAGGCGAGGGCGGGAATGCGTCCTGCTCCCAGTTTGGCCGTTTCAAACGACATGATAGCAAAAGCTTTTTGGGGCAGTTTCCCACTCCGATAATCCTGCACAAATTGAGCGAGGGAATACTCGTCCGCCAATTCTTTGGCTTGGGCACTGTCACGGCTCACGGCTAAGCCCAACCACGCATATCCCCCAATGCGGCCATCCAACAAGTTAGGTGTGTTGGCTCCATTCCGGCGTTTTGGGGGACGTTCCAAGGCTCGCCTAAAAGAAGCGGCCAAGGCCCGTTCAACGTCTTCAGATAATCGAATGCCTTGCTGTTCGGCTTGGGTACGCACCACCAATATCATCTGCCGGACTTGCTGGGCGACTGAGTAACGGTCACTTATTTCAAATTCAGCCTCATCGTCAAATGTGATTCCCAAATCTTGCAACCACGACCCAATTTTGGCCGGTTTGGGCAAGGGCTTGGCCCCACTGGTAATCACCCGACTGTCTGAGTTAGGCACGACTTCGCGGATTTCCTTGGGCCAATTCTCTGGCCCCGTCACGATGCCCGGCCCAACTACTAGCGCGGGGTAGGGCGATTTCTTTAATGCATGATGAGCAGGTTGTTTGCGGGCGAGAGTGGCTTGCTGCAGATATTCCGCCGTGCCCAACAGAATGGTGGTTTTGCCCGCCCCCATCTCGGCGTTGACCAACCCCGCACTCTTGTCCAGACACAACCGCCCCATCGCAATCGCTAAATGGCGTTGAAAATCTGTCAAGCCCGTTTCCTGCCGGCCTGGAAGATGGCGGTTTTGGGAGAGATGGGCGAACACAGTCCATTCCCAGTCCTGCGGCTTCATGTCATAGCGCGGCACGTTGCGCGTCTGCACCACTTCGGCCAGGGGCTTCACATACTGCTCTAAAATGCGCCCAATTTCTACCGGGTCGGTATGTTGCTTGACTTCGCCGTGAGCGTTGAGCGTCATTAGCACGGCTTCAAATTTCTCCTTGACCTCCACGCGTCTGAGACGGCTTTTTTTATCATCGTCTTCCAAATCATCTTCAACTAAATCGCTCACATCGCCCCTGATCTGAAACCGCTGTTTTTGAATATGACCTTTGAGTGTAACTGCTCAGGCCTCTTTTCTACTACACACGAAATTCTTATATTGCACTATT
>CAYUFY010000344.1:0-5671 GCA_964443795.1 uncultured Anaerolineales bacterium | reverse complement strand
CCGGCAGCTTGGCATTCCTGCTCGACCGTTTCAGCCAGGCGCGGAGCACCGGGCCGGACATGCTCCGAACGGTTTGCTGCCTTTGGGTCTGAGCCACGGCCAGTGGCGGCGGCCTACGGTTTTTTTGCCGGGTCAAACTTGGAATTGCTGTGGCGGCAACTCACCCGCCAACGCCTTGTTGCACGAACTGGTCAACGACCTCCCCGGCTTGCAAGCCGATTGGTATTCATGGTGGGTCGCGCCTTCGGTAACGGCGGTGGCTGAGCGCTTCGGCCTCAAGAGCAATCACGCCGCGTGGATCGAAGCCTTCCCCTTTTGCCGCGTGGCCGACCTGCCCCCCGGCGAAAAACCCACCGCCGTCGCCCCGCGCATCCTCAACGCCGCCGAAACCCGCGCCCTCTATGGGGATGGCGTCTTTGGCGGCCCCTACGCCGCTGACGAAGCCGTGATGCAACACATCTTCGCCGCCGCCGTGGGCGATATCGTCGCCAAACTCAAATTCCAGTGAGCTACATTCACTGGCTCCGCGCCCACGTCGGGCCTCAGCGCGTCATCCTCGCCTATGTCAGCGCGCTCGTGCGCGACGACAATGGGCGCATTCTCTTTCAGCACCGAACCGACTTCGACCAATGGGGCTTGCCCGGCGGCGCGCTCGAAATCGGGGAGACGCTGGCCGAATGTTGCGCCCGCGAAGTGCGCGAAGAAACTGGCTTGATAGTTGAACCGACGCGCCTCGTGGGACTCTACACCGGCCCGCAATATAACGTCCGCTACCCCAACGGCGACGAGGCCCAACAGTGGACTGCGACCCTGGAATGTCGGCTGACGGGCGGCCACGCCCACGCGGATGAGGTGGAAACCCGCGCATTAGCCTTCCTCGACGATTGTCCCCCCACCCGCGCGTGGTACGCCGACATGGTGCGGGACGCGCACCCCGCGCGGGTGGCGGCCTCCTTTGAAGCGCCACGTCCCGGCGGGCCGGGGCCTATCACCAGTTTCATTCATCGCATGCGCTCCACCATCGGCCAACAATGTTTCATCGCTCCCGCCGCCGCCGCCCTCATCCGCGACGAACACGGTCACATTCTCTTCGCGCGCCGCAGTGATAACGGAATGTGGAACCCGCCCGGCGGCTTCATGGACTTGGGCGAGTCCATCGCCGAGACCGTCGTGCGCGAGGCCCGCGAAGAAGTTGGGCTGGAGGTCGAACCCACGCGGCTGGTCGGGGTGTATTCCGGCCCTAACAACCGCGTCACCTACCCCAACGGCGATGAGATTCAAGGGTGTGCCTCGCTGTTCGAGTGTCGCGTCCTCGGCGGCGACCTGCGCGTGGACGAGGACGAAATCACCGAAGTTGGCTTCTTCCCCCTCGAGGCCCTACCCAGCCCCCTGCCCGCCCGCTGGCATCAGCGCCTCGCCGACTTCAGCGCCCAATATCCGCAGGCCGTTTTTCGGTGAGTCACTTTTCACTTATCATTTTTACGCGCTTCGTGATAAATTTACCCTCAACCCTTTCAGGAGAAAATCATCATGACCGAACTTATCATTGTCGCCACCGACAACGCTCCCAAAGCCGTCGGCCCCTATTCGCAAGCCATCCGCGCCGGCCAGTTTGTGTACACCGCCGGGCAGGTCGGGTTTGCGCCCGGCACCACCGATCTCGTGGGCCCCACCATCGAGGAACAGACCCATCAAACTTTCAAAAATCTCGCCAACATTTTGGAAGCCGCAGGCACCGACCTGCAACATGTGGTTAAAGCCACGGTGTTCATGGTGGATCTCGGCGAGTTCGCGCAGATGAATGCGATCTATGCCGAACATTTCGGGAGCCATAAACCAGCGCGGAGCACCTTCCAAGTGGTGGCCCTGCCCAAAGGCGCGCGGGTGGAGATTGAGTGTGTGGCCGTAATTCCCTAGACAAAACTCTGCCCATCAGGTAAAATTTCGCTCCGTTACCTGAATTATTCTGACTGGAGAAGAAGACTGTGGCTAATACCTCATCCGCTATCAAGCGCGTGCGCTCCAACGAGCGTAAACGCGACCGCAACCGCATCACCCGCACCACCACCCGCACGGTGGTCCGGAGCGCGCGTGAATCTGTCGGCGCGGGCAACGCCGAAGACGCGCGCAAGGCGACGCTTGCGGCCATCAGCGCGCTCGATAAAGCGGCCCAAAAAGGCGTCGTCCACAAGAACAACGCCGCCCGCCGCAAGAGCCGTTTGATGAAACAGCTCGCCGCGCTTGAAACCAAGAAATAAGCGCCCCGCCTCCCAAAATCCCCTGCCCCCGCAGGGGATTTTTATTTATGGGGGCAGAGCGTATGCTACAATCGCCAAACATTTTCTGGAGACCTCATGTTTGATACCGAACTCAACGCCATTGCCCAACGCATCTTAGCCATTCTGGCCGAACAAGGTATTTCGGCGGTGGGTGAGATTAAGTGGCAACCCACGCCGTTTGCGGGCCAATGGGGCATGGGCACTAACATTTGTTTTCAGGCCGCCGCCGCCGAGGCGCGCACCCGGCAGGGGGTCAACGTCCCCGCGCGGGCGCAGGCCCTCGCGCAACTCGTCGCCGATAAGCTAGGGACGCCGCCCGGCTTTGCCCGGTTAATCGCCGATAAAGCCTATCTCAACGCTTACTTTGACACGCCCACTTACGCCGCCCGCGTGGTGGACGCGGCAATTGCGGGGGGCACGGACTTTGGGCGGGGCGCGCCCAAAGCGGAACGCATCATGGTGGAGTACGCGCAACCCAACACCCTGCACTCGTTTCACATCGGCCACGCGCGCAACGCTGTTTTGGGGGAGGTGTTGGCGCGGCTGGTGCAGTTCGCGGGCTTCGAGACCATCCGCGCCTCGTACCCCGGCGATATGGGCTTGGGTGTTATTACCTGTCTGTGGGCCTATGCTCGATTTTTTAAGGGCCAGGAGCCGCTGGGCGATACGCGGGCGGCCGTTCATGCGCGCGGGCGGTGGATTGCCAAAGTGTATATCGAAGCAAGCAAGCTCCTGACGAAAAAGGAACCGGAGACCCCCGAAGAAGCGGCCCAACGCGAGGCCTACGATGCCGAGCGGCGGGAGTGGAACAGGCGCTGGGACGCAGGCGACCCCGAGGTGCGCGGCCTGTGGCAGGTAACGCGGCAATGGAGCCTCGACGAGCTGGCCGATATTCTGGCGACGCTTGACATCAAAATTGATGTGTTCTTTTACGAGAGCGAAGTGGACGAGCCGAGCAAGGCCATTGTAGATGAACTGCTCGCCAAAGGCATCGCCGACGACGAGCGCCCCAACGGTGGCGCGGTGCTAGTGAAGATTGATGAGAAGTTGGGCCTCAAGAAAGAAAAGTACCGCACCAACGTCATTCTGCGCGGCGATGGCACCACGTTGTATCTCACCAAAGACCTCGCGCTCGCCAAGCGCAAGTTCGAGGAATTTCACGTTGACCGCTCGATTTATGTGGTGGATGTGCGACAGAGTTTGCATTTGCAACAGGCGTTCAAGATTTTAGAACTGTGGGGCTTTCCTCAGGCCGCCAAGTGTTTCCATCTGGCCTACGGCACGGTGACTCTGCCCGAGGGCGCGATGTCGTCGCGCAAGGGCAATGCTATCTACTTCACCGATGTATTGGAAGAAGCGCAACGCCGCGTGCTCAACGTCATCGCCGAGAAAAACCCGGACCTGCCTGAAGCCGAGCGCGCACAGGTGGCCCGGCAAATCGGGCTGGGCGCGATTGTGCATACCATGATTGCGGTGGACACCACCAAAGACATTACCTTCGATTGGGAGGCGGTGCTCAACTTTGAGGGCAAGACCGCGCCCTATATCCAGAACGCCCATGTCCGCGCCAACAGCATTCTCAAAAAGGCCGGGGGTGTGCCTCCAACCGCGCAGTTTGATTACGCGCTGACCCCGCACGAGGCGGAATTAATTGACCTCATCTCACGCTTTCCGACCACCGTGCAACAGGCCGCGCTGGAATATAAGCCCTTACACATGGCGAACTATGTCTACGACCTCGCTAAGACGTTCCACGGCTTTTACCATGCCGTGCCGGTCATTCAGACCGAAACCGAGGCCGTCAAAAACGCCCGCCTGCGGCTGGTGGCCGCCGCCCGCCAAACCCTGGCCAATGCCCTACGATTATTGGATATCCAGGCCCCTGAGGTCATGTGAAGCCGATGACAGGTGATAGGCATCATGGCTTTTCCCTGTCACTTGTCACCCGCTTTCCCCTAACCCCCATGCTATACTCGGCGCGTTCGTCTTCTCTCATCTGCTCAAAGGATCACTCCTATGTCTCGAACTCGCATTCTGATCATGGGCGCCGCCGGGCGCGATTTTCACAATTTCAACACGGTTTACCGTAATAATGATACTTATGAGGTCGTCGCTTTTACGGCCACGCAGATTCCCAATATCGAGGGGCGCGTCTATCCCGCCGAACTCGCCGGGAAACTGTATCCCCAAGGCATCCAAATCCATCCCGAAAGTGACCTACTGCACCTCATCCACGATCTAAAAGTAGATGAGGTGATTTTTTCATACAGTGATGTGCCGCATACCTATGTGATGCATCAGGCTTCCAAAGTCCTGGCGGCCGGGGCGGATTTCAAATTACTTGGCCTACGCACCCAAATTCCATCCACCAAACCCGTCGTCTCCATCGGCGCGGTACGCACCGGTAGCGGCAAATCACAGACCACGCGCCGGGTCGCCGAGGCCCTGCAAACGCTCGGCTATAAAGTCGCCGCCATCCGCCACCCCATGCCCTATGGCAACCTGGTCGCCCAAAACGTCCAGCGCTTCGGCGATTACGATGATTTGGATGAATACGAATGCACGATCGAAGAGCGCGAGGAGTACGAACCGCATCTCGATCGGGGGGTGGTGGTCTTCGCCGGGGTGGATTACGAGAAAATCCTCCGCAGAGCCGAAGCCGAAGTGGACATCATCCTGTGGGATGGCGGCAACAACGATCTGCCCTTCTACAAGTCGGATCTGCACATCGTCGTGGCCGACCCACATCGCCCCGGCCACGAATCCACCTATCACCCCGGCGAAGCCAATGTCCGCCTGGCCGATGTCATCGTCATCAACAAAGTGGATACGGCGAATAATGAAAGTGTCCTGGCCGTCCGCGAAGCCCTAAGAACACTGAACCCCAACGCGGTCGTGATCGAAGCCGCCTCCCCGCTCACGGTGGATGACCCCGCCGCCATCAAAGGCAAAAAAGTCCTGTGCATCGAAGATGGCCCGACGCTCACACATGGCGAGATGGCCTACGGCGCGGCCTGGGTCGCCGCCCGCCGCTTTGGAGCCGCCGAAATCATTGACCCGCGCCCCTACGCGGTGGGTTCCATTGCCGCGACTTTTCAAAAATATCCGACCACCGGCCATATTCTGCCCGCTATGGGTTACGGCGAGGCGCAAATCAAAGAGCTCGAAGAGACCATCAACGCCACGCCCGCCGACCTCGTCCTGGTGGGTACCCCCATTGACCTGCGCCGCATCCTTAAACTCAACCGTCCGGCGCAACGCGTGGGCTACGATTTGCAGGAAATTGGTCAGCCGACGTTGTATGATTTGTTGAAGGCGAAATTTGGGAAAAAGAAATAAATTAACTGGAGGTCGCTCATAAACGGCCTCCAGTTTTTTATACCCCGACCCCT
>CAYUFY010000343.1:0-5747 GCA_964443795.1 uncultured Anaerolineales bacterium | reverse complement strand
CGGCGTAGGTCGCCGCCGCCGCTTGGTCGGCAAAGGCCACCACGCCCCCCGCCATGGGCGAGGCGATTTTTTCCGACATCACGTAAAACGCCGTCTCGCCGCGGATCCAGGTTTCGGTAGCATAGTCATGCACGAACCACACCTCGGCTTGTTCTTCCAGATGCTCCATATGATAGACCAACATCTCACCGATGTCATCAAACTGGTGCGTCTTTCCTTCAACGGTGATGGTCGCCCCCGCAAAGTGCGCGTCGTCAATGATCATGCCGCAGGCGTCACACACAGTCTGGCCGTAGGCAATGTCCGGTGGCTGAGGCCCGGTGGGTTTTTGAGCGCAGGCGGTGAGCAGAAAAATGAGGAGTAAAAAGTAAGTGGTAATTGGTAAGGGGCGTTTCATAAATCACCGCGTCGGTTAAAGATGGCGAAGGCGAGGCCAAATGAGAGACCGACCCACGCCAGCAGAACGCCGATGAGCAAGAGGGGCAGGGTGGCACCGAAATGGTAGAGCGCATATTGCCCGGCCGCGCCGAGGGTGTCAAGCGTGGCGCGCAGGCTATAGATCGCGCCGAGCTTAAACACTTGCAATGGATTGATGAGCAACAGCCCCAACAACACCGCCGGGGTGGGGCGGAAGGCCAGCACCGCGCCCACCAGGCCGAGGTCGCCCAGGAACACGAGCGCCAGCCAGGCCACGAGCGCCGCGCCCGCGGCGGT
The DNA here is from genome assembly GCA_964443795.1 of uncultured Anaerolineales bacterium. Taxonomy (GTDB): domain Bacteria; phylum Chloroflexota; class Anaerolineae; order Anaerolineales; family UBA6663; genus DATDRS01. The sequence goes on along the minus strand of CAYUFY010000343.1, from coordinate 5,033 downwards.
GGCGCTTTTGCGGGTGAGCGCGCTGATGATGAACCCCAACCCGAGCGAGGCCAGCGCCAGCAACAACGCATACCCCGATAAACCGAAATAGGCCGCCGCTTCCCCGCCGCCCGTGGTGGCCAGGCCCAGCCCCGCCAACCCGAAGCCCAAGCCGAGCGCCGTGACCAACGCCAGACTGGCCCCGAGCGCTTTGCCCCAAAACACTTCGGCGCGGCTCACGGGTTGCGCGAGTAAATACAGCAACGTCCCGCGTTCGCGGTCACCCGCCAGCGCACCCGCGCCCACGCTGAGACCCATGAGCGGGACAAACAGCAACAGGGCGTTCACCAGACTCGCCGCCGTGCGCCCGAACCCGCCCAGGCCCGCGTACCCCGCCGAAGCGAGCCCGGCCTGCGAGAGCGCCAGCGCCAGCACCGCGAACCCCACGGCGTAAAACCACAGCCATTTGTTTTTCAGGGCCTCACGCAGTTCGTGTTGGGCGATGGGAAAAAGAATGGAGAGTTCCATGATTACTTCCGTTCCACTTCAAAATTTTCAACGGCGATGCCGCACTCGCCCAGCAACTTGAGGGCATTCATTTTTTCTTCGGAGCGGACGCGGACGACGACGGTGCCGCGCCCGTTGAGATGAGCGGGCAACCCCGCGCGGGTGAAGCAACTCAGGGCCGCGGGCCGCTGGGACTCGGCCACCCACAGCGTGAGTTGAATCTCGGGCATGAGTTTGGTCAGCAAGTCCATGGGATGCAGGACACCCACCACGCGGCCACCCTCGAGAACCAGCACCCGGTTGGCGAGCGCTTCCACTTCCTCCAACCGGTGCGAGGCAAAAATGATGGTCTTGCCTTCGTCGGCGCGGAGCGAGTGGAGCAGGGCGAGATAGTCACGCTGGGCTTGCGCGTCGAGGCTGGCGGTCGGCTCGTCGAGGAGCAACACCGGCGGGTCGGCGAGTAGGGCGAGGGCGAGGGCGAGGCGTTGTTTCAAGCCCCCGGACAGCGCGGGCACGGGTTTGCGGGCGTGGTCGCTCAGCCCGAGGCGTTGTAACAAAACTGGGATGCGGTCGGAGGTGACGTGCTTCAGCCGCGCATAGAATTCCATGGTGGCTTGCACGCTGATGTCGTAGAAGATGGTTTCCTGCGGCACATAACCGATGTGGCGGCGCGCCACTTTGCCCGCGCGTTTGACATCGTGCCCGGCGATGTGAATGGCGCCCTCGAAATCGATGAGGCCGAGCAGGGCTTTGAGGAGGGTGGTTTTGCCCGCGCCATTCGCGCCCCATAGAGCCAGGGCGTCGCCGTTTTGCACTTCAAAGGTCACCTCGCTGAGCGCGGTCATTTTGTCGTAGCGTTTGCTGATGGCCGCGACGCGCACGGTGGGGGATGAGGCATTGGGGGTAGGGGCGTTGGTAGGGGCGTTCAATTGAACGCCCCTACGAGTGGCGATTGGCATGAAATTACCTCCACGAATAAAGGCGAATGCGCCGCACAGCAGGCTTCCGCCGAGCAGGGCCAGCACCGCCGGGGTCAAGTTACCCTGCGGGCCGCGACTCGCCGTTGCAATGGGGGACAACGCCGGGGGCTGAGCGAGTGGCGCGAGGTCAATCACCTTGGGTTGGGGGCGCACAATCGGAAAGGCCGCGCCGGCAAATTCCACGGCTTGGGCGGCGGGGCTGTAAATCAGGGCGCGCAGGAGTGGTTCACGGTCGGTCAGGTTTTCAAATAAGCGTTCGGCGCGATAGGGGGTGTCGCCGAGACCGTCGCCATTGGCATCGAAGCCCGCGTAATCGCTCCAGTAGTTGCCCTGCCACAAATTTTGGGTGGCGGAGTTGCCGCCCCCCTGGAAGGCCACTTGTTGGATGTTTTCCCAAAAGGTGTTGCCGGTGAATTCGTTGTTGCGCGCGGATTGCAGGAGGATGATGCCCACGTCGTTGAAGGCGATGAGGTTGTTTTCGAACTGGCCGAAGCCTTGGGGGCTGAAGGGCAGGCCGTCAATGAACGCGCCGCTCCGATTGTCAATGAGCGCGTTGCCGGTGACGGTGGCATTGTCTACATCCTTGAAGCCGAGGGCATACCCGCTGGGGCCGCGCTGGCCGCGAATGAGATTGTCGCGGAGGGTGACGTTGTTGGAATACATGACGTACAGGCCCACCGAGTTGTCGAGGACGCGGTTGCGCTCGATGGTGGCGTTGTGCGAATACATGAGGTGGATGCCGTAGCGCCCGCGCTCGATGGTGTTGTCGCGCAAGATGAGGTCATCGGAATACCAGGCGATGGCGTCACGGACTTCGTGCAGACGGTTATTTTCGATGGTCACGCGGCGGCTGTACCACAGGCGGACGCCGTCGCCCTTGCGGCCTTCGGCGTATTGCGCTTTGCTGGTGATGTCGTTGCCGCGGACAATGGCGTCATCGGCTTGCGAGACAAACACGCCGAAGAGCACATCGCTGAGGCGGTTGTTCTCGACCAGAATGTTTTTGGCGTTGAGGAGCGTGATGCCCGCATGGTCGCGGTCCGGCTCCACGCCACTGCCGCGCACGTCGAAGCCCCGAAAGATAATATTGGGCGCGGCCAGGGTCACAACGGTTCCTGTGTCGCCGCCGTCAATCACGGGCCAATCTACACCTTCAAGGGTCACGGACTTTTCGACCACGAGCGTTTCGGCATAAGTGCCGCCGCGCACTTCAATGGTGTCGCCGTCTTTGGCGGCGGCGAGGGCGGCGGTGATGGCGGTGTAGGGGCCGGTGGGGGAGACGAGGAGACAGTTATCAGTAATCAGTGAACAGGTGGAGGTAATTGGTGATTGGTAATTGGTGATTGGTAATTGGTAATTAGTAATTGGCGATTGATTGGGGCTAGCGGATGACACAGCCAGAGCCGGGGAAATGCCAATCAGGATGATTAATCCAACCAGCCGAAAGAGTTTATTCAGCCAGCCAACACGAATTGGATATGCGGTAGGCGATAGTCTGGTGTTCATCATGGATGACTGATAACTGGTCACTGATAACTTCTTCAACCCAATTACCATTTACTAATTACGCTTCACCGCCTTCCGCGCGTCCACAATCGGCTTATACGCCGCGCGGTGGAACCACAGGCCGAGGAGGATGACGACCACAGCCGCGAGGGTGAGATAGAAGCCGATTTCAAATTGGGCTTGGGTGCCGAACTGCGCCACTTTGCCCGCGCCGAGAATGGGTGGGGTGAAGGGTTTAATCGCGCCGCCGAGCGCCGATTGCGGGTCAATGTCGTGGCCGTAGGTGTAGAGGATGAACCATAGGTCGGCGACGAAAGCGATGGGGAAGCCGAGCGCGGGCAGGGCCAGGATGCCCGCCCACTGGTTGTGGACGAAGACACCCGCAATGAGCAACAGCCCCAGTGTGGCAATGGCAAAGACAGAAATGGAGCGTTCGAACTTGCCGCCTTCATCGAGCGGGGGGAGGCCGATGTAGTGGTTGAGCGCGTCAATCTCGGCCATGTCACCTTCCAAATGGTTGACATACACGCTCACCGCCAAGCCCTTGGGGTACTGCGGCGCAAACATCTTCATGCTCCATTGGGGGAGGAGCATGGAAGTCATGAGTAGTAACGCCGCCAGCATGAGCAGGGCGCTGGGGAGCAGATAATCGAATAAGCGCCGGGTGCTGCCATCGGGCAGGACTACTTTGACATCCGGATCGAGGAATTGGGTGAAGTTCATGGTTTTACTCTACATGGTTTTAGTGAAACTGGGGGAACTCAAGCAAGGTGCGCTGGAGTTCCCCCAGTGGCATGGCCGTCAGGCGGGGTTTGAATGCCTGACAAGGTGACACGATGACCGGATGACAAGGTGAAATGGTTTGTCACCTTGTCATCCCTTCACCCGGTCAGATTTATGGTTTGACTAGGAAGTACCCCAGCATTTCTAGGTGCAAGGCTGAGCAGAATTCAGTGCAGTAGAAGGAGAACGTGCCGTCCTTGTTGGCGTCGAATTCGATGGTCTGCGTCTCACCTGGTTCGAGGCTCAGGTTGATATTGTAGCCGGAGATGGTGAAACCGTGGGTAGCGTCGCGGGTGCGCTCGAGGCTGGTGAAGTGCCACACCACATGGTCGCCTTGATTCACTTCCACCCATTCGGGGGTATAGTGCGAACGGATGACGGCGCTCCAGATTTCGACATTGGTGCCATTGCGCTCGACCCGCGCTTCTTCGGGTTTGGTGATGGCGTTCGGGTCCACGCTCATGGTCTCGGGGTTCCAGCCGATTTCGGGGTAAACCTCAAACGGGTGGAGTTTGTCGGCCTTGATGATTTGCACGTAGTGCGGCTCGGCCATGCCGATGGGCATGTCATAGATGACTTTCATCTGGTCGCCGGTCTTGCTGATGTCCACCAGTTGGAAGTTCTGCGGGAGGAGCGGGCCGACGTTGGCGAAGCGGTCAATGCTCCATTTGTTGAGGGCGACCACGTATTGCCCGTCGGGGGAGGCGGTGTCACCTTCGGCGGCGGTGATGTGGCCGATGTTATATTGCACGGGCAGTTTTTGCACCAGCTTCCAGCCTTCTTCAGGGTGCTTGGTCGCGTACGGGCCGCCGAGCGTCCAGCGGGCCACCGCCGAGTCGAGGAAGAGCGAGGTGTAGGCGTAACCCTTGTCATCAAAGACCGTGTGCAATGGGCCAAGTCCCAGTTCCACTTGCGCTTCCATCACCTTGTCCAGCGGGATAACCGGGACGCCGTATTGATCCGTCTCAAGGCCGCCGGCCGCAATCGCGTCTTGAATCTTTTGGAAGGAGTAGATGGTTACATGCGGGTCGAGCTTGCCGCCCACGACGATGAACTCGCCCCCGGGGGTCACGTCGGCCCCGTGCGGGCTTTTCGGTTCGGGCGCGAAATAGAGCAGGTTTTCATCAATCGCTGTTTGCAGGCGGATGACGGCCATGCCGTTAATCATGTCAACTTTGCCCGCGCTGAAAACTTCGGCCGCCTTCTTCCAGTTGAAGATGTGAAGGTAGTCGGTGTCGTTCTTGGTGGTGCCGGCTTCAAACGGGGGCAGACCTTGCT
>CAYUFY010000342.1:0-5760 GCA_964443795.1 uncultured Anaerolineales bacterium | reverse complement strand
CCCTTCAAACACTGTGTTAAGCAATTATGACGCCCATTTCCTGAGGTCCTGTTATCCTGCGAAACTGGCCCCAAAGTGACCCGTTTTGGCCCGTTGAGGGGCGATTATCTGGCAAAAGTTTCGCAGGATAATCTTTTTGAGGGTGCGCTGACCAATTATTGAAGAGAGGCCCAACCACAACGCGACTGCCGGCGCGAACGGCATCCATGCCCCCAAGCGCATCAAGTGTTCGTGCAACAACGGGATCAACTGCCCCGGCAAAAGCTCCAGTTTGTCATCGAGGGGGAAAAAAACCGCGCCTGCAGGTCGGACACACCTCATAGCGGCGCGTCAGGATCAGTTTCTGGTGCCCATGCGTTTGTAACCGCCGCGTGCGCTTCCCAGCCGAGTGCAAGCCCTGCCCGCAGTCAGGGCATTGCGGGCGCTCCGTGGCACTCACCCCCGACCAGTCCGCCCGTTCGCTCGCCAACGCGGTATCTTCCAACAGGCGGGCGCGCAACCGAGCGAGGCGCTCATCCAGGGCGGTCTCGATTTCTTTCAAGGTCGCGCGCGGATGCTGGTTCCGCCACTCCACCAACCCGCTCATGACTTCCTCGCTCAATGCCCGCCAATTCGGCTCAACGTCAGTGCGTTTCATGGGGGCGCTCCTGGGACTCGGGGATGACTGAATTCTACTCCCGCAGTCATCCCAAAACTTTGACGCGCACTCTTTCTCCTTTTCCCTCTTGCTTTTCCTCCCCGTTTTGTCCTAAACTGGAGGGGCTTTGTCGGTTTAACCACGAGGTAGAAAAATGTCGAAGCCATTTCAACTCCCAACTCGGGTTTTCCCTTATCGGCGCGTGGGCTGGTTGTTCTGGCCGCTGTTTTTAGCCGGAACCGCTTTGGGGCTGTTGGCGATGTGGCTCGCGCCCGTGGCCCCGGTTCAGGGCGCGGTTGACCCGTTGCTAATCGCAAACAGGGGTAGATACCGCCATACCAATGAAACTAGCGCCCGACAATTAAACCTAGGCGGGGGTGGCCCCTTCACTTTAGATTGGTATTCTCTGGATGGGCAACCGGCGGATGGGACGGGTTCCGTGGCGTGGGGGGATGTTGATGGTGATGGCGACCTTGATCTGGCTCTCAGTAATACATATGGTTATCCCGCTTCCTCCGTCCGCCTCTACCGCAACGACAACGGGCGGCTGACCAGTTATGCCAGCTGGGAGTCATCCGGCCAGTTTGACGATGCGAATAGCATTGCCTGGGGCGATGTAGATAATGATGGTGATCTGGACTTGGTCGCTGCCACAATTAATGATGGGACTCGTCTGTATAAAAACAATGCGGGGATGTTGACTGCCAGCCCGGTTTGGACCTCCACCCTGGCGGAGGATAACCGGAGCGTGGCTTGGGGCGATATGGACGGGGATGGCGACTTGGATTTGGCGGTGGGCAATGCCAACCAACCCAACCGGGTCTACCGAAATGTAGGGGGCGCGCTGGAGGTCACCGCGGTTTGGAGCTCTACCGCCTCGGATGACACGCGCAGCGTGGCCTGGGGAGACATCGATGGCGATGGTGATTTGGATTTGGCGGTGGGCAATACGGGACAACCGAATCGGGTTTACCGCAACAATGGGACCACTTTAGCGACCTCGCCTTACTGGTCGGCGAGTGTGACTGAAACCACCCGTTTTGTCGCGTGGGGCGACGCCAATGGCGATGGGCGCCTCGATTTGGCCGTTGGTAATCATTCCTTATTCGAGCCAGCGCGGGTCTACCTCAACACTGGCACGACTTTGCAGACAACCGCCAGTTGGTTCTCAGACGAGACCGATAGCACCCAGGAAGTTGCATGGGGGGACGTGGATGGCGATGGCGACCTAGATTTGGTAACCGGGAATTACTACCCCAGCCCAACGCGGTTGTATCTCAACAGCGGCACGGGTTTGGCAACCAGCGCCGCCTGGTCCACACCCGAGACTGTGCGTACCCGCGCGGTGGCGCTGGGCGATATGAATGGGGATGGCCGTCTGGATTTGACGCTCGGCACCGATGACGCGGAGCTGGTCTATTTGAATAACTATGGCTCGCTTGAAGAGACCGCGAGTTGGGACGATGGTCTGGTTTCTGAAAATACCAATGCCGTCGCCTGGGGGGATGTGGATGGCGATGGCGATTTGGATTTAGTAGCGGGCAATCAGAATCAACCCAACCGGTTGTATCCAAACACGGGCGGCGGGTTGACCACTACTGGCAGTTGGCTATCAACCGAAACTGACCACACGGATGAGGTTGCCTGGGGCGATGTGGATGGCGATGGTGATTTAGATTTAGCGGCGGGCAACTATCACGATGCTGTCGGTCGCCCCAGCCGCTTGTATCGCAATAACAATGGGGCCCTAACTCCCACCGCCGCCTGGTCAACCGTCATCAGCGAGGCCACCTTGGGGTTGGCGTGGGGTGATATGGACAGCGATGGCGACCTCGACTTGGCATTGGGCAATGCCCGCGAACCAGACCGGGTGTATTTAAATGCGAATGGGGTCCTGACCACCACTGGCGGCTGGCAGTCAGCGGCCACTGATTGGACACAAGATGTGGCTTGGGGTGATGTTGACCAGGATGGCGACCTCGACTTGGCAGTTGCCAATTCCGGCTCACCGGTCTTGGTTTATTTAAATGACCGTGGTCAGTTATCGGCCAACCCGGTTTGGGCCAGCCAAGATAACGCCACCGCTCATGCCATAGCGTGGGGGGATGTGGATGGCGATGGTGACCTCGATTTGGTGGTTGCCAACAGCAGTATGCCCAGCTGGTTGTTCCGCAATGATGGCGGTCAACTCACCCCCACCCCCATCTGGGTTTCAGCGGAGGCGAACCGCGCCCGAAGCGCGGCCTGGGGGGATGTGGATGGCGATGGCGACCTAGACTTGGCGGTGGGCAACGAAAACCAGCCCAACCGTTTGTATCGCAACGACCACGGTCAGTTAACCAGCAGTGCGGTCTGGTCGAGCGCCGAGGCGGATGATACTTATGCCGTAGCGTGGGGCGATGTGGATGGTGATGGCGACCTTGACCTAGCGGTGGGAAATCAAAGCGGCCCCAATCGCGTGTACATCAATTTACGCGACAACAGTTCACTCCCTGGTTCTGTGCCAATTGTCAATATCGCCCCGCCGAGTCTCAATGCTGATTTTTACGCTAACACGCGCATCCTATCCCGCACACTCCCCATCGCTTACACGCTCTTTGACCCGCAAAACGACCCGGTTAAATACATCCGGGCTTATTATTCCATTGAGGGTGGAGGAAAATGGAGTCCGGCCATCGCCGCCAGCGGCACGGTCACTACCAACTTGACGGCCCGCTGGCATGGCTACGGACTGTCCTTTGGTGGGGTGGTGAGCGATTATGTGGCCACTGGCTCCTTTTCTTCCTTCCCCACCATTTCCGCGACAGTTGAGTTTTGGATGAAATCGGCTGACACGACCAAAAGCGGCACGCCGGTGTCGTATGCTTCCAGTGGCTCAACCAACGATTTGCTCATCTTTGACTACCGGAATTTTCAAATCACGGTCGCGGGCCAAACGACGGGCAACACGGGCATCTCGGCCAATGATGGGCAATGGCATCATATTGCCGTCACTTGGCGCAGTTCGGATGGCCGCGCGCGTTTGTATAAAGATGGGGTGCAGGTTTTTGCCGGTAATGTTGCCACCGGAACAGCCATTACCACCGGTGGCACACTCGTTTTTGGTCAGGACCAGGACTCGATTGGCGGCGGATTTCAAACCTCGCAATCTTTTAAAGGAGAATTGGATGAAGTGCGGATTTGGACGGTGGAACGCACCCCGGCTCAGATTCTGGCGAACATGAATCTGCGCTTGCCCAGCGGTACGGCTGGGTTATCCGGGAATTGGTACTTCAGCGAGGGGCAAGGTAATGTCGCCAATGATGACACGGGCATCAACAACATTGGCACAGTGTATGGTAATACGGCCTGGGGCATGGCCGGGCGCTATGTTTATTACTGGGACATTAACGCCAGCGGCTTTTTAGGCCAATCGGATAACGTGGTATTTCGGCTGGAGGCTGTGCCGGCCATTGTGACCGGTACTAAGGACACCAAGCCTGGCCCATATCTTTATGGGAGTTATGCTTCCACCACCTACCCCTTTCGGGTGCGCGGCACGCAAGTGCGGGTGGTCAGCTTCGGCAACCCCATCAGCAACGCGGTGGTCTATCGCCTGCCATTGGGCCAAGAAGTGGGCGGGGCGCTCATCAGCAACGCGGCGGGCCAGCCCTTCCGCACCGACGGACAAGGCTACCTGCAAGGGCGTGGGGTCATCAGCCCCGGCGACCAACTGCTCGCCCTCGCCCCCATCGTCATCACCGATGCCTACACGCTCTACTACACCAACGGTATCCCCAACGATGACGGCCTGACCGCGACCCCGGTCTCCGCCCAGCGGGGGGTGCAGACCCTGACCATTGCCTCGGCCCCCATCCGCCCCCTCTATTTATTCAACCTCAACGTGGCGCTGGAGTGGGATGCCTCCAACGACCCCTCCTATCTCGACCAACTCAAATTCAACCTCCAACAGACCTCCGCATACCTGTACGACTTCACCAACGGCCAAGCCGCGCTGGGGCAGGTCAACGTCTTCCAAAACGCCGACAACTGGGCCTACGCCCACCTCGTCGTCCATGCTACTAATCGCTTGCGCCCCTATGCCATCATCGGCGGCGTGGTCAACACCTATACCGTTGACCCGCAAATTGCCGGGCTGTTCTACGGCCCCGGCCAACTGCACATCGGTGCCACCTGGAACCGCTACGGCAACCCTGGCCAAAGCCTGGGGCAGGACTGGGCCATCATCCTCGCCCACGAACTCAGCCACTACCTGTTCTTCCAAGATGACACCTATCTCGGCCTGACCCCGCAAGGCCAACTCAAAGCGCTGGCCTCGTGCAAAGGCTCGGCCATGGGCGACCTGTATGCCGATGCCGCCGCCAGTGAGTTCATCTTTGACCCGGCGCTTTGGCAAGCCAACTGCGGTGAAACCTTAGCCGCGCAGACCTTCGGGCGCACCGAATGGGCCACGCTGGATGCCCACTACCCGGCGGTGGTCGTGCCGACCCAAGTGCTGACCGGCCCGAGCCAGATGCCGTTTGCCTTCACGACGATTAACATCACCAATCCACTCACCTTCACCCGCGCGCTGGCCGACCCGACCTTCTTCTTGGATTACGTGGATGACCGCACCAGTTCCACCGAAGCGCGTGCGTTTCTCGTGCGCGACGATAAATATCTCTACGACTTAGGCTCACCCTTCGGCGGGCAGAACCGCGTCATCGCGCGCGGGGCGGCCCCCAATGACCGACTGTGCGTCTTTGACCGGGGCTGGGCGCAGTTCGGGTGTGAGACCGTGCAAGCCGGCGATGACCGCTTGCAAATGAAGTTGGATGCCGCCTGGACCCCGATTGTGCAAGTGCGCCCGGTGAACTCGACCACGTTCAACCTCCAAATCGGCGGGTTAACTTCCACCTTGAGCCTGAGTGCGCGGCTGTATCCCGAATATGGCACTGGCACCATCACCAAGACTTTGACTTGGACCAGCGTCATCTCGGTTTATAGCGGCACGATTACGACCACCCTGCCCGCGCTGGCGGGGCAAGTACAAATTTGGGTGAACGAAAGTTACACCGAAGACAACCCGCGCCGCGAGACGGTGGTGGCGTATAGCATTGGGGGCAATCCGGGACAATCGCTGG
>CAYUFY010000341.1:0-5773 GCA_964443795.1 uncultured Anaerolineales bacterium | reverse complement strand
CCCATTGCAAAAAACACACTGGGGAGGGAGACAAGACACCTCCCCCATTCAGGTTTTGGAATGGGGGAGGCCGGGAGGGGGTAAGAATTTATTGTCCCGAAGCGGGCGCGCCTTCGTTGATATCTACGCGGAAGACACCGCTGATGATTTGGTCTTGCTTCTGTTTCACCAGCGCCAGCACGTCGGCGGGGATTTTGGAGTCGTTGCCGTGATAGGGGGCGAGGGCCGCGCCGCCTTTGACCATGGTGCTGAAGTCTTTGAGGTCTTGGGCGGTGAAGGAACCGGCCTTCACCTGCTTGACGATGTAATCCACGGTCGGGCCCATGTTCCACATTGGGCCGGTGAGCACATAGGCGGGGGCGGTGGCATTCTGGTCTTCGAGGCTACCGAAGGAGAACAAGCCCTTCTCGGCGGCGGCTTCGATGACGCCCGCGCGCTCGGCATAGAAAATATCCGCGCCCGCATCCATTTGGGCAATGGCGGCTTCTTTGGCTTTGGCCGGGTCGTAGAAGGAGTTGATGAACGAGACCAGCACTTTGGCGTCGGGGTTCACTTCTTTCACGCCTTGCATGAAGGCGTTGACCAGCCGGTTGACTTCGGGGATGGGCATGGCGGCGACCACGCCGATGGTGTTGGTCTTGGTCATTTTGCCCGCGATGAGGCCGCACAGGTAGGCCGGTTCGTGAATCCAGTTGTCGAAGACAGCGAGGTTAGGGTTCTGCGGGCCGCCATCGGAGCCGAACACGAAGGCGATGGCCGGGAATTCGGAGGCGACTTTAGCCACGCCGTCGCGGTTGCCGAAGGCATCACCGATGATGATGTCGGGTTTGTTCTTGGTGGCTTCTTCGCGGAGCACGCGCTCCATATCACCCGCGTAGCCGATGTTGTCGGCCCAGGTGTAGTCAATGTCGCCTTTGTCTTTGGCGGCGAGCAGGGCGGCGTGGATGACGCGGTCCCAGGGTTCTTCGAGTGGGGTGGCGTACGCGCCGAAGACTTTGATTTTGGCCGCCCCGGTTGGGGGCACGGGAGTGGCGGTGGCCCCACCGCAGGCGGTGAGGATGAGGGTAATAAGGGTGAGTAAAACGAGTAGGGACTTACGCATGGGATTCTCCTCCAGAGAATGAAAAGTAAAAAGCGAAAAGTAAGGAGTGGTGGGGATGCAGATTAGGGCGCGGGTTCACCTCCTGTGTGGGGTCAGGGCAAGTCAATGGATGGCGAGGGGTGCGGGTAACGCGAGTCCCAGCGGGCGCGGCCAACCGGCGGGTCAATCTTTCTTCAAGCCCCAATGCCGGGCTTCTTCTTCCCATTCGTGCAGGTAGGCTTTGGGGTTTTTGCACCGCATGCCCCAGTCGCCGATGGCGCAGACGGGCTGGCCGTGAAAAGCGGCTTGGGCGCGCTGGAGGTAGTGCGGTTGCGTGGTGGTGTCGGGGTGGAGCCAGGGCAGGTCGGTGTCGGGGAGTTGCCAGCCTTGCTCGGCCATGCCGAAGGCGGCGAGGCCGTGGGTGAAGGTGCAGGTGAGGCCGAGTTCGGCGCAGGCGGCGCGGATGCGTTGCCCGCCGACGCGGGAGCCGCAGGCGGAGAAGAAATGGACGTGCTGGAGCCCGCGCGGTTTGCCCCAGTCCGCGAAGACACGGATGCCCTGACAGACGCTCGCACCCGAGGCGACGGTGTCGCCGACGAGGACGGTGCGGCACGGGGCTTCGAAGGACATGTATTGGTAGTCGGCAAACCAGGCTTTGTGCTGGTCGAGGTGGCGTTTGACGCCGATGAAGTTTTCGGGGAGGAGGGTGCCGAAGATGGTTTGCCACGCGGGTTGCAGGGCGTAGTACAGGCCGCCGGTGAGGATGGTGAGGCCGGCCACGTCATCGGCGGGGTCGAGGAGTTTGTGGTCGCGGAGGGCGGCGAGCCAGTGGACGGTGGCTTCGCGGGCGGCATTGAGAAGCGGGATGCCCACCACCGTCCTATCGAACAGGAATGATTCTAAAGCCGGGGATTCGAGAATATAGGTGTCGGTGTCCAGCGAGCGGAGGTTGTAGGCCAAGGTGTGGCGCTCCTTTGAGGGGATATTTTACACGCTGGAGTAGCGAGTGTACTGCGAGAGGCGGTTGGAGGCAAATGAGCGAGAGAAGCAACTGACAAGGTGAAGGGGTGACAAGGTGAAACATCACCCTTCACCCTATCACCTTGTCACCCCTTCAGTTTTTACGCTTCGCCAATATCTTCGGCCCACAGTTCGGGGTGCGCTTTGATGAAGTCGCCGAGGAGGGTGATGCACTCTTGCGAGTTGAGATCAATAACTTTGACGCCGTTCTCGCGGAGCCAATCCACGCCGCCCTGGAAGTTGACTAACTCGCCGACCACGACGGTGCCGATATTGAACTGGCGGACGAGGCCACTGCAATACCAGCAGGGGGCGAGGGTGGTGACCATGATTTTATCGCGGTAGGTTCTCATGCGGCCCGCGTTGCGGAAGGCATCGGTCTCGCCGTGGACCGAGGGGTCAGCCTGTTGCACGCGGCGGTTGTGCCCGCGCCCGAGGATGTTGCCTTGCGCGTCGGCCAGACATGCGCCAATGGGGATGCCGCCTTCGGCGAGGCCGAGTTTGGCTTCTTCGAGGGCGAGGGCGAGGAGGGAGGGGTAGTCCATGAGGAGGCTCCAAGGAAAGAGGGAGTGGAGGATTAGCCGAGCAGGTTAACGAGCCAGTTTTTTGGGTTTGAGGGTGGGCGAAAGCGCGGTATTGACGGATTCGGGCGTGGTGAAGACAGCCGCAATATCGGAGTCGAGGATACCGACCACGCGCCCCGCCTGGCTTTGCCCAGCGAAACGATTGGGTTTGGCTTGGCGATAAAACAAGAAGGAAGCGCGGGAGGGGCTTCATTCTTGTTTAGCGGGCGGCACTATTTTTTCCAGCACAGCAATTAGCGGGGGAAATCGGCCTGCACGGCTTCCCACACAATTTTCATATCCACATCATCGTATTCGTGGATGAGGATGTTTCTCAGGCTCACCATGGCTTCCCAAGCCAGTTCGGGCAGGGCGGCGCGTTTCTCATCCGAAAGGCGGCGAGCGGCCTCGCCAATAATTTCCAACCGACGAATGACGGCATCCTGACACTTAAGGTCCGTCATAAATTCGGCCTCGGTTCTGTCGGCCACATACGTTTGGGCCAGCCGCGCCGCTTCCAAAATATCCAGCAGATATTCGTCATCGCGCGGCATAAATAACCTCGGCTGAATCTAGAATCGCCGCCCGGCGCAGATAATTCCGGCTGGCTTCCAGCCCTCGGCGGCTCACCAAATCTACCTTCCGCCCCAGTAAAGCGGCGAGTTCTTTCTGCATAGCATATAACGCAAACAGCCCCCAGCGCGCCGCTGGCGCAAACGTGACCAGCACATCCACATCGCTATCCACGCGAAAATCCGCGCGCAGAACTGAGCCGAACAAGGCGAACTCGGCAATCTGCCACTTGTGGCAAAAAGCGGCCAATTGGGTGGTTGGGATTTTAATCTGCGGGGGGTGTTGTATAACGGCTTTTAGCGGGTCAAGCGGCGCAGTGGTCATTGGCTTCACCTCATGGTCATTCTAGCATAGCCGAAAATCTTCAAGAAGTATAAAACCCGCCAGCAATCGCATGGTACAATCCTCGCGCTCCCTTCTCCCCTGTCACTTTGACACCTGACCCTCGACCCTTTCATGTTCGAAATCACCTTCCTCGGCACTTCTGCCTCCGCGCCATCCGTACATCGCGGACTATCAGCGCAAATCGTCAGCCATAACGAATATCGGTTTCTCATTGATTGCGGCGAGGGCACCCAGCGGCAGATTTTGCAATCGGGCCTCGGCTTCAAGCGGCTGGAGCGGATTCTCATCACGCATGGGCATCTCGACCACATCCTCGGCCTAGCGGGGCTGGTCTCCACTTTCACGCGCTGGGAGACCGCCGAGCGGTTGGAGATTTGGGCGGGTAAGTGGGCGCTCGACCGCGTGCATGAATTGCTTTACGGCATCGTCCTCAAAGGCGCGCGCACACCGTTCCCGCTGGAATTGAAAGAAATCAAGCCGGGGCTATTGCTCGAAGACAAGTCCTTCCGGCTCTCGGCGTTTCCCGTTGAGCATCGCGGGTCGGGGTGTTTTGGCTTTCTGTTCGAGGAGAAATCACACCACCCCTTTTTGCCGGAACGCGCCGAGGCGTTGGGCGTGCCCTTCGGACCGATTCGAAAACAACTGGTGGCCGGTGAGACCGTGACCTTGCCCGACGGGCGCACGATTGGCCCCGAAGAAGTCCTCGGCCCGCTGGAGGTCGGCACCCGGTTCGTTCACGTGGGCGACTGTGGCGAGACGGAGAATCTCGTAGACATCGCGCGGGGCGCGGATGCGCTCGTCATCGAGTCCACCTATCTCGAAGAAGAAGCGGAACTGGCCGAGCAGTTCGGGCACCTCACCGCCGCGCGGGCCGCGCATCTCGCACAGGCCGCCGGGGTCCGGCAACTTTATCTCACGCATCTCTCCCGTCGTCACCGTGAGCGGGATGTGCTGGAAGAAGCACAAAAGATTTTCCCCAACACCATCGTGGCGCGGGATTTTGACCAATATAAAGTGCTGAAGCCAGATAAGTAGTTTAAACACAGCGGCCCGGTTCAACACCGGGCCGCTGGTCTAATTACCAATTACCACTTACGTTTTTAATCCCGCCGCCGCCCCAGGCCCGTCAGCACAAACACATAGTACAGCAGAGTCGAGAGCGCCTGCACCAGCGCGGCCACATAGGTCAGCGCCGCCGCATCCAACACCTTATTCACGCCGACTAATTCATCGCCCATGGCAAAACCATTGTTGGCGAGTAATTCTTTCGCCCGGCGGCTCGCGTCGAACTCCACCGGCAGGGTGATGAGCGAGAACGCCGCCACCGCGCCGAACAAAATCACACCCGCCCATGCCAGGTTCGTCCAGTTTAGCCACATCCCCACCATGAAAATCAGCGGGCCAAGATACGAGCCAAACTGCACGGCGGGCACAATGGCCGAGCGCACTTGCAGGGGCCAATAACTCTCCGCGTGTTGCAGGGCGTGCCCGGCCTCGTGCGCCGCGATGCCCACCGCCGCCACCGACGGGGTGTCGTACACGTCCGGCGACAGCCGCAGAGTCCGCGAGAGCGGGTCGTAGTGGTCACCCAGAAAACCGTTGGCGCGCTCCACCTGCACCTGCCGCAAACCAAAACTATCCAAAATCGCCCGCGCCACCCGCGCCCCGGTTAACCCGCGCCCGGTGTACACTTGCGAATACTTCTTAATCGTCGCTTGCACCCGCCACTGCGCGAACAACGCCAGCGCCAACGCCGGCAATGAAAACAAAAAATACAACGGGTTGAAGTAAAACATTTTGACTCCTTATGAATGCGCCCAGTATAGCCCTTGCGCTGTTAACTTTATATTAGCATTTTTTAAGAAGCGGCTTAAACCGCGCTGACTTTAACCCGACGGTTGCCCCACCCCGTGCCCCTCATCCCCGCCCGATGGGTCACTTGAACCCGCGCCCGGTGCCAAGCCCTACCCTTTTCCTCTCGCCCCACCTCGTTTTTAATTCCCACCCATGCTCCCTCGCCTCCCGCTTCACTTTTCACTCTTCATCTTACTCCTCGCCGCCTGCACCCCAGCCACCGCCGTTCCCACGCCCTTACCTACCTCCACACCTACTCACTTACCTACCTCCACACCTACTCACTTACCTACCTCCACACCTACCCACTTACCTACCTCCACACCTACCCACTTAC
>CAYUFY010000340.1:0-5780 GCA_964443795.1 uncultured Anaerolineales bacterium | reverse complement strand
TCATGCTCGAAAGTCTAACCGATTCTTGGCGTAAATCAAGTCGGAAACCGCTATAAACAGGGTGATTGACTCGGTTAGCCGGATACCAACTGAACGCTTACCCCTCAACCGCGACACCTCGCGCCCGTTCGATAAGCCCAAGACCGGGCGCATCGCGGTCAAGGTCATCAACCATTTGGGGGATGAGGTGATGAAGGTGTTTAAGGTGTGATGGGCTTCTTCGTCAACGCTCTCCGCCCGACCATGAATGGTCGGGCTAAAATAACGAAGCCGCCTGAAGGCGGCTGGAGGAGTGGTCAGCCTGCTTTAGCAGGCTTTGTTCCTTTAGCCCGCCGATTTATCGGCGGGCGGAGCATTGGGGGATTGAGCCGGACTTCCTCATTCCTCCGCGCGCCCTGTCTGCCCCATCAGGCGGTTGTATAATCGCCCTTGAGGTGCCAAATGACTCTTTATACGCAAACGCAAACCGAGCAAGACTTAAACAAGCTAACCCACCTGGTCAGAAGCGGGCAACTCAGCGAAGGGCTGGCGCGCCACATTCACAAATTGGTCAATCTGGAAATCAACCAATTGGAAATAGACCTAGCCGCCACGGTCAAAGATTTAAGCGACTTTGAGCAACGCTACGGCTTGTCCACTGCTGACTTCTTCCAACACTGGCAGGCCGGGCAGACCGATGACCGCATGGACTATGTGGAATGGGCCTCGCTGGCGCAAATGCTGGAAAACCTGCGGCAACGGCTGGCGATGTTGCAGGGTGAGAGTCAGCCATGACCATCGCGGAGTATTTTGAAGCTATCGCCGAACGCCTGGTGTTGGCCTCGTTGGTGACCGATTTCAAAATTCTCAAACAGGTAGACCGGTCAAGCAATGGGCATCTCCGCGCCCGCGTCACCTTTACGGATAACAGCCAGTTGGAATTTTCCGAATTTGTCGAACAGGACTCAACGGGCGAAATCCAGCTGGTGACCTACAGTTACCACTGGGCCACGG
Organism: uncultured Anaerolineales bacterium; assembly: GCA_964443795.1. Lineage (GTDB taxonomy): Bacteria > Chloroflexota > Anaerolineae > Anaerolineales > UBA6663 > DATDRS01. The sequence goes on along the minus strand of CAYUFY010000340.1, from coordinate 4,787 downwards.
AAACCGACCAACTCCGGCGACGGTGGGACAATGCCCCGCACTTCCCCGACCTGGCCAATTTTCCACATCATATCCATGTCGGCGCTGAAGCGCCGGTGGCGGGGACCTCGATTAATATTTTTTGAGTTTTGGAAGAAATCGAAAAGACCTTGTCGGATTGAAAAGCGAGACCGTGGACTTCCTCATCGCCGACACCTTCACCGACAGCCTCGCCCGCCTCACCGGCGACGAGCAAAAAGCGGTCAAGACCGCCGCGTTTGATTTGCAACTCAACCCGGCTCAGCCTGGCCTGAGTTTGCACAAAATAGACCGCGCCCGCGACAAAAACTTCTGGTCGGCACGCGTCAGCAGTGACCTGCGTATCATCCTCCATCGCACCCCTCACCAGTTGGTGTTGTGCTACGTCGCGCACCACGACCCCGCCTATCAGTGGGCCGAAAAACGCAAACTCGAAACCCACCCCAAAACCGGCGCGGCCCAATTCGTCGAAATCCGCGAACACGTCCAGGAAATCTTCATCCCCAAATACATCGAAGTGGAACAGCCCGCGCCCCCGAAGCCCGCGCTGTTTCACCATCTCAAAGATGACGTGTTGTTGGGGTATGGGGTGCCGCTCGAATGGTTGGCCGATGTCCGGCAGTGTGATGAAGATAGCCTGCTCACCCTGGCCGACCACCTCCCCGCTGAAGCCGCCGATGCCTTGTTGGAACTCGCCACCGGTGGCGAACCCCGGCCCACCGCGCCCGCTGGCCCCGCCCCCAACCCCTTCGCGCATCCCGATGCCCAACGGCGTTTCCGCGTTATCGGCGCTGTCGAAGAACTGGAGCGCGCGCTGGCTTATCCGTGGGACAAGTGGATGACCTTCCTGCACCCCGCCCAGCGGGACTGGGTGGAGCGGGATTATGCTGGCCCGGCGCGGGTCGCTGGTTCAGCGGGCACGGGCAAAACCATCGTCGCCCTACACCGCGCGGTCTTCCTCGCGCGCACCCAGCCCGAGAGCCGCGTTCTGCTCACCACCTTTTCGCGCACCCTCGCCAACGCCCTGCGCCAAAAGCTCAATCGGCTCATCAGCCACACGCCCCACCTCGCCGACCGCTTGGAAGTGCATGACCTCGACAGCATCGGCCTGCGCCTGTACGAGCGGCACTTTGGCAAACCCAAACTCGTCAGCCGCGCCGCCCTCAGCGCCTTCATCGCCGAAGCCGCCACCGGGCAAAAACTCACCCCTCACTTTTTACTCAACGAATGGGATGAACTGGTGGATGCCTGGCAACTAGAGAGTTGGGAAGCCTATCGCGATGTCAAACGCCTCGGGCGCAAAACCCGCCTCTCCGAAGCCCAACGGACCGCCGCGTGGTCAGTCTTCGAGCAGGTGCGTGCCCGCCTCGCCACCGAAGGCCTCCTCACCCTTGCCGGGCTGTTTACGCAACTCGCCGCCCGTTTAGCCGAGCGCCGCCAACCGCCGTTTGATTGCATCGTGGTGGATGAAGCGCAAGATATCAGCGTGGCCCAATTGCGTTTCCTCGCCGCGCTCGGTGGTGAGCGCCCCAACGGTCTCTTCTTCGCCGGTGACCTCGGGCAACGCATCTTCCAAACCCCTTTCTCATGGAAAGCCCTGGGCGTGGATGTGCGTGGTCGCTCGCGCACCCTGCATATCAACTACCGCACCTCGCACCAAATCCGCCAACACGCCGACCGCCTGCTCGGCCCCGAACTCGCCGACGTGGACGGCAACCGCGAAGACCGGCGCGGCACGGTGTCCGTCTTCAATGGGCCAGTCCCGCTTATCGAAACCTTTGCCACTCAGGCCGCCGAAATCGCCGCCGTCAGCGCCTGGCTCGCGGCCCGCGCGCAAGACGGTCTCGCCCCGCATGAAATCGGCGTGTTCGTGCGCTCCGAAGCCGAACTTGGCCGCGCCCAAGCGGCGGTGGAGGGCGCGGGCCTGCCCTTCACCATTCTCAACGACCAAGTGGAAACCGTCACTGGCAAAGCCTCCCTCAGCCCCATGCACCTCGCCAAAGGCCTCGAATTTCGCGCGGTGGCCGTGATGGCCTGTGATGATGAAATCCTCCCCCTCCAGGCCCGCATCGAAACCGTCAGCGATGACAGCGACCTTGAAGAAGTCTACAACACCGAGCGCCACTTGCTCTATGTGGCCTGCACGCGCGCTCGCGACCAGCTCTGCGTCTCTAGCGTGAACCCGGCTTCGGAGTTTTTGGATGATTTGCGGGCTAACCAGTGAAATTAGCCACCGGTGGCGCTTTCGGTATTTAATTCCGCCCCCACTACTCTCCCCGTAACTCACTTTTCGTGTTTCAGAATACCCCGACAACGCGGGTAATTTGAGCACCCCCAAAACTGCTCGCCTTGATTTGAGCCGCTTTTGGCAGTTCGCAAGACCATTTCACTGCCGCACTTGGGGCAGTGCGGGAAAGCACCTGGCTTTTCTGCGGCCACCGGGAAATTGGGTGAGGCTACGCTAATAGCCCCAATCTGCTGACGCAAAAGCGAATTTAACTCTGCAACCGAATAAGCTGACCGAACAGGCATTCGGACCAGGGGTAATTTAGCCGCCGCAAAAACTTGCTCGACAAATTCATCTCGGGCTTGCCTGTCATTACGCTGGTGACTTTTGTCATCAAGTTCTATTCCGGCTAGGGGCTTAACTGTTTTGGGGTCGCACAAGAGAAAGTCAACGTGTTTACGGTCAATCTTGTTGGTATAGGTGCGGTATTGGCTTGAGTCGTTGGATTTCGCGTAAAACAAATCGCCCAGCGCGACCTTCGGGCATATTAGCGCCCAATCCGAAACAGCAGACTTAAGTACGAGGTAAAAATTCTGCTCTGCGGGTGACAGAAAATCGTCTCGAACCCGATATGGATAATCAACTTGAGCCGATGGCTTTGCATCCTTTTCCAAGAGCCAATCCGTGATACGCTCAACAATATCATCAATGGCTTCTTTGGATAGGCCCAGGGTTTGCAAAATGGTGCGGAGTAATGAGAATTTCTCCGGTGATGTCATGAGTTATGCCAGCCTTTGAATTAGAGTTTAATTGGCGAGAACGTTTTTAGCGATTTCAGTAGTGTAAGCCACCAGCGGGTGAGGTCGGCAGGCATCCGTTTACCGCGCTTAGCGCATTGGAATCAAAAATTAATTGCACTGAACATAGGTAATGGGGTTTTGCGAATTGCGGCTGAAGTAGTCCTCAACTGACTTGAGCAAATACTTCTCTCGAATTTTGGTCTCGGCCAACTGGCCCACAAACTCCCAGCGGTCTGGCGCAACCAGTTCATCCTGATTGCGGGTGCTGAAGGTTGTGCCCGCTGGAAACCATTGCTCAATTTTATAGACTTCCCGCACTATCCCCTCGTAAACCGCAAAAGCGTATCGGGCCTGGTGTCGCTTTTCGCCCACGCGCCACACTCCGCGCGTCGCGTCATACAGCTCTATCGCGCTCATGCCATAGCGGTACAACTGGTTTATCCGGATAAGGATGGCTGGCTCATCTATGGTGACTTTGGGCCGTTCATAGAGCGACACCAATTGCGCCACTTCCATGCGCCCGTAATAGCCGCTCCGCCAGCCCCGCACGCTGTTGGTCAGGTTGACAACCCCGATGACATCAATGACCGCGGCCTCAATTTGATAAGCTGTTGCCTCGTCGGGCAGACCATGCACCAGTATCTCAAGGCGTGGCTCCTGGCCGTTGGCCCGGATTTCCCGCAGTGTACGCGTTTTCTGGCTATCACTGTCGTCTTCCAAATGGTCGAAAACCCGATTGCCCTTGCCCTTACCGACATAGAAAATCGTATCAGTGAGCGGGTTGATATATAAATAGACGTAGTAGCCAAGCTTCTCAATGACGCTGGGGGAGAATTTGCTGTGCATATTTGGGATGGATTGGGAAGCTTATACCCGCAAGAACTTCTCGTCGCCCCGTGCCCAGCCGGAATACAGCCGGATACCGTGAGTTTCCTTCAGAAAAAACAATTGCCCTGGTTCCGCTGCCTGCACGCCGAACAAGGCCAGAAAATTCTGGTAATCGTCAAACCACAAGTCGCTTTGACTAAAGGAATGCACCATCATCACCGCATAGGCGGCCCTGAACCGGTTGGCTTCCACCACGGCAGATACCGTCCGATGGAAAAGCTGGTAACGGATATGTTTCGGGAGTTCGCCGGTCAGGCCCAGTTGGTCACGGATGAAGGCCAGGCGTTGGGTTTTTCCACGCGAGACCTTGGCCTTCCATTCGCCCAACGTCACCCCGAAGGGTTCAGACACTTTACCCTCCACCGTCATCGCCACCAATTGCCCATCGCCCGCTTTGGCCAGGGCAAACAGGTCGTTTTGGGATGGATGACCGCCCCGGGGCGGCAGGATGACCTTATGCTCGGGCAATGCCAATAAAAGTTCCACTTGCTTAAACGCTGGCACCCCTGATTGGGAGAAAAGTCGGGCTACTTCGGGTGGAAAACCCTTGGCGCTTTCCCAACAATAAGCCAGGGCCTTGGCAGAAAAGCCAGTTCGCCAGTGCTTTTTAGGGTCAGCCAGCAGTTTCCGCCAATCATCAGCGCTTTGTGTGGGAATGGAGATATGGCTCATTTTGACCTATCCCAACTCAACCGCATAAATCCAACTACATTTCTATACACTCATTTGAAATCATCACTTCTTTATCCTGCACCCACTGCTTCACCTTGGCGTAACTATTCCTGAGTGATTGCAAGTCGGATGAAGAAATTGAGTATCCAAAAGTATGCTCAATTTTGTTTCTCCATTTAGTA
>CAYUFY010000339.1:2830-5838 GCA_964443795.1 uncultured Anaerolineales bacterium | reverse complement strand
CAAGACAAGCTATCATAACTCGAATTGATTAATTTATTTTTGGACAAATCCTTAGTCGCGGGCCTCGCCCAGCACGTTCACGGCCAACACCGTCAAGGTCAGCATGACCCCCGGCGCGGTGCTCACCCAGGGCGCGGTGACCAGATACGCCCGCCCCTCGTTCAACATCACGCCCCAATCGGGCACACCGGGCGCGCCGCTGAACCCCAGAAAAGACAGGGTGGCCGTGTTGAGCAAGGCCCACGCCAGATGAATGGTCGTGAAGGTTGCCAGGGCCGGGGCGATGTTGCGGACGATGTGCCGCGTGATGATTTGGAACGCCGACATCCCCAGCGCTTCGGCGGCCTGCACGTAAACCTGACCCCGCACCTGAGCCACAACCGAGCGCGTGAGCCGCGCAAAACTGGCCACCCCCGCGACCCCCACGGCCACGCCCACCGAGGCTGGCCCCGGCCCTAACGCCGCCACCGCCACCAGCGCGACCAACAACTGCGGCAAAGCCAACAGAATGTCTACGCCGCGCAGAAGCGCATTCTCCAGCCATTCGCCGCCCGTGCCCGCCAACAACCCCACACTCGCACCCAACGTGCTCGTCACTCCAATGGCGAGGAGTGCCATGCCCAGCGTGCGGCGCGCGCCCCACAGCAAGCGGCTGTACACATCGCGGCCCAACAAATCGGTGCCGAGCAAGTGCGCCGCCGAGGGCGCGGCCAGCGATTGCCGTGGATTGACTCCCGCTGGGTCATAGGGCGCGAGTTGCGGCGCGAGCAGGGTGATGAGGCAGAGCAGGGTGAGAAAGACGAGAGCGAAAAGGCGCACGGAGCTGTAGGGGCGACCCTTGTGGTCGCCCAGTGGGTTTAGGAATTCGTCCGCAGGCGCGGGTCGAGGGCGGCGGCGAGCAAGTCGGCGATGAGATTGAAGGTGAGGTAGAGCGTGGTGGTGAACAGAACCACGCCTTGCACCACTGGAAAATCGTGGCGCAGGAGCGCATCCACCAGCACCCGTCCGAGGCCGGGGCGGGCGAAGACGGTCTCGGTGACGACCGTGCCACCGAACAGAAACGCGGCTTGCAAGGCGGTGATGTTGACCACCGGAATGAGCGCGGCGCGGGCGATGTGCCAGAGCAGGGGCCAGCCATGCACCCCGCGCGCGCGGGCGGCCAGAATAAAGGTTTCGTTTTGTAGCGTGATCAGACTGGCGCGCATGACGCTGGCGATAGGCCCGGCAACTGCGAAGCCCAGAACAAGAGCGGGGAGGAGATTAAATGTGAGGGGCGCGGCGAGGCGTGGGGCAAAGGTGGTGGTGAGCCATAGGGCCAGCAGGCCGGTCCAGGCTACCGGCAGAGATTGACTGAGGGCGGTGAGGGCGCGGGCGAGGTTCGGGGTCAGGGTATCCCGCCGGGCGGCGGCCAAAACGCCAAGGGGCAAGCCGAACGCGAGGGCTACGCCCAACGCCAGGGACGCGAGGCCAGCCGTGGGGGGGAGTTCTTCCACAATGGTCAGTGTTACTGGTCGCCCGGTGAAGAAGGATGCGCCGAGGTCGCCCCGCAGAAGTTGGGCACCGAAGGTGAGGTATTGCGTGATGAGGGGTTGGTCGAGGCCGAGCGCGGTGCGGCGGGCGGCGAACTGCGCCGGGGTGAGTTGCGCTTCGGCGAAGAGCGTGGCGGTGGGGTCGCCGGGCGTGAAGCGCAGGGCCACAAAGACGAGGGTGACCGTGGCCCACAGGACGGGGATGAAGGTGAGGAGGCGGCGCGGGAGGTAGATGGTGGGAACCGGGGCAGGGGGGATTGGTAGCGCCATTCTACTGCCAAACCCGCTGGGTTATTGGCCCGGGTGTTTTTTCTGTTGGTCTTTCACCTACGCTTCCCAATGGATCTGTGAAAATCTGGCCCAGCTTTCATCGGGGTAGAGTTCCGCTGATTGCCCTGGACTGCGCGCGGTCACAAATTGTACTTTTGTAGGGCGGGCTTGTAGCCCGCCGTTTTCGGCACAATCAGGGCGTCACGCTACAAGCGTGACCTACGGAAACCGCAACCGATGACCGCGTTGAGTAGACATGATCGGAAATAAGATTTGGAATGTATTTTCGTAGGGCGTTCAATTGAACGCCCCTACGAAAACGTTATTTCCGATAAGGTCTAGTATATGTCCGGCCCAAAAGATTTAGGAAACGCAGTGCTTCGTCGAATTAAGGTTTTCGACCATTGGCGTGGCAGGCCGTACAGCTACGCGTGGCATAGGCAGAGATTTCATGGTGTTTTTCGTCCATTTCAGTATCGCTATGGCACGCCGTACAAGTCCAGTCACTATAGTTGTTATTCGTATGGCATATAGCGCAGTTGCCACCGGCACCAAAGTGATTAATGGGGAACGAGTGATTGAAAGTGGCCTTGTGCCAGTCGGTGGTGTCGGTGTGACACCCCTGGCACGAACCTGAAAAATGGTTGGCAGGGGGAGCGTGGCAAGTGGAGCATTCTGTGCCGCCGATCGTGCTGTGATTGAAAGTTGCATTCCGCCAGTTGGCGGTGTCGGTGTGGCAAGTCCGACACGCCCCGGCGTAATGGTTGGCGGGCGAGGTGTGGCAAGTGGCGCAGTCTGCACTACCAATAACACTGTGGTCAAAATGAGCGTTAGCCCAATTGCTGGTGTCCACATGACACCGGGTACACGGGGCTGGCCAATGATTAGCGGGCGAGGTATGGCAGGTTGAACAATCGGCATTGCCAATGATGCTGTGATTGAAAACCGCACCTTGCCAAGCCGTAGTCGCATGACACAAACTACATTGCCCGGTGTAATGGGGAACCGGCAGATTTTTGGTGTGACACCCCGCGCAATCGGCGAAACCGGTGTGATTAAAGTTGGCCGGGAGCCAAGCCGTGGTGGCATGACAATCGGAACACTGGCCCGCGTAGTGGTTGGCTGGTTTTTTCTGGGTATGGCAACCCGCGCAGTCGGTGAACCCGGTGTGATTAAAGCTGGCGGGTAGCCAGGCGGTGGTCGTATGAC
>CAYUFY010000339.1:0-2730 GCA_964443795.1 uncultured Anaerolineales bacterium | reverse complement strand
AATCGGAACATTGTCCCGGGTAGTGGTTGGCCGGTTTTTTCTGGGTATGACACCCTGCGCAATCGGTGAACCCGGTGTGATTAAAGCTGGCGGGAAGCCAAGCCGTGGTCGTATGACAATCGGAACATTGTCCCGGGTAGTGGTTGGCCGGTTTTTTCTGGGTATGACACCCCGCGCAATCGGTGAACCCGGTGTGATTAAAGCTGGCGGGAAGCCAAGCGGTGGTCGTATGACAATCGGAACACTGCCCCGGGTAATGGTTGGCCGGTTTTTTCGGGGTATGGCAACCCGCGCAATCGGTGAAACCAGTGTGATTAAAATTAACTGGAGTCCAGGCCACCGTGGTGTGGCATTGATCGCATCCACCGGGATAGTGATTGACTGGTTTGACGGCACCGTGACAATCGGTACAGAGCTTGACCGTGCCTTTATATTGACCACTCGCATGACAGTCTGAACAACTCAATGTGGCATGGCGGCCGGTCAACGGGAAGAAATCATGTGGGCCTGAGGTGGCGTTAGGCGGAAAGGGAACTGGATGAGGGGCCACGTTGACGGGCGTAAGGGTAGCCGCTGATCCGTTGCTTGGATTTGCGGCGATCTCCTCCGGGGTGGTCAAGCCAGCCAACGTGGCCATTGAGGTTTGAGCATCATTGGCGAGGCGAAACAAGGCCTCAGCTTTGTGCATGGCATCTAAATATTGGTTGGGGTTGGCGCTGGCTAAAGCACTCAGGCGTTGCAGAATAGCCAGATAGCGTGCGGCGAGCGTCGCCAAGCGTGAGCGCAATGGCCCCTGAGCCTCGGCTGGAACGGCATTAATAGCGATGATAGCAAGATCCATGGCCTTGTCAGCTTCTTGGACTGCCAAAACTTCAGCAGGGGTGCCGGCCTGATCTTCGACATCCCCCAAGCGGAGTTCCAAAATATCCAATAATCGGCTGGCCCGCTCAAAGGGGTCGCGGATTGAGACGAGGCGCATGTGTTCGGCCCAACTTTGAAGCGGATACCATTGGTCACCGGGAGCAAAGGGCTCCCAGATGCTCAAGGCCGATAGGCCACTGCCTCCAGCTAAAACGAGAACGACCAGAATGGTCAAGGCCCATGAGAGCCGTTGGCGTAACATCGGTTTACCTCGCTTGGTTCAGGCTAGGCTGATCGGCCACTTGGGGCTGCATTTTTACCAGTCGCCAATAATTATGAATCGTGTTTGCCATCGTAGGCCCACCCGCTTGTAAATGAGGCCGCAATGGGCCGATGTCAGCTTGTAATTCAATCAGATCGCGTAATGGGTCAGCCAGCCGCTGATCGCCGATAATCAGCGCTCCTACTAGGCGATTGTTGCTCAACGCTAACCGGATAAGATTGGGACCGTCTTGCGCCCAGGCGCTGGTGTAGGCATGGGGCCGGGTGCCCCACACTTCTGAGGCGCCTCGTGAGAGATGTTGAAATAGCTCTGGCTCATTCTCGTCCCGCGGGTGTCCTAATTGACCAATGGCGGTGATGTGCAAGCCAAAAAGCAGGCAGGCATTAAACGGTGTATCTTTGACGTAGGCCCTGCGCGGCTCGCGGCCGACCATATTGTGCCCGGCAATCCGTCCGGCGGCAATCGCTGTCGGCCACAACACATCCATCGTATGTTTTTGGGTCCAACGATCCCAAATTTGAGCACAGTCCCCGGCGGCATAAACATCGGGCACGTTAGTTTCGAGGTACTCGTTGACGAGAATGGCTTTGTCAATTTGAATGGGGGTGTCGCGTACCAAATCCAGTTGGGGTTTGACCCCAATACCTGCTCCCAATAAATCACACGGAAAAGTCGCGCCGGTGTTCAGTTTGACCCCGGCTACCCGGCCCCGCTTGTCACCAATGACCTCCGTGATCTCAGTATTGTAGTGAATCTGCACCCCATGTTTTTGCATCTGGTCAGCCAGGAGATTTGATTCCTGCTGGTTAAAGACTAGGCTCCAGAGGATGTCGCGGCGCACAAAATAATGCGTCTCGACCTTTTGATGGGCAAACCCCTCGGCCATTTCTAAAGCCGTAATCCCCCCGCCGATGACCACCGCGCGTTTCGCGCGTTTGAGGCGCTTGAGCAGATCCTTGGTCCCCTCCAGCGTGTCGAGAAAGACGACTCCGTTGAGTTGCGCCCCTGGATAGGGCAAAGGCACCGCCCGGGCGCCGGTGGCGATCAATAAACGGTCATAGGTCAGGAAGGTGCCATCGGTTAGTTGAACCCGATGGGTGGCTACATCCACTTTAGCGCCCGTGTTACGGATAACTTGAATGCGTTTTTGGGCATACCACTCCGGTTGCCGGGCGATAACCTGCTGGGCCGGGATTTCGTTGATGATCACATAGGCCAAACCCGGCCGGGAGTACATGGGGTATTTTTCGGCACTGAGGATAACGATCTCACCTCGCGCATCCTGGCGGCGGATTTCTTCGGCCGCCGTCGCGCCCGCGGCCCCATTACCAATAATCAGGTAGCGCGTCATTCCGGGGCCTGAGCCTCAACTGGGAATAAAAGCATGAGTTCTGCGTATTCGGTGGCAGGGTCGGTGTTTAGGTGCTCAGCCGCGCCCCGGCTCCACCGCAAGGTGCCGCGCGGGCACACCTCCACACATTGACCGCATTGCACGCAACGGAGGTCATCCACCATGAGACCCTGCCGGGCATACTCGCGCACCGGAATACCCACGGGGCAGTTGTAGCCACAGACCCCGCATTGCA
>CAYUFY010000338.1:0-5842 GCA_964443795.1 uncultured Anaerolineales bacterium | reverse complement strand
TGTTTTCACCGACCAGCCGTATATGCCGCAGCTGGATGGCTGAGCAGTTACCTTTGAGTAAGAGTGGCTCACCCTCTGCCGCACTGACGCGGTTGGTACCCAATAACCCGCTGAGTAATTGCGGACCAATGTGGCCTTTCTTCGGGGTCATCACGGGGGTAATCACCGACGGCTCGGTGGGAGGCACTAAATCGCGCCATTCCCGACTCGCTTGTAACCGCTCGGTGGCTGCCTGCGCTTCCCGCAAACGGTCTTCATCGCTCACCAATAGATATTGAAACCGAAAGGCCGCGCCATGTTTGCCCCGAGGCGGGCAGGGCGGAATCGCATACGCCCCAGTTCCCGGTGGTAAATACGGTAAATCCGTACTGCCTAATGCTTGGCCTTGAGGCCCACCTAACGCTTTGCCGTCGGCCCACAGTTGAACAGCCCGCAAGGTTTCCCCGGATGGCGCATGATAGTCGGCTTGGCGTTGGCCTAAAATCACCACCTGTTTGAACGTCGCATACTCTTCTTCGGGGAGTTTGAAGCATTGCAGATGGTGATACCAACCCGTCAAGTGGCGGGTGATTTTCTCGTTGAGGCGCGCATGGGGAATGATGTAAACCAACACCCCCTCGGCAATCAAGCGGGCCGTGGTGCTCAGCAAAAAAGTTTCTTCCATCCGCGCTCCCCCGCCAGTGACTTCTTCGCCATCATAGGGTGGGTTGAGTAGAACTAATGAGAAAGTCTCGTCGGTGATGACGCTATACTCGTAACCGGTATTGATAACGTGAGTCAGTTGCTGTTGAGCGTCTTTAGCGCGCACATCCGACAATTCAATGCCGTAAGTCTCGGCGAGGCCGTGCATCAGGGCAATGGCGGCCAACGCTTCCCCCTTCCCGCAACACGGGTCTAAATAACGCCGTAACCCTTCCCCGTCGCACGTCAACCAAGACAATAAGTGTTGAAGCGTGAGTTCGGGGGTCGGGTAATACCCCAGTTTGGATTGTCCTTCAAGCCGCATAGTGCATAATTATTTTTTTGTATCATTGGGCATATCCTCAAGCAAGGTTATGGGCGGCGTAGGTTGCCATCGCCCTTCACGTTTCCATCTTTCAATAGTCGCTGGCAGAATGTCAATACCGTTGACATACCATTTCGCTGTTGGATTCTTCATGGCCTATTCCAGCGCTTGTTGGTCGCTCTTCTCCATCCGGGTCATGGTTTGACGAATGGCCTGTTCTAAAAGGTTCATCATTCCTCCGCTCCTTGGGTGTTCTGCGCCTCCCTGCTCTGCGTGGCTTGGTCTCGCGCCATCACTTCCCGCAAGCGTATGGCGCAGGACTGTTCCCATGTCACTGCGCCACACTCGCACAGCGCATCGTCGGCAGGCGGCAGAATAAGAGACGCAAACACATGGCGCGTCCCACGACAGGACTCGGTGGCGGGCATCATGAATCCAATGTAGTCCATCGCTCTTAGCCTTTCAACCGTATCTGGCCCGTCGCTACCCCTTCGGCAATGATGTTTTCCCAATCTGCCGATTCAATACAATATCCTTCTGGTGCATTGCCACCACGCACCAGAGGTTGAGCAAACTCTCTGACAATGGCTTGGTCAAGTAAATACTCGCCCCAAGTCATCAGAATTGGGAGTGGGGTGTTCTGCTCCAGCATCGCGGCTAAGGCGGTCGCTGGTGGGAGGTGGTGAATCTCCCCTGCTCCATCTGTCCACACCCAAGCCAGAACTACAAAGGGTGTAGCGAGGCTTGCCACTTGACAAGCCAGCGGTGCAACGAGACGCACATGCTTAGGACGGGCTCGCCCCGCAATACGGGGGGTATCTATCGTGAGGCGGTGATACCGGCGATTGAGGCCACGCACGGTCAAGGATTGTTCGAGTTGGTCATCGTAGAGGCGCAACCATTCCTTGCTCCCATTGACCAGACTGGCCCAAATCGCGCCCACCGCTTTCGGGTGCTGGGGTGCAATGTCCAAATAGACGATGGTTGGCTCATTCTCAATCTCGGCGATGGCATACCCTGAAACAATGACACTCACAGAATTATTGGCAATACGAATGGTAGACATGGGGGGAAGGCTCCTTGTTGGATAAAGCGGCGAAAGAAAAACGGCCACGTTGAAAAATCGTGCAACGCACGATGCCCACCGCAGGTGAGACCGAAGCGAGCACGCGCCCGCAGGCTGGCGCGCACTTTGCGCCAGCCAAGGCCATGGAAGGCGGCGCAGGGATAGGCACGCGGCGCAAGCCTGAGGGCGGGGAGCTTTCCGCCCGGCGCAAGCCTGAGCGGGCCTATCCCGTTTTGCGCCGCCTTGCGCGCGCACAGCAAAGGGCGTGGGTGTGGCCGACTGGGATGCCCACCAAGCCGGGTACACAAGCCGCGCCAGCGCGACCTATGCGCGGCGCGGTCTTGGGTGGCTGGCGGGCAGCCGTTCCACCATGCGCCGCTTTTGGGTTTGGGGAGATGGGTTACTTTGGGGACTGAGTGGACTTACGAGGTAGACACGCAAGCGGCGTAGGGTTGGCCGCTGGCACGCTCTGTGACCCTGAGCCGGGGCGAAGGGGAACTAGAGCAAGGGCGGTGTTTTTCGCCCGAAGCGATAGTCATAGTGCGTGGTGAAGCGAAGCGGCGGCCTATGCCGCGTTAGGCGATGCGCGGGCGAAGTGAAGCGCAAGCGCAGGGGCGGCCCGCGTGAAGCGCAACGGAAGCGGAGTGCTGGAGGCCAGACGAGTGGAGAGTGCAACCCCTCCGTCAGGCCCATGGGTGAGCGGCTCGCGCTGAAAGCGTAGCGAACGCGAACCGATGGGCCGTCCCGCTCAGGGGACGGAGGGGTGAAACGACGGCTTCCCTGTTTGAGGGAGGCCGTATCTACGAGGCGTGCCGGAGGCCGGAGCGAGAGTGAAGCGGAAAGCGAACCGGAGGTGAAGCGAGTGGCGGCGGGTCAGGCACGGGCGCACGCAGTGGGCCAAAGTGCCAGCCGAAGCGCCTGCTAAGAAGCGCAGGCGTTGACCCTGCCTCGCCACTGCAAACCTCAGGTGAGTGGCGCGGGTGTGCCCCAAAGCGGCGCGAACTGAGAACCCTAAGCCTAAGCGTTAGCGAAGGCGACGGTGCCCGGCGCAGGGCGTGCGAGTGCCGATAAAAACCGTTGGGCCATCATCGGGGAGCTACAAGCGCAATCAAGGCCCCACCCGATTAGTGTAGGTCAAGCGCGGGAGTGGTTTTGGGAAAGTGCAAATCTTCGGCGATGATTCTCATCGACACCCAAAAAAGTTGCTCCATGTAATCGTCGCCCATTTTTCTAGCCAGCTTTTCCATGTCAGCATCCGTAATTTGGTTGGCATCAAAACCAAACCTTTGCAAATCCGCGCGGGCAACGCTGGCATACACATCAAATGATTCTTGCGGCTCGTTGGGTTCTCTATTGCTGGTAAGCTGAGGCATGTTTGCTTCAGCGGCCAATGGCCCATCATCCAAAAATTCTGTTGCCTCCACCGATTCAATTTCTACTGCCAACTCGCCTAGGCGCACTCGGCTGGCCTCTATGGGTGAGACCCCTTTGTCTTCTGCTTTGCCGACGAGCGCATGAAGCAAAGCAAAAACCTTTTCGCTGGCATCCTGACTGCTCAGTGCCGAAGCCAGCATCAAACCGCCTAAGCGGTAATACACCAGAAAATCTTGATGGGCTGATGGCTCTGGGGAAGGAAAACCCTGTGGCTCGTCAATTGGTGGAGCGGGCAATTCATCAAGTGCTTCAACCATAGACTTGAGCATAACATTCCCAACACCCGAATTGCAAAAGTCAACCTTCAACCCATATAGTCATAGCGTGTCTTACCGCGAATCCATCCATATTTTCCATCCGATAGATATTGACCGCTATTTACAAGTGCTAATGCTTCAATTTAACGCCCAACCCCATCCAGAAGAATTGACGGCCTACCAAATTGATACTCCCCCACTCCCTTTTTACCGCCCTCAACCGTTTGAAAATTATCTATCCATCTTAGGCTTCAATTACATTCCCCTCTCTAGTTTGCTCATTCTCGTCCTAATTGAGCACCCTGAATTGGCACCATCCACTACGGTTGTCCGCTGGGTAGCTGAACAGGAAATAATTACGCAAGGCACGCTCGAAGACCTTGCCCGACAATTTGATGAAACTCTTAAGCGAACCAGCCATTAATCGCTTATCGGCACCATCTCATTGCTTGATAGATGAGCCGGATTCTTGAACGAGCGAAAGCCCAAGGATATATCTGCAAACTGTAAAAAAAAACCTATCGTAGCAAGCTACTTAGGGGGAACAACCTATTCCTCGCGGACACCCACCAATAGCGTTGGCCTACACAAACAGAGACCCTTGGATAAATATCAAAACGCTTTTCCCTTTTCATAGATTTTGGAGTTTAGGAAACAAGGAACTCCCAGCGCGTTTAAAAATTCCTTCTTGGCTCGTAATTCGCTTGCCCAACCATGCGTACTCCTCTAGAGCCGCCGCTTCATAATCATCCCAACGGGCTGCTTTCTGTTTTAGCGCCTCATATAAATCCATGCCCGCATTGACATCATTTGCAGGATGATGGACACACACAATGAGCCGTTCAGGACAATCGTCCAGTTGCATTGCCTCCGATAACCACCAATAGCGTACCGGATAACCTAATCGTTGGGCTTCGGCGATAACCGTTTCAATGTCGGGACGGCGACTCCCCGCTTGGTCAAAGATATACGCCGCGTAGAAATGGTCGCCGGATAAATCTTCTTTGATAAATTGTTGTCCCTCATCTAGGTGTGGGCGACGCTCAGGGCCTGCCATGCCAATATCTTAGCAAACCGTCAAACTCTATTGCCACCACCAAAAATTTCGCGGTAATCCGTTGTGCATAACAGTTGTCTGCATGAGGGGCAACTTGATACACTAGGGTGATGTCGCCTGAGGCTTCCCGATCCCAACAATCCGCCGAAGTGCTCCAACATGCTCGGCCACCTTATTCAATACCCATCGTGCCCGAATTTAGCGGGCATCACACCAATCTCTTTGCCTATCCTGAGCGTGGCCCGTGGGGGAACGCACGCTATCCCGGCAATTTCAGTGGCAAGTTCGTGCTGGATCTCCTCGACCTCTTCAAAGCACGTTCCATCGCTGATCCGTTTGCTGGAGGTGGAACTACGGAAGCCGTCTGTAAAGCGTTTGGTATTCCGTATTGGGCTGGGGATTTGCAGGCTGGCTTCAATATCTTGGAAGATGCCTTCCCACCCTGTTCGGATGGGACTGCACCCGAGTTAGTTGTGTTCCACCCACCGTATTTTGATCTCATCCATTACAGCGGCCAAGTGTGGGGTGAGGCACCCCATCCGGCAGACTTGTCCGCCGCACCCACGCTGGAGCGGTTTGTGCAGATGGCTAACCAAGCCCAATATGCCGCCTACAGTCACCTTAAACGGGGCGGGCATGTCGCTATTCTCATTGGCTCCTTGCGCCGCCAAGGGGTTTTGTACCCATTGCATCGAATGCTCAATCTGTATGGCGAGTTAGCACTCGATGGTGTCAAGCTTCAGTTCAATACGACCACCGGGCGCAAGACCTATTCGACGCAGACGGCACTCTTGGTCACGGAGTGGGTGATGGTTATGCGGAAGCCCAATGCATGGATTGTGCCAGTGCGGGTTGCAACTCATCCTAAAGAATTCAATATGCAAGACCATCGCCATCAGACGTGGCGCAGTATTGTGTTGGCGGCGCTTGAGGTGTGCGGTGGCATTACGCCAATTGACAAACTTTATACGGTCATTGAGCAACACCAACGGGCCAAAATCGCTCATCAAGTTGGGGTTGAC
>CAYUFY010000337.1:0-5844 GCA_964443795.1 uncultured Anaerolineales bacterium | reverse complement strand
GCTATCACCAGGTCACACCGGAGCGCTTGCGGGCCTTGAACATTCGGGCGCTGGTGGTCAGCGGCAACACCACCGAATTCGAGCATTACCCGGAAGCTACTCTCGCTAGACTGCGCGGAGCGTTGCGTGAGGGCGCGTGGCCGACCCTGGCTTTCTGCGGCGGCAGTCACATCCTCGCGCAAACATACGGCTCGGTGGTTGGCCCGATTGGTCAACTTACGCCCGGCCAATCGGAGCCAGATAGCCCCGCCTCCAAACTGGCCCCCGGCATGATTCAAGAGCGCGGCTTTATGCCCGTTCGCGTTGTCGAGCAACACCCTTTTTTCGATGGCTTGGGCGCGACCCCCATCTTCCTAGAGTCACACTACTGGGAAACCAAAGCCGTGCCCGCTGGATTTAAGTTATATGCCAGCACCGACATCTGCACCGTACAAATGTTTGGCCACGCCACCAAACCCCTCTACGCCACCCAATTTCACCCGGAGGCCTGGGATGAGGCTCATCCCGATGGGCGCAAGTTTCTCGAAAATTTCTTTCGGGTAGCGGGGATTCATCCTCTTTAGCGGTCTAAATTTAATCAGTGCTGAAGGTCTCCCATGAAAACAAAATCCCCCTCCAAAGGTAAAACCGCCACGACCAAAGCCGCCGTCACTTACATCCCCGATCACCACAGCGAGTGGGAGCCGACTGCCCGCTGGGTGCGGACCAAATTGGGTAACGTGACCATCGCCGACAGCACAAGCGTGATGCTCTTGCGCGGCGCGGGACGCTTGCCCGTGTACTATTTCCCCACCCAGAATGTCCGCACGGAGTATCTCATCCCCAGCGGCCATACGGTGAAAGACGCGCTCGGCCAAGCCGAGTATTTCCATCTCAAAATCAAGGGCCGGCAGGCCGAGAACGCCGCCTGGACCTACACCCACCGGGCCAAAGGCGCGCCCAACCTGCAAGGGTATGTCGCCTTCGACTGGAAGGCCATGGATGCCTGGTTCGAGGAAGATGAGGAAGTCTTTGTCCATGCGCGTGACCCCTACAAACGGGTTGATGTCTGCCATAGTTCGCGCCATATTCAAGTGGTGATTGCTGGCGAGACTGTCGCCGACACCCACCGCCCCAGCCTGCTCTTCGAGACCGGCCTGCCCACCCGCTATTACATCCCCAAAATGGATGTGCGGATGGAACTGCTCGTCCCCACCGAAACGCACACGCGGTGCCCCTATAAAGGCCTGGCCGCGTACTATTCTGTCACAATCGGTGGCCAAACTTATCCCAATCTGGTGTGGTATTACCCCACTCCCATCCCCGAATGTACCAAGATTGAAAACCTGCTCTGCTTCTTCAATGAGAAGGTGGATATTTATTTGGATGGTGAATTGCAACCCAGGCCCGCCACCACGTGGTCATAAGCCATCGGGCCATTTTTTGAGCTAAGGCTTCGGCGTCCGTTTCGGCGACTGGCCCGGCTGGCTATTCCCTCGCGCCATATCAAGCTATCTCAAGTTCATTCCTCGCATTGTGCCCACGGCACAAGTCCCTTCGCCAAACCTTAGGCAACAAGTCTGTGGTTTTGACCAACTCTATCCGATATACTTTGCGACATAATCCATATCGGGTACTTGGTTTTAAGAGAGTCGAGCTGGCTACGGGAGTTATCCCCAGCGCCAAGCCCGACTCCAATTCAAAATCAAGGCCTCAGACACACATGCCCACCACCACCGACCACATCCACGCCGATCAGTTAGAATGGACCAGCAACCCCACCTACCCGCCCGAAATACGGATGGTTTATCGTTACAAAGAACTCATTGGCAGTAGCCAGCCCATCGAGCCACACACCCCCGACGCGCGGATGGGGATTTTGGAACTTGACCCCGGCGCGTTCTACCCCTTCCACGCGCACCCCTCCCCCGAAATCTACTACGTCATCGAAGGTATCGCAGAATGGACGGTGAACGACCACACCTTTGTGGCACCGGCCGGTACCGCCATCCGGCATCAACCCTTCGATTGCCACGCCATGCGCAACATCGGCGCCACGCCGCTTAAGCTCATCTACTTCTGGTGGGCGCCTGACGGCGAAACCGAAGTGCTCGATGTGCGCGCCAAACTTATTGAACCTTCCCCCAACTAACCCTCATGCAAACCAAAGCCGCTGTCTTCTACGAAGTAGGAAAACCTTTTGTCGTTGAAACCCTCGATCTCGCCGAGCCGCAGGCGGGTGAAGTGCTTATCAAAGTCGCCGCCGCCGGGGTGTGCCACAGCGATTGGCACCTGATGACCGGCGCCACCAAACACGCCACGCCCGTCGTGCCGGGCCACGAAGGGGCGGGCGTGGTGGAGGCTGTCGGCCCCGGCGTGACCAAGTTTAAAACCGGCGACCACATCGCCCTCAGTTGGGCCCCCAATTGCGGCCACTGCTTCTACTGTCTCGAAGGCCGCCCCAGCCTGTGCGAAACCTACGTCGGCCCGATTTGGGATGGGCTGATGATGGACGGCACGACGCGCCTGAGCAAAAACGGCCAGCCCGTCTATCACTTCAGCGCCCTCGCCTGCTTCGCGGATTATTGCGTGGTGCCGCAGGAATGTTGCGTGCTGATGCCGAAAGAAATTCCGCTGACGATAGCGGCGCTCATCGGGTGTGCGGTGACGACGGGCGTGGGCGCGGCCTTGAACACGGTCAAGGTCAAGCCCGGCTCCAGTGTCGCGGTATTCGGCGCGGGCGGCGTGGGCCTGAGCGTCATCATGGGCGCAAAACTCGCGGGCGCGAGTCGCATCATTGCCATTGACAAAGCCGAGGGCAAACTCGACATCGCCAAAGCCTTCGGTGCCACCGATGTATTGATGGGCGGGCCAGAAGCCACTGAAGCCATTCGCGCCCTCACCAGCGGGCGCGGGGCGGATTTTGTCTTCGAGGCCATCGGCATCCCCGCCGTGCAAGAGCAAAGCCTCGCGGCCACCCGCAAAGGCGGCACCCTCGTCCTCGTCGGCATCTCCCCGATGGGGAGCGGCACCAATCTACCCGGGGCCATCATCGCCCGCCAGGAAAAAACCATCACCGGCAGTTACTACGGCACCGCCAACCCCGCCCGCGACTTTCCCCTCATCGCCGACCTCTACCAACGCGGCCTGCTCGACTTGGGCCGCCTCATCTCCAAGCAATACCCGCTGGAGCAAATCAACGAGGCGTATGCCGATATGTTGGGGGGGGAGACGGCAAGAGGGGTCATCGTATTCAAGTAATCAGTGACCAGTCATCAGTCATCAGTTCTTACTGTTCACTGATTACTGTTCACTGCTCACTTTTCTTTTGGAGTCGCCCATGCAATCCTCCGCCCGCCTCGTCATCATCGGTGCCGGCATTGCCGGTTGTAGCACGGCCTATCATCTCGCCCAGTTGGGCTGGAAGGATATGGTGGTAGTGGATGCGGGGCCGCTGTTTCACACGGGCGGCTCCACCAGCCACGCGCCCGGCGGCCTCACGCTCATCACTGGCTCGCGCATGATGACGGAGTTCGCCAAGTATGGCTTGCCGCTCTATGAATCATTGGAAGTGAACGGGCGCAAGGGCGCGAACCTGCTGGGCAGTGTGGAAGTGGCCCGCTCCGACGCGCGTTGGAACGAACTGAAGCGGCGGCATGGGTGGGGACAAGGCTTCAACATTGATTGCCATTTGATGACTCCAGCGGATGTGAAGCAAAGCGTGCCGGTGATTGACGAGACCACCATCATCGGCGGGCTGTTTACGGCGGGCGCGGGCATTGGCGCGCCGGTGGTGGCGTGCGAGGCGATGGCCAATGTCGTCACCGCGCTGGGCGCAGGCACGTTCCACGGGCACACGTCCGTCACGGGCATCGAACGCGAGGGGCGCAAAATCAAAGCCGTCGTCACCAATCAGGGCCGCATCGAAACCGAGATGGTGTTGGTGTGCGCGGGCATTTGGGGACCGCTCATTGGCCGCCTGGCGGGTATCGTGATTCCGCTGATGCCGATGGAACATCAATACGTCAAGGTCGGCCCCATCCCCGAACTCGCGGCCACCGGGGTGGAAGTCTCCATGCCCATCGTGCGCGTGCATGACCACCTTATCTATTGTCGTCAATTCGGGCCGTTGTTTGGCATCGGCAATTATCAACATGCCCCCCTGCCCGTCGCGCCGGAGAAAATCCGCCAGCGCCAAGGTCCGAACGATGAGCCGTCTAAGAATCCGTTCACGCCCGAACATTTCCGCGAGCCGTTTGAGCAAATCGCCGAGGTCTTTCCAATGGTGAAGGACAAGCCAATAGTGGAATCGTTCAACGGCATGTTCTCGTTCACGCCGGATGGCAACCCACTCCTCGGCCCACACCCCGACGTGGATGGGCTGTGGCTGGCCGAAGCGGTGTGGATTACGCACGGCGCGGGCGTGGGCAAAGCGCTGGCCGAGTGGATGACGCAGGGCTATCCCGAACTGGATTTGCGCGAGGCCGACATCAGCCGCTTCCACAAACATGCGCTCACGCCCAAGTATATTTCGATTCGCGGCAACGAAGCGTATCGCAACGTCCATCTCATCCCCCACCCCGCCGAGCCGATGACGACCCCGCGCGGTCTGCGGCGCACGCCGTTCTATGACCGCTACGCCGCACAGCAAACTTTTTTTATCGAGATGAGCGGATGGGAGCGGGCCGCGTGGTGCGAGGCCAACGCGGGCATCGAAGAACCCGATGTGCCGATGCGCTCCGGCTGGGCGGCACAATACTGGTCGCCGGTGCAAGCCGCCGAGCACCTGCGCGCCCGCGCATCCGCCGCGCTGTTCGACATGAGCACCTTTGTGAAAATTGAAGTGGAAGGCCCTGATGCGTTGGCGTTGATACAGTGGGTGTTCACCAACAACATGGATGTGGCGGTGGGCAAGGTGGTGTACACCCTGCTCCTCGATTACAACGGCAGGATGCGGAGCGATATGACGGTGGTGCGCCTGGCCCCCGACCGTTTCCGCGTCCTCAGCGGGGCGGGCGCTGGCCCGCGCGATATCGCGTGGCTTCGGCGTGAGACGCGGGCCAAAGGTTTGGATGTTCGCATCAACGATGTGACTTCAGCCTACGGCGCGCTGGGCCTGTGGGGGCCAAAGGCCCGCGACATCCTCGCGGGCACCACCAGCGATGATGTGTCCAACGCCGCCTTCCCCTATTACACCGCCCGCGAAATCACCATCGGCGCGGCCACTTGCTATGCCCTGCGCGTCTCGTATGTGGGCGAGTTGGGGTGGGAGATTTACGTCCCCGCCGAATATGCCACGCACGTTTGGGATGCGCTATGGGACGCGGGCCGCCCGCACGGGCTGATTGCCGCGGGCATGGCGGCGATGGACAGTATGCGCATCGAGAAAGGCTACCGCCGCCTGACCTTCGACATGGACGCAAACTGGAACCCGCTTGAAGCGGGCATGGAGCATGTTTTGCGTCTCAAAAAGGATTTCATTGGCCGCGAGGCTTTGCTCAAAGCCAAAGCGCAAGGCATCACCCGCAAGTTGATTTGTCTCACCCTCGACCGCCCCGGCGATGTGGTGATGGGCCGCGAACCCATCTTCGCTGATGGCCGCGTGGTCGCACAAGTGTCCTCGTCCAACACCGGCTACAGCATCGGCAAGCACATTGCTTACGCCTACCTGCCCATTGAACTGGCACAGCCCGGCCAAAAACTGGAGATTGAATATTTCGGCCAACGCCTGCCCGCGACGGTGGCGACGGAGCCGTTGTTTGATGCGGAAGGGTGGAGGGTGAAGGCATAGCCATTCGGCAGGTTTATAATCAGCAACCGCAAAATTCCACCCTACTCCTTCTGGCAAGATAAAATGGTTTTCAT
>CAYUFY010000336.1:0-5848 GCA_964443795.1 uncultured Anaerolineales bacterium | reverse complement strand
GCGCTCAGTCTCTTGCTGGCGGCCTGTGGTGGAGGCGGCGCTACCAGTGCCCCCACGGCCGCGCCCCAGAAACTCGTCGCCCCCTCGGGCTTCGAATGTCCCGCCGCCGAGCCAAAGGCGGAACTCACGTCCAAGGAAATCAACCTGTTCGTCTGGACTGAGTATATCCCGCAAGACGCCATTGACTGCTTTGAGTTGGTCTATGGCATCAAAGTCAACCGCGATGAATATTCCGCCAATGAAGAAATGTACGCCAAACTCTCGGCGGGCGGCGCGGCCTACGACTTGGTGCAACCCACCGACTACATCGTCAGCCTCATGATCCGCCAGGGCCTGTTGCAGAAACTCGACAAGAGCAAGCTCAGCATCATGGGCAATTTCGACTCCACTTACCTCAACTTTGCCTTTGACCCGAACAACGAATACACCCTGCCCTATCAGGCGGGCACCGACGCCATCGTGGTTAACACCGAGAAGGTCACCAATGTGCCCCAGTCGTGGGCCGACCTGTGGAAGCCCGAATATGCTGGCCGCATCGTCTTCCTCGATGACTCCCGCGCCACCATCGGCCTCACCCTGCTCACCCTCGGCTACGACGTGAACACCAAAGACCCGGCGCAACTGGCGGAAGCCCAAGCCAAACTCGCCGAACTCGTCCCCAACATCAAACTGTTCGATAGCGACAGCCCCAAGACCGCACTCATCGCGGGGGACGTGGACCTAGGCATGACCTGGACCGGCGAAGCCTTCCTCGCCCAGCAGGAAAAAGCCGCCATCCAATACGTCTACCCTGCCGAGGGCGCCATCCTCTGGCAGGATAACTACGCCATTCCCGCCGGCGCCCCGCACCTCGATGCCGCCTACGCCTGGCTCAACTACACCATGCAGGGCAATGTCTTCTGGCTCATGCTCAAAGACTTCCCCTACACGAATCCGAACAAAGCCGCGCTCGATTACGCCAAGACCGCGCAGGCCGACATCTACACCGCTTACAACGACTCGCCCATCACCAACACGCCCCCTGCTGAAATCCAAAAGGGGCATCGCATTGACGATGTCGGCGACGCGCTTCCGCTCTATGACAAACTCTGGACGGAAGTGAAAGGCGGCAACTAAAGCCAAACAGACGGCGCCACATGGCGCCGTCTGTTTTTTCTAAACGCGCGTTTCCTATACCTAAAAGAAATGTAGTACACTAGAAATCCGGCTTCATTCAGAGGCCGGATTTTTTATGCCTAATCGGCCGCCTCTCCTCCCGGCTTTAATTTTGACTCTGGCCCTCGGCGTGATAGTGGCCCTCACGCACTCGGCCTCCCCGCACGTGGTCGCTACCCCGAACAGTTTTGCAACCCCGCCCGCCGGGGCCACGCATTACCCGATCAATCGCCAGCCCCGCCCGGCCCTCGTCGGCCCCGCGAGCCTGTATAACACCGCGCACTTCCTCACCCACTATTCCACCGAGCCAGCCAACGCCCCGCCCTCGCGCGCCTATGTCGAACACCTCGGCGCGGCCATGGAATACGCCTGGGATATGCAAATCAACCGTCTGGGCTTCGCCGTCCCACCCGCCGATGGCGGCCTGGGTGGGGATGACCGCTTCGATATCTATCTCATCCCCATCAGCTACTACGGCTACTCCGACGGCGCAGGCGGTACCATCGGCGACAACCCCTTCACCCCGGCCATCGAAACCAGCGCCGCCTTCTCTTTTATGGCGCTCGACACTACCTTCGTCGGTTACGCCGACCTCGGCCTGACCCCGCTCGAAGCCCTCGCCAATACCTCCGCCCACGAGTTCAATCACTCAGTTCAATATGGCTACGATTCCAATGAGGAACTGTGGCTTTTCGAATCCACCGCCGCCGTCATCGAATCCTTACAGTACCCGGCCCTCCACGACAATGTCGGTTACCTCCGCGCCCACGCCGACAACCCCGATGCCTGTTTGCCTTTCGTGGATACCACGCTGGACCTCGACTATCATCCCTACAGTCATTGGTACTTTCTCAAATACCTCGTCGAAAACCATCCGCTCGGTGAAAAAATTCTCTCGCGTATTTGGGAAGCCGCGCGCGATAAAGACGGCCTCTTTGCCCTCGCCGCTGGTCTCGACGGACAACTGGATGACTATTGGAGCAACTGGATTATCGCCAACCTCGCCCGGCAGGATTGCCCGGCGGGGAGTCCTTATTGCATGAACGAAGCCACCCATTACCCACCGGTCATCATCGAAGGCCGGCTCTCGCCCCTCAACTGGGACGGCACCCTCACCTACACTCCGCCCGATGGTGTGGGCAGTTTTGGCGTGGATTACATTGACCTGACCCCGTTTCAAGCCTCCAACGTGCCACTCCAGCTTGTTTTCACCGGCACCACGCCCGGGGTCCCACTCACCGCGCGGCTGGTGGGTTTTCACTCCCGCTCGCCCATGCCCGACCTCATCCCCATCCCCGCCAGCGGCCAAATCACGTTTGATGCCACGCACTATGCGCGGCTCTATCTCACCGTCGAGAACCACACCCCCGCGCTCGCCGCCGACTGCGCCGCTACCGAGGCATATTACACAGTAACGGTGACGCAACCTTAATCGGCCCTGTCCTTCCGTGCCACATCGCGGCGAGGAAGCTCGGCCTTCAGTAGACCTTATCGGAAATAACATTTTCGTAGGGGCGTTCAATTGAACGCCCCTACGAAAACGCGTTCCAAAACTTATTTCCAATAGTGTCTAGGGTATAAACCTCTCGCGCTGTCCGGAGACCGGCGTGACTATTTGAAATTTGGGTTTTTAATTTTTCTATCAGAGGCCTCATGTTTGAATATCCTGCCACTCTCGTCCGTGTTGTAGATGGCGACACAATGTACTTTGACGTAGACCTCGGCTTCTTCATCCGCATGACCATTGAAGTGCGGCTCAAAGGCCTGAACACGCCGGAGATTCGCGGCCCCGAGCGTGAGGCGGGGCTTAAGGCCAAAGCCTTTGTCGAGCAAGCTCTGCCGGTTGGCGCGCCCGTCATCCTCACCACTTACAAAGAAGAAAAATATGGGCGCTATCTCGCGGACGTGCGCTACCTGCCCGGCGCCAAAACCCGCGCCGAGGTCGCCGCCAATGGGCGCTCGTTGAACAAGGAGTTATTGGAGAAGGGGCTGGCGGTGCCGTACATGGTGTAATTTCAAAGTTCAAACGCCAAACTTCAAAACCGTTTGAAGTTTGGCGTTTGAACTTTCTTATAGGAGTCTATTCATGAACTACACGCACTTAGGTCGCACGGGATTGAAAGTTAGCCGCTTATGCCTCGGCACGATGAATTTTGGGCCGTTCACGACGGAAGAGGATAGTTTTGGCATTATGGACCACGCGCTGGAAGTGGGCCTGAATTTTTTTGACACGGCCAATGTGTATGGGCGCAAGACGGGCGAGGGCGTCACCGAGCAAATCGTTGGGCGGTGGTTCGCGCAGGGCGGCGGGCGACGCGAGAAGACCGTGCTCGCCACCAAAGTCTACGGGCGCATGAGCGAGTGGCCCAATGACTCGCGGCTGTCGGCTCTGCACATCCGGCGGGCGTGCGATGAAAGCCTGCGCCGGTTGCAAACCGACTACATTGACGTTTATCAGATGCACCACATTGACCGCGACACGCCGTTCGATGAAATCTGGCAGGCGATGGAGACGTTGGTGGCGCAGGGGAAGGTGTTGTACGTCGGGAGCAGTAACTTCGCGGGCTGGCATTTGGCGCGGGCGCAAGAGTCCGCGCGGGCGCGGCGCTTTTTGGGCCTCGTCTCCGAGCAGTGCCTCTACAATATCAAAGACCGCATGGTGGAGATGGAAGTCCTGCCCGCCGCGCGCGCGTACGGTTTGGGCATCATTCCGTGGAGTCCGCTGGCGGGCGGGTTGCTGGGTGGCGCGCTCAAGAAGGCCGCCGAGGGCCGCCGCACCGAGCCGGACAAGCAGAAAGCCATCAAAGCCAACCTGCCGCAACTGAAGAAGTATGAGGCGCTGTGCAAAAAGCTGGGTGAACAACCCGCCGATGTGGCGCTGGCGTGGCTGTTGCATAACCCGGTGGTTACCGCGCCCATCATTGGCCCGCGCACGATTGAGCAATTGGATGGTTCTTTGCGCGCGTTGGAAATCAAACTTGCGCCCGAGACGCTGAAGGCTTTCGATAAAATTTGGCCCGGCCCCGGCGGCGAGGCGCCCGAAGCGTTTGCGTGGTAAGTTGCGGGTGACAAGGGACAGGTGACGGGAAGATTTTTCTCGACACCTGTCACCTGCCCCTTGTCACTTTAAAAAAATGCCCCTTCACTATCTCAACGGTCACTTCACTCAGGGTTCAGCCAAAGAATTCATCGAAGTTCACAACCCGGCCACCGAGGAGGTGCTCGACACCGTGCCGCGCGGGACAGCGGCGGATGCCGAAGCGGCGGTGAGCACGGCGCGAGCGGCGTTTGAGCAGTGGCGCGTGACGCCAGCCAACGAGCGCGCGAAAATGTTGCACGAGGTCGCGGCCAAAGTGCGGGCGCACGGGGACGCGCTGGTGCGCCTGCTCACGCTCGAAGAAGGCAAGCCCCTCTCCGAGAACGCCGAAGAACTGGAATGGGTAGCGAACACGTTTGATTATTACGCCGAGTTGGGGCGGCATGAGCGCGGGCGCGTTCTGCCCTCGGGCGAGATGTCGCAACTGAATCTGGTTCTCAAAGAGCCGTATGGCGTGGCCGCGTGCATTACGCCGTGGAATTATCCGCTCTTGCTCATGGCGTGGAAGGTGGCGCCCGCGTTGGCGGCGGGCAACACGGTGGTGATTAAGCCCTCCGAGTTAACGCCACTCTCGACGCTGTACATGGCCGAGCATTGTTTCGACCACTTACCAGCGGGCGTGCTGAATGTAGTGACGGGCTACGGCCAAGAAGCGGGCGAGCTGTTGGTGACGCATAAAGACGTGCCGGTGATTGCCTTCACCGGCAGTTTGGCCACCGGCCAGCGCATTGCTTCGCTCGCGGGGCCGATGATGAAGAAATTGCATCTCGAACTGGGCGGCAAGGATGCGTTTGTGGTGGCCGAGGATGCCGACCCCGAGATTGCCGCCAAAGCGGTGGCGTATGCCGCGCTCATCAACGCCGGGCAAGTCTGCACCAGCACCGAGCGCGTGTATTTGCCGCAGAGCAAGGCCGCGCAGTTTACCGAAGCGTTGGTGGAACACGTGCGCGGCTTACGGCTCGGCCCCGGTCTGGAAGCCACCACCGATGTCGGGCCGATGATTGGGGAACCGTTCCGCGCCAAGGTCGAGCGCCACGTGACTGACGCCGTGGCCCACGGGGCGCGCGTCCTCGTGGGGGGGCGGCGACCACCGCAGTTCGCGCGCGGCTACTTCTTCGAGCCAACCGTCCTCGATAACGTCAATCACGAAATGCCCATCATGCGCGAGGAGACTTTTGGCCCCGCCATCCCGCTGATGACGTATTCATCTTTCGCCGAAGCCATTGCGCTGACTAACGACTCGGACTACGGCCTCGGCGCGTGTTTGCTGACCAGCGACCCCGCCAAAGCGAAATTGTTTTTTGAAGCAGTGAAAGCCGGCACGGTGTGGATTAACGACCCCCTGACCGACAACTATGCCGGGCCGTTTGGCGGCATGAAGTTCTCCGGCGGCGCGCGCGAACTGGGCATCGAGGGCCTCGACGAATTCCGCGAGACCAAGCACGTGCATTGGGATTTCAACGTGAGCGAGAAAAGTTGGTGGTATCCGTATGGAAGAACGTAGGGGCGCCCCTTGTGGTCGCCCTGTTGGGGCAAGGGCAAGCCCCCTGCCCTTAGAGTGCGTTTCTTAAATACCACACCCTCTATGCTGTCATT
>CAYUFY010000335.1:4536-5853 GCA_964443795.1 uncultured Anaerolineales bacterium | reverse complement strand
CTGATGGTCACGGTGCCGTGGGCCAAGCGCCCGTGGGCCTTGCCCTTTCTGACGGGGTTGGCTGGCCCGCGAGGGCTTCGACCCCCAGTTCGGGGCGCGGCCCCTGCGCCGGGCGTTGCAGAAATACGTCGAGAGTCCGCTCTCGGTCCAAATGCTCAAAGGCGATTTCAAATCCGGCGATGCGGTGGTAGTGGATTGGTTGGAAGGCGTGGGCATCGAGTTCCGCAAGGATGAGGCTATCCCGGTGGAGCAACCAGCGAGTGTGGTGGCATAATGTAGATAATATCGGTCAAGAATGGGGGGTATACTGCAGACGGCTCAGTTAGAGCCGTCTTTTTATTGCCTGGGGACTAAGGAGCGCCCCCCCCATGCCACGTAAACCCTATCTATCGTTGTTCGTGCTATTTGCTTTGTTGATGAATGTGAGTGGAACACTGGCGCAAGAAGGTGGGCCAGCCCCCCAAGCCAGCGCACAAGCCACCCTAGGCACGGCCTTCACCTATCAGGGGCAACTCAAGAGCGGTAATAATGCGGTGACCGGCACTTGTAATTTTCAATTTGGCTTGTGGGATGCGGCCACGCTGGGAACACAAAGCGGCGCGATCCAGACCGTGAACAATGTGTCAGTGAACAGCGGCCTGTTCACCGTCGCCCTGAATGGTAGCAATGAATTTGGGGCCAACCCCTTTGCCGGGAGCGCGCGCTACTTGCAAATGGCGGTCAAGTGCGGGAACGACAGCAGTTTCACCGCGCTCGCGCCGCGCCAGGCGCTGACACCCGCGCCCTATGCGCTCTATGCCGCCAACGCGGGAACCGCGACCATCGCCAACGGCGCACCGTGGAGCGGGCTGACAGGCGTTCCGGCGGGCTTTGCCGATGGCGTGGATAACGACACCGACACTAACACCACCTACACCGCTGGCAGTGGACTGGCGCTGAACGGCACACAATTCTCTGTGACCGGCGCACCGTGGAGCGGGCTGACCGGCGTGCCAGCGGGCTTTGCCGATGGGGTGGATAACAGCACGACCCCCTACCAACCGAACCTGCCCGGCCCGGGCGCGGCCGCCAGCGTGGACAGCGCGGGCGATGTTGGCTCGCACAACTCTATTACCATCGGCGCGGATGGGCTGGGGCTGATTAGTTACTACGATTCCACCAATAGCGACCTGAAGGTCCTGCACTGCGGCAACGCGGCTTGCAATGGCGGCAACACTGTCACTGCGGTGAATACCAGCGGCGCTGTTGGCCAGTACACGTCAATCACCATCGGCGCGGATGGGCTGGGGCTGATTAGTTATTACGATGCCACCAATG
>CAYUFY010000335.1:0-4436 GCA_964443795.1 uncultured Anaerolineales bacterium | reverse complement strand
ACGCCACCAATGGCGACCTGAAGGTCCTGCACTGCGGCAACGCGGCTTGCAACAGCGGCAACACCGTCACCGCGGTGAATACCACCGGCGATGTTGGCCAGTACACGTCCATCACCATCGGCGCGGATGGGCTGGGGCTGATTAGTTATTACGATGCCACCAATGACGATCTGAAGGTGGTGCACTGCGGCAACGTGCTCTGCAACGGCGGCCCCAGCGGCCTCAACATCATCGTAGACAGCGCGGGCGTTGTTGGCGGAAACACCTCCATTACCATCGGCGCGGATGGGTTGGGGCTGATTAGTTACTACGACGCCACCAATGGCGACCTGAAGGTCCTGCACTGCGGCAACGCGGCTTGCAACAGTGGCAACACCGCCACCACCGTGGACAGCGCGGGCGATGTTGGCACGTACACGTCCATCACCATCGGCGCGGATGGGCTGGGGCTGATTAGTTACCACGATTTCACCAATCTCGACCTGAAGGTTCTGCACTGCGGCAACGCGGCTTGCAACACTGGCAACACCGCCACCACCTTAGACGACAGCGCGAGCATTATCGGCTGGGGCACCTCCATTATCATCGGCGCGGATGGACTGGGGCTGATTAGTTATTACGATCTCACCAATTCCGACCTGAAAGTGTTTCGCTGTTCCAATGTGACCTGCACGCCTTACATCCGCGTGGGGCGCTAGGGGTGAGGAGGCCATACATGAAAAACATTCTCAGCATTACACTGGCTTTACTCGCGCTGTTACTGGTGGTTTCGGTTACGCTCGCGCAGAGCGGCTACAACTTGGATTGGTTCAAAGTGGGGGGCGGGGGCGGCGAAACCAGCGGCGGCAGTTACACGCTCGTCGGGGCCATCGGCCAACCGGACGCGAACGCGGGGGCCATGAGCGGGGGGGCGTACACGGTGGGGGGCGGGTTCGTCGCCTCGGGCGCGACCCAATTTAGTTTGTATCTGCCGTTGATTAAACGGTAACGAAAAGCGTAGGGGCGACGCATGCGTCGCCCCTACTGCACACCGGCGCAAAGAGTTTCTCTTTGCGCCGGTGTTTTTAACTCACTCACCTTACGCAATTGAGCGTGTTTTTTTAAAATGTCACCCCGAGCCGCATCAAGACACGGCTACTCAGAAACTTAAACCTTCGTTTTTGCTGCATCAGATTGTCGGGCGACAAGCCCAACCGACATCAAGCAGATCGGGCTAGTCACGTTTCGCGCGCTGGTCAGGCCGAGATTCAAAACTAATCCGCGCCCGCGCATCCCCGGCATCCCACGCGGGATACCGCCAAACGCGCCGGGGCCACATCCCCGCGTGGGAGCGGATTAGCTGGAGTCTGAAATCCAAAATCGCCCGGCGACTATGTTTCTGCCGCAAGGCAAGCAGCCCTGCCGTATGGAGTACTCGGAATGACAGTGCGTAAGGTGTTTTTTTAATCTACCCCTTGCACTCCGCGTTCCACCGGCCCTGCTTTCGTGGCCCGCTAAAACCCCCTTTGCCTCGCCTCGCAACTCGGCCTATACTCTCCGCACTTCCCCATCCACCCACTTACTCGGAGGCTACCATGAACAAATGGGTTTATCTCTTTGAAGAAGGTGACCGCACTATGGTCGCCACGCTCGGGGGCAAAGGCGCGGGCTTGGCCGAGATGATACGCGCCACCCTGCCCGTGCCGCCCGGCTTCACCATCACTACTGACGCCTGCAAAGAATACTACGCCGCCGACAAACTTTTTCCTGAGGGGATGTGGTCGCAGAGCAAAGCCGCCCTGAAAACCGTGGAAGAAAAAACCGGCAAACACTTTGGCGACCCGGCCAACCCGCTCCTGGTCTCGGTGCGGTCGGGCGCGCCCATCTCCATGCCCGGCATGATGGACACCGTGCTCAACCTCGGCCTCAACGTCGAAACGCTCGCGGGCCTCGCGCGCCTGACGCACAACGAGCGCTTTGCTTGGGATGCCTATCGGCGCTTTGTGGAAATGTTTGCCGAAATTGTGATGGGGGTCCCGCCCGAACCGTTTGACCGCGCCCTCGCCCAAGCGAAAACCCGGGCCGGGGCCGCGCGGGATGCTGATTTATCGGTGGAGACCCTGCGCGCGGTAGTGGAGCGCTATAAAGAAATTATCCTCGGCGAAGCGCACCGCCAACTCCCCGAAGACCCCGAAGAACAACTCCGCCTCGCCATCGCCGCCGTGTTCGACTCGTGGATGAACAAACGCGCCATAGACTATCGCCGCCTCAACCGCGTGAGCGATACCATTGGCACGGCGGTGACTGTGCAAGCCATGGTCTTTGGCAACGCCGGTGACGACTCGGGGACGGGGGTGGCGTTCACGCGCAACCCCAACACCGGCGACCCCATGCTCTACGGTGAATACCTCATCAACGCGCAAGGCGAAGATGTGGTGGCTGGCACGCGCACCCCGCTCCCCATTCAACACATGGCCGAGACCATGCCGGAGACGTACCAACAATTCCACGAAATCGCGCGCCGCCTGGAAGGGCATTACCGCGATATGCAGGACTTGGAATTTACGATTGAGCGCGGGAAGTTGTGGATGTTGCAAGCGCGGCGGGGCAAACGCACCGGGAAAGCCGCCACCCGGCTGGCCGTGGAGATGGTCACCGAGGGCCTCATCACGCGCGAGGAAGCGGTTCACCGCGTGGCCCCCGAACAACTCGACCAGCTCCTCCATCCCATCATTGACCCCAAAGCGCGGGTGCAAGTCCTCGCCACGGGGCTGGCCGCCTCACCGGGCGCGGCCTCGGGCAAAGCCGTCTTCAACGCCGACGAAGCCGAGGCCCTCGCGGCCCAAGGCGAGAAGGTCATCCTCCTGCGGCACGAAACCAACCCCGACGATTTTCACGGCATGGTCGCGGCCCAAGCCATCGTCACGGCGCGCGGCGGGGCGACCTCACACGCGGCGGTGGTGGCGCGCGGCATGGGCAAGTGTTGTGTGGTGGGGTGCGGCGATTTGCAAATTGACTACTCTCAACAACTCTTCACCGCGCACAATGTCAAAGTCTCGCGCGGCGATTGGATTACGGTGGACGGCACGAGCGGCCGGGTGTTGCTGGGCCAAGTGGCGACGATTGACCCCGAGCTGGACCACTATTACGAAACCGTGATGCGTTGGTCGGACCAGTTCCGCACGCTCAAGGTGCGCGCCAACGCCGACACGCCGCATGATGCACAAGTGGCGCGGCGCTTTGGGGCCGAGGGCATTGGCCTGTGCCGCACGGAGCATATGTTCTTTGAAGGCAACCGGATTGAGGCCATGCGCGAGATGATTATGGCCCCCAATGCGGTGGCGCGCGCCGAAGCCCTCGCCAAACTGGAGCCGCTCCAAACCCAGGACTTTGAAGGAATCTTTGAAGCGATGGAGGGCTTCCCCGTCACCATCCGCTTGCTTGACCCGCCCCTACACGAATTTCTCCCGCGCCACGAAGAGACGGTGTTGACCATCACCGACCTAAAACTAAAATTGCGCTTGGCCTCCAGTCTCGAAGAAATTAACGCCCTGCTCAAACAAATCAACGTGAAGGAAGCCATCCTCGCGCAAATCGAGCGTCTGGCCGAAGCCAACCCCATGCTGGGGCATCGCGGCTGTCGTTTGGGCGTGGTCTTCCCCGAAGTGACCGAAATGCAAGCGCGCGCCATCTTCACTGCCGCCGTGCGCTGTCAAATGCGCGGCCTGAAAGTCATCCCCGAAGTGATGATACCGCTGGTGGCTTTCGTCTCGGAGTTTAAGCACCAAGAGGCGCTTGTGCGCCAACAAGCCGAGCATATCTTCGCCCACCATGGCGTGCGCGTGGCCTACACGGTCGGCACCATGATTGAACTTCCGCGCGCCGCCCTCACCGCCGATGAGATTGCTCAATCCGCCGAGTTCTTTTCGTTTGGCACTAACGACCTGACGCAAACCACACTCGGCCTCAGCCGCGACGACTCGGGCCGCTTTCTCCCCGGCTATGTCCAACGCGGCCTCATCGCCGATGACCCCTTCCAGACCATTGACATCAAAGGTGTGGGGCAACTGGTGCAACTCGGCGTAGAGCGGG
This sequence comes from uncultured Anaerolineales bacterium, assembly GCA_964443795.1. Lineage (GTDB taxonomy): Bacteria > Chloroflexota > Anaerolineae > Anaerolineales > UBA6663 > DATDRS01. Next base: position 365 of record CAYUFY010000335.1, on the reverse strand, counting down.
GCCGCTCCACCCGCCCCGATTTAAAGGTGGGCGTGTGCGGTGAACACGGCGGCGATCCACGCTCCGTCACCTTCTTCCACAACGCCGGGCTGAACTACGTCAGTTGCTCGCCCTTCCGCGTGCCCATCGCGCGCCTCGCCGCCGCGCAGGCCGCGTTGCATAAACCATAAGGCCATCAGACCTTTGCGCTAATACCCCAACTCAAAATCCACCTGATACCACACCGCCTCGCCCCGGTGCCAGCGGCGATAGTTGTCGCAGAACAAACCCACCTGGTCGGCGGGGAAACTGTGGGCCGCCGTGTGCGAGGTGATGAGGACGTTGGATAAACGCCAGAAGACATGCTCGGGGGGCAGTGGCTCCTG
>CAYUFY010000334.1:0-5910 GCA_964443795.1 uncultured Anaerolineales bacterium | reverse complement strand
GTTCGATGCACCGTGGGCGTAAGCCAGTCGGCTTGAGCCGCCCGACAATCTTGCCCTTCTCAATGCCGGTTTGCTCAAACAGGAAAACATCTGTCATGGTGATGACATCGCCTTCCATGCCCTGTACTTCAGCAATTTGCAGTACTTTGCGGGAGCCATCATGCAACCGCCCGAGGTGGATAATCAGATGAACCGCTGAAGAAATTTGCTCGCGCAAAGCGCGCACTGGCAGGTCCATGCCAGCCATCAGGCACATGGTTTCAATCCGGGCCAAAGTATCCCGCGCGCTGTTGGCGTGGCAGGTGGTCATGGAACCATCGTGGCCCGTGTTCATCGCCTGCAACATGTCTAGCGCGGCGCCATCACGAATTTCCCCCACGACGATCCGGTCAGGCCGCATACGTAGTGCATTCACCACCAGATTCTGGATGCTCACTTCGCCACGGCCTTCAATATTTGGCGGGCGCGACTCCAGCGTGACGATATGTTCCTGCCGTAACTGTAGTTCGGCGGCGTTTTCAATCGTCAAGATGCGGGCATCCGGAGGGATGAACCCCGACATGATGTTGAGGAAGGTGGTCTTGCCCGACCCGGTGCCGCCGGCCACGACGATATTGCAAGCCGCTATGACGGCCGCGCGCATAAACTCCACTGCCTCAGCCGTCACCGCGCCAAACTCAATGAGTTTCTCAATGGTCATGGGCGTCTTGAAGAATTTACGGATGGTGAGCGTGGGGCCACACAACGCAATCGGGCGCACAATGGCGTTGACACGGGAACCATCGGGCAAACGCGCGTCTTCATAAGGATGGGATTCGTCAATCCGCCGCCCCAACGGAGACATGATCCGGTCAATCACGCGAAGAACATGCTGGTCATTATCAAAGGCAACCGGCGCCCGGACAATTTTACCTTTGCGCTCAACGAAAACGTTCTTGGGGCCATTCACCATAATTTCGGTGATGGTTTCGTCACGCAAGAGCAGTTCCAACGGGCCGAAGCCCAGAATTTCGGAAACGATTGAATCAAACAACCGGGTGCGTTCAGCCCGGTTAAGGACGATACCTTCTTCAGAGAGAATGGTCTCATAGAGGTCCTCAATCATTTTGCGAACCTCAGCCGTCTTGGACATATCCATATTGGGCGGCATTTCGGACATGAGACGATCCTGCACCCGTTTCTTTAAGTCCACCCCGCCAGCTGTGGCACCCTGAGCGGATCCCGCAGACCCGGGGGGCGCGGCCCGCCGCATCCGGAGTTCGGCCAGTTTCGAGGCCTGATCATCCCCGCCGCCAGCGGGCGCGCCATGCCCTCCAGCGGCTGGGGGGGCCGCACTTGGTTGGGGCGCGGGGGCGCCCTGTCGTTGCTCAATACGCTTTAGAAGTCCCATAGCACTACCTCAAATCCTAACAACACCAGTCCATGTTCTTTTAGCGCCGGTCAAAAATGGATTTCTTCACCGGGGCGGTGGTCGGCTTGCCTGCCGGGACAGCTTCTTTAGGCGCAAATTCTTCCTTGACCTTCACCGCCAAATCCAAAACACCTTGGGTCGGTGGCAGGCTCTTGGCATTGGGGGCGCTGACAAACGGGACGCCATTATTGATGGCGGCCAAAACCGTGCGCTCGTCTCCTAAAATCTGGGCGATGACGGGATGTTTGAGATTGGCTTCGATGCTCGTGGCCGAAATACCACCGCTCTTGACAGCGCGATTTAGCGCCAGCAGGATTTTGTTGGGGGGGTATTCCAAACGTTCGGCGAGATCAAAGAATTTTTTGCAATTCGCCACGGAGGGAATATCCGGGGTAACGATCAGAATAATCCGGTCAGAGGCCTCAAAAATCGTCAGTTCAATGTCGCGGAGAACCGAGGCGGTGTCAACCAGAACATAGTGAAAGTAATCGGTCAGGACTTCGATGGATTGTTTCAGGGTGGGGGCGGTGACTAGCTCAGCATCCTCCGGCGTGGGCGCGCCCAGGAGCACTTTAATGCCAGAGGGGTGTGCCACCAAGACGGTCTGTAGAAACTCGTCGCTTACTTCATCCATTGAGCTTTGCGTCATGTTGACCAAGCTGGTTTTGCCCTTAAGGTTCAGAACGGCGTTCACATCTCCAAAGTGGGTATTGGCATCCACCACGACCACTTTGCAATCATCCGCTTGCAAGGCGATAGCCAGATTGGTTATCACGGTGGTCTTGCCAGAGCCACCTTTGGGGCTAAAGACCGAGATGATTTTTCCGTTTAAGCCGGGTTTTTTAGCCGGGCCACTGGTCATTTGCTGAACCGGGGCCACCATGGTGGCCTCGCGTTGGCGGCTTAGTTCGCCTAGGCGGCGAATGGTTTGGATCAATTCATCGGCGGCCGGTGGTTTGGGCAGAAAATCCCGCGCCCCCGCTAACATGGCCCGCCGCAAATAATCCGTGTCGCTCTGAACCGAGACAATGACGATTTGCGCGCTTGGGACATCTTTGACAATCAGGCCGGTTGCCTGAATACCATCCATGTCCGGCATATTGATATCCATCAAAACGACATTGGGCTTCTGCTCTTTGGCAAATTGCACGCCTTCCTTGCCTGTGCGCGCCATGCCCACCACATCAATATCCGGCTCGAATTGCAATAACTTGCGGATGTTCTCGCGGGTCTCGGCGATGTCGTCTACGATTAGAACTTTTATTTTTTCTGCCATGGTTCAGCTTTCAGTACGTCCAGTGCTTAAGTTAGGGAACAGGTGTTGGGGCTGGCGCCGTAGGAGCATCTTTATCCAGGCCATAGTTCAGTTTCGAAGGCACCGAAATATTGAAGCGTTCAAACATATATTGCATGGTCACACTCTCAGTGCTCACTGGGTCAACGACCATCGCCGAACGCAGGGCCAAGGTCAACTGCACCGCCCCCGGGTATTTGATCATCAATTCCTTCACATAGTTTAACACTAAGGCATCTTGCGGACTCACAATCAACGTCACGCTATCGGGCGGCAGAGGGGTATTGGTGGGCAATGCGGGCGGAGGTTGGGTAACAGCCGGATCTGGTGTATTAGTTGGTGGCAGGTCAGTGGGAAAAAGAGCGCCACTGAAATCACCAATGTGCAAAATAAGCGCGTCTTGGATAATGCCTTGTGTTACCAATCGCGAACGTGGGCTGGTCTCTGAAGGGATCAAATACACATCCTGGCCGATTGTCGCTTCCCGTTCGCTCCGTCCCACAATTCCGCCAGCTCCGCTAGGCTGAATCAAGGCGACCAAACCGGCGGGAATACCAGCCTCTGGGCTACCCGGAGAAGGAGGCTGGACGTTGGTTGTCAAATTAGGCAGAATGGTTTGAAATTCTTCATCCAAATCCACCACCCAAAACGAGATGATGAGATTGACATGATCGCCATCTTGGGCTCCCAAAGCCACCCCATTGCGCTTATCATAAGGGACCGTTAGCGCAACGAGTCCGGCTGGAATTTGTAAAGCTGTATCAGAGCCATGAAAAGCCAGTTGTTGATCTTGACCCAGGAGCATGTCCGAGAGGATCGGACTACCTCGCTCTATGGGTATGCGCGCCCGTGAGCCAACAATCTTGGCCACATCAGTGACGATACCGAGCGGGACAAGTTCAGTTGGCCACGGGAAGGGGACAATAACCTCAGTGGGAATAACGGCCCCTCGCGGCACAGATTGGGCCGCCACGGGTACTAGAAAAACTGGCGTGGCGGTTACTTCCACCGGGGCCGGGGTTGGCACATCTGTTAGTGCTGGCTGAGATGGCGCAAATATCAAGAAATAATAGGCGGCGCCGCCACCTCCTGCCAAAAGAATAAGTACAAAAGCAACAACGATTAGTAATCGACTACGGGCCATACGACCCTCCTCACATAAGGGTTAATAAGATTAGAACGGGCGTATGATACGCCCATCAAAAGAAAAGTCAAGCAAACACAACCTGAACGGGCTAATTTCCAACCTCCTACCCCTCTGGGGGAGGCGCAGGAACATCGAGCACGATCTGGGTGCCGTGACCAGGCTGGCTATCAATCTGCACCTCGCCTCCCATCAATGCGATCCGTTCCTTCAGGGTAGGCAAGCCTATCGTCTTTTGGCGCGCATTCAGCGCCGCCTCCACATCAAAACCTTTGCCATTGTCTTCCACGCCGATCCGCACGCGGTTATCGTCCATATCATAGTTAACGCGCACTTGGGAGGCTTGGGCATGGTTGCGCACATTCCCCAGCAACTCCTGAACGGCGCGGAAAATCATGATTTCCCGCACCCCCTCAATCCGTCGATCAACGCCCGTATCCGTCAGGGTGACTTGCAAACCGCTCTTTTCCCGAAAAGTATCAATATAACGCTTGAGGGTGGGCTTCAACCCCAAGTCGTCCAACATCATCGGGCGCAAGTCAAAAATAAATTCGCGCACTTTTTGGAAAGTCGAGGAGGCGGAGGCCTTGAGGCTACTCAACTCCGCCTTGGCCCGCTCGGGATCCACCTCAAACAGCCGCATCGCGATTTCGGACTGCAGGATAAAGTTGGACAAGGCTTGCGCTGGGCCATCATGGATGGCCTTGGATAGGCGTTGGCGTTCCGCCTCCTGCGCTTCAACCACCCGGACAATCGCGGGTTTGCCGTCGGTTGGGCCAGCCGTAGTGGGCGCGGCCGCCCCTGTCGCCTGCAACGCTTCCATGGTGCGGCGCAAGTTTTCGACCAGACGTTCCATGTTGGTCTGGTCACTTTGAAGCTTGTCCAATTGTCCGCGCATGGTATACAACCGCTGTTGGGCATCCAGGGCGCTATCGTAGGCGCTTTTAATATCTGACTTGCCCACATTATCAATATTGGATTGCACCTGGCGCAATTGGCCGGTAATGGTGGCGTTGCGTTGCGCCAGTTTATTCACTTCGCTCTGGCTCTGCGTCACCATCATATTCATCTCGCGCATTTCGCGTTGCGCCTGTTCCAGTTCCGCTTGGATCTGGTCAATTAATTCCTGCACGGGCGAGGGAGGCGGGGGTTGAGGAGGCATGAGTACTGCTCCTATCCTTTATCTTTGAGATTAGAGGGCTTTGAGTCTTGCAAGCGAACCCAGCCATGTCGCAAAGCATAAACCGCGGCCTGGGTCCGGTCTTCCACTGACAATTTTTGTAAAATCGCCGTCATGTGATTCTTAACTGTTTGGTGGCTGATGCCCAAGGAATAAGCAATTTCTTTATTGCTCAACCCCCGGGTCACATATTCCAAAATTTCCATCTCCCGCGGCGATAAGGGCGAAAACACCTCACGCGCATCATCACGATAGCTCCGGCCAGCCTGTTGCACACCTTTATCCAGCCAGCCTTGCAAACCTTCCTGATCAAAGACCTGGTCGCCAATCACATAATGTCCCTGCGCCACCTGCCGCAACAATTGAATCAATTTGTGCGGATCCACATCTTTGGGGCAATAAGCTGAAGCCCCGGCCCGAAACGCATGCAACACCTGCTCGGTATCATCATACGCGGTGAGCACAATCACTGCCGCGGCCAAGCGCTCCGTACGGAGTTGACGAGTGACTTGTAAACCATTTAGGTCAGGCAAATTGATATCCAGCAAAATGGCATCGGGCTGGTGTTGATGCGCCAGGCTCAAAGCCTCCTGCCCGTTGGCCCCTTCGGCCACCAAAACAATATCCGGCTCGCTACGCAAAATATCGCGCAAGCCTTGCCGGAACAACGGGTGATCATCAACAATAATGACGCGAATAGTATCCATAGACCGAACCGCCTAAATCAGCGGTGTATGTCAATCTCACGCGGAGTATAGCACTAGGGCAGACCCCGCGCAAACGCCTTCAGCCCCTAAAAGCGCCGATCATCCGTCAGCCAAACCCAAATCGTAAGCGTTCAGTTGGTATCCGGCTAACCGAGTCAATCACCCTGTTTAGGG
>CAYUFY010000333.1:0-5911 GCA_964443795.1 uncultured Anaerolineales bacterium | reverse complement strand
AACGAGCGAATGCCGCCGCCGATGGGCGTGGTGAGCGGGCCTTTGATGCCCACCAAATATTCCTTGAAGGCCTCCACGGTTTCATCCAACAACCAGGTGTTGAATTTTTGGAAGCACTTCTCGCCTGCGTAAACTTCCATCCACGCGATTTGGCGCTGGCCGCCATAGGCTTTGGCCACGGCGGCATCCATCACCCGCACCGAGGCGCGCCAGATGTCCGGGCCAGTGCCATCGCCTTCGATGAACGGGACGATGGGGTTGTCGGGGACGGTTAATTTGCCATTGGCAATGGTGATTTTGCCGCCAGCCGGAACTTGAAGGTGTTGATAAGGCATGAGCTATGACTCCTTGGTCTGTTAAGAAACGCCGAAGGGTGGGTATTGGATTTAAAGCGGCGCAGGCGAGATTATAGCAAAGCACCCATTGGCAAAGCAGACCAGAGCAATCATCAATCTGCGGCGATTTTAGCACCACGCCCGAGAAACAAAAGCCCGCCCAGTTACCAAATACCAACCTGGGCGGCCAAGCGTGGTTCGAGGCCCGTAGCGTTGGGGACGCAGATAATTGTTTGGGGTCAGCACCCGGCGTGGGCGGATTAGATTGTCGGTCGCGGCGACAAGCCGCTCCCACGGGCGGCATATCAATTTCTGTGTAAATTCGTCTGCGTAGGGGCGACGCATGCGTCGCCCCTACGCAATTACACAACCTTTGAAATACCCCCTCCCCAACTGTCAGCCAGATGTCGGCCTCCGCAACCTGCCGGACTATAATGCGTAATGATAAGTGTCAGACCTGATCCACCCCATAGAACCGAGGCCTCGGATTGACCGAACAAGACTGGGTGCGCCGGGCCCGCGCGGGCGATGATGAAGCGTTCACGCGGCTCGTTGAAACCTATCAGACTCCAATCTACAACCTGTGCTACCGGATGTTAGGCAACGCCGACGAAGCCGAGGAATCCGCGCAGGAAGCCTTTATGCGCGCCTACACCCAATTCGCCAGCTACGACCCGGCACGGTCTTTTAAAACCTGGCTATTCTCCATTGCCAGTCACTATTGCATTGACCGTCTCCGCAAGCGTCGCCTGATCTGGCTGTCCATCGAAGACGAGAACCTGCCGCCCCACCCGGCCTTGCAGGAGCAAACGCCCGGCCCCGAAGAGACCAACATCCGCCGCGAACAAACCGAGGCCATCCAGCACGTGCTGGCCAAGCTCGCACCTGATGACCGCGCCGTGATTGTCATGCGGTACTGGCATGATATGTCCTACGAAGAAATCGCCGACGCCACCCGCGCCACCGTCAGTTCGGTCAAAAGCCGCCTGCACCGCGCGCGCGGCGCACTGGCCGAAATGATGAAATCGCCCAACCCGCAAGGTCGCCCGCGCCCGGCGCTGGCACTGGAGCGCTGACCATGACCCTGAATCACAAACCCTACCTGGACTGGATGCAAACGGCGCTCGACGAGCCTTTGCCCCCCGACCAGCAAACCCAGCTCGACGCGCATCTCGCGACCTGCGCGGAGTGCGCCGCCCAGTGGGCCGCGCTGACCGCCTTCGAGCGATTATTCTCGGCCGAGCCTAAGGCCGCCCCGCGCGCCGGGTTCACCGGGCGCTTCCGGGCGCGGCTGGCGCAACGCCACTCGCGGCCCACAACCATGTGGGGCGCGCTGGCGCTGGGCGTGGGCGCGGTTGGTGCCGCGGCCCTCGTCATCCCGGCGGGCGCGGCCTTTTTGCTATCCGGTTTTCAGTTGGCCCAGGAACCGGCGACCACCCTCGCGCTATCCAGCGGACTGACTGCCACCTCGGCCTTCGCGGCCATCTTTAGCGAGGCCTTATTGATTGCTGGTCGGGCCATCCTGACCTGGGCCATCGGCAACCCACTGGTGTGGGCGGCCACGGTTACCGGGTTGGGCGTCACCGGCCTGTGGCTCTACTTCATGCGCAAACTCATTCCGGAGGTTTCCTTTCAATGAACAAAATCCTCTCCGCCGCGCTCATCGCGCTGGTGATGCCGTTTGCCTTTGTGGCCACGGCCTTTGCCAACCATTGCAACACCGCGCAGAGCGTCTTCGGCAGTAGCTATACCCTGGCCAGCGGCCAGACCCTCAACAGCAATCTGGTCATCTTCGGCGGTAATGCCGATATTAACGACGGAGCCACGGTGCATTGCACCATTGTGGTCTTTGGCGGCAATGTGGATATTGCCGGCACGGTGGATGAAGATGTGGTCGTCATGGGCGGCAATGTGGATTTGTCCAGCACCGCCGTGGTTGGCGGGCAGATCGCCACCATGGGCGGCTCCACCTCCCGCGCCGAGGGCGCCGAAGTGCGCGGTGGCGAAACCCAAGGCTTTGGCAACTTCCCGATGCGCCCGGTCATCGTGGATCAGTTCGGTTTGTTCAATCCCTTGTGGCAAATGGGCACCGCCCTTTTCAATGCCATCTCGCTCGGCTTGCTGGCTTTGGTGGTCGTGCTGTTCTGGCCCGACCACACCGCCCGCGTGAGCGCGGTCATCACCACCTCGCCGGGCGCGGCCGGCGGTCTGGGTCTGCTGACCCTCATCGCCGTGCCCATCCTCCTCATTTTCACTGCCATCACCATTTGTCTCATCCCGCTTACGCTGGTCGGCGCTTTGCTCTACGCCATGGCACTGGTCTTTGGTTGGATGGCGTTGGGGATGGTCGTGGGCGCGCGGCTCTCGGCGGCGCTGAACTTGCACAATCTCAGCCCGGCGGTTTCAGCGGCGTTGGGCACGGCGCTATTCACCCTCGTCTCGGGTATCCTGCAAGCCATTCCGTGTGTGGGCTGGATTGTGCCCACGGTATTGGCGGCCATTGGCCTGGGCGCGGTGACGCTCACCCGCTTTGGCACCCGGCCCTATTTGATGAATATGCCCATGCCCCCGGCGCCCGCCGCGCCCCCGCCACCCCCAGCAGGTGATGCGCCCCTCACGGTATAAAAACCAAGCCCCGGCTGATAATCACACATCAGCCGGGGCTTTTTCTTTTAACGTTGGGCGTTCTTTGCGCCTGCTTTGCGTCCTTTGTGTTCACGCTTGAATCTTGTATTACATTTCAAGCCCGACACGAAGAACACAAAGGGCGCGAAGGTTTTAGTTTTATGTTGTCAACGTCGGCAACACTTTCTTCAGAGTATCGGCTAACGCATCCGCCGCCGGGTTTGGCAAACGCCGCTTGGGGCGAATCAAATTAATTTCCCAGGCGGGCAGGCGGGTTTGGGGGTCAGCGAGTTCGAGCGCCACGAGTTCTCCGGCAGCCAGTTCGCGCCGCACCGCGAGCTCGGGGGCCAGACTCACGCCGGTGCCAGCAATGAGCATCCCTTTCACCAATTCCACCGGGCTGAGTTCCATCCATGTCCCGGCCCCGCCCTCGTCCGCCGCGCGCACGCGTTCCAAAAACGCCTGGCTGGCCGGCCCCCAATAGGAAACGAGCCAGGGCTGAACGGCCAAATCCGCGAGGGTCACGCGCTTCCCGGCGAGCGCGTTGCCCGGCCCGGTCACCAGCACCAATCGCCCGGCGAAGGTCGCCACGCTTTCAATCTGGGGGTTCACCATCGGACCGGAGATGAGGGCCAGTTGCGCCACGCCATCGAGCAGGAGGCCGGGCGCGTCCCACGAATGCGCCGAACGCACTTTGACTTCCACGCGCGGATGACTCTTTTGAAAAGCGACGAGGGCCGGCGCGAAGAGATAGGCCCCGGCGGTGACGGTGACCGCGACGGTGACTTGGCCCTGTTGGCCCGCGCTGGCCCCGCGCAGTGAATCGCGGCCCTCGCGCAGGACTTCGAGCGCGCGCTCGGCGTAGGGCTTAAAGGCCTCGCCCGCCGGGGTGAGCGCCACCCCGCGCCCCTGCCGCGCAAACAACGCCGCGCCCAGTTCCACTTCCAACGCTTTGAGTCTTTCCGACACAGTGGCCTGCCCCAAATCCAATTCGGCGGCGGCGCGGCTGAGCGAACGATGGCGAGTGATGACGAGAAACAGGCGCAGTTGATCGGTGGTCATGGTTCGGGATTATAATCGTAAGTATGGAAGCGTCACCCACATCAATCTGGGAGGCTTATTCGGCTGGGAGCCAATTCTTTATGAAAGCTGGCGATGTTTACGAAACTCTCCGCCATCTGGACACCCGCTTGCGCGAAGCAGGCGTGGAGTATGCCCTCATTGGTGGCATGGCCTTGGTGGCGCATGGCTATCGGCGCTTCACCGACGACATAGATATCTTGCTAACCCCGGTCGCCTTGAATTTGTTTCGAGAGAAATTGGTAGGGTTGGGTTACCTGCCCGCCTTTGCCACGGCTACCAAAGCCTTCCGCGACACCCAAACGAATGTAAAAATTGAAATCATAACCACCGGCGAATATCCGGGGGATGGACGACCCAAGCCGGTGGTCTTCCCCGACCCGACGCAAGCGCGCACGGACCGCGAGGGGCTATGGGTCATAACCCTAGAAAAACTGATTGAACTCAAGCTCGCCTCCGGCCTCACCGCGCCCCACCGCCTCAAAGATTTAGCCGATGTGCAAGAATTGATTATGCATCTCAAACTCCCGCTGGCACTACAAGCCCAACTTGACCCCAGCGTGCGCGCCGAATACCAGCGGTTATGGGAGGGGGCGCAAGGAGCGCAAGACCCGGAAACTGGAGGAACCCCATGAACACCATTACCCTGTCCCCACTAACTTATGAATGGCTGGAGGCCAAAGCCCGCGCCAGCGCACAAACGCCCGACCAGATCGCCGATACCCTTTTGCGGGAGCAACTATCACCGAAACACGCTTACATCACGGTTGTCTCCAAACCCGCCGGGGCGCAAGCCATCATCACTGGCACGCGCATTCCCGTCAGCATCATCGTTGGTTATCAACAATTAGGGGAGACCCCTGAGTCACTCGTTAAAAATATCCTGCCGCATCTCACGCTGGCGCAAGTTTACGATGCCCTGAGCTATTATCACGACCACCGGGTCGAGATTGAACAGGAGTTGGCGGACAATACGCCGGAGAAAACCCACGCTTATTTGCGCGAGACCTTGGGGGAGGAAGGTTATTTGCGCGTGACCGGGCAAAAGCCATGACCAGCCCTTCCATCAAACTGCTTCTGGATGAACATATTTGGGAAGGCCTGACCGACGCGTTAACTCAACGCGGATTTGATGTCATTCACGTTGTCAACACTGAACATCGCGGCATGGATGATGAGCCTTTGCTTGAATTTGCCAACACCCAAAATCGCGCGGTGCTAACCTACAACGTCAAGCATTTCGCGCCTCTGGTCAGCCTTTGGTATGAAGCTGGGCGTGACCATGCCGGAGTCATCTTCTCGGTGCAATTGCCGCCGCCAGAATTACTGCGCCAAACTTTGAATCTGCTGAAGCGCTTGTCTGCGGATGAACTGAAAAACACGAGCCGCTGGTTGCAAGAGTTTAAAGACGAATAAAACGCCCCGCTCTTTGCGGGATAAGTTTTACCGCCCATACCCCCGAGAGATGACACTATGAAACCCAAATCAACCGCTCTCGCCAATCTAATCGGTTTATCCCTTCTCCTCGCCGCCTGTGCCGTGCCCACTGGCCCGGATGCCCAATTGAATCCCACTACATTGGCCGCAGTGGCACAGTCCGTGCCCCTGACTGTTGATGCTCAGGGTGAACCAATTGCTACTGTCCCAAGTGAAACCCCAGCCCCAACAGATACCGACACCCCAGTTCCGGCGACTGAGACACAAAATCCATCAACAAATACCCCAGAGCCAACTGATACGAAAGAGCCTACATCTACCAAAGCGGCAGAAACACCTACACCTACCACGGCTCCAACTATAAATACCCCCGCTGCAACTGATGTCAGGACACTTTTAATTTTTTGCCTGAAATCAGGCAGAAACGCGGCTTT
>CAYUFY010000332.1:0-5926 GCA_964443795.1 uncultured Anaerolineales bacterium | reverse complement strand
GAAGGATAACCTCCAGTTCTAAGTGGCTGAGTTGTTCCACCACCAATTGCATCGCCTGAGGCGAGCCGCCCGTCACCTCGATAATCCGATCCAGGATGGCCGTCTGCTTGAGTTGCGCGCGGTTGAGATTCCGGTCCGCCGCTTCCCGTTGAATGAACCGCCGCGCGTTTACCCGGTCCAGCCCTCCAAGATGCACCGCATACACTTGGCCCATAAACCGGCGGCGGCTGGTGCAGAGCGCCTTGCTCTGCCCTAACAGCGGTTGCAAGGTATGGATGAAATGTTCCTGGGGTTGCCCCGCCGTATCCAGGTTATCCAGCACCAGCAACACCCGGCGTGCGCGGAGCACCACCTGCAACTGGCGGATTTTCTCAGCGGTCGTCAACGCCCCCAAGTCCAGCCCCAACTGGGTGCCAATTTTATCCAACGCGCTGGAGACAGTGAGCCGGGGAACCCCATCCCCCGCCGGGCCGCAGGCCGAGAGCCAAATCACTTTATCGAATAAATGCGCCGCCTGGCACTGCCGGGCAACCGCGCTGACCAGCGTCGTCTTCCCGATCCCACCCAGACCATCCACCCCAATCACCCCTGGCCGGGCTGGAGCCAGCAACGCCCCCAGAATGTTTTTGATTTCTGCCTCCCGCCCAATGATGTCGGCGGAGGCCCCCGGCCAGTCATCCGCCGGGAGTTTAGCGGGGATGGCTACGCCCGTTGGGGGTTGTGGCTGAAGCAAGTGGAGCAAGTCCGCCTCGGCGGGTGGCTCACCCGCCAGGCCGCTCATCCCAGCGGCGGTTAGCAACGCCTCAGCCTCGGCCAGGTGAGTCAAAACCCCCGGCTGATACAAGGCTTGAATCACGGCCACCACCCGGGCCCGCGCGCCAGACCCCGTCAGGCGGCGGCCATGACACATATCCGCCACGACCGCCGGGTCCTGGTCAATCCGGTCGGCCAGCCAGTTTTGGCTGAGGCCCTGTCGGCGGCTCAAATGTTGGCGGACCAAATCACCAAACGGGTGACTCCCCAAATACATTTTTTATCAACCTCCTTGCCTGTCAAATGATTTGACTAGGAATTGATAACCAAAGCGTTGCCCTTGACAGCCGCGTTCTGGCATAGTGGCGGCATCTTCCAATTCAAGTCGGCTAACCCACTGCAATACGCCGACCACATCTGTGGCCGTTGAGCGTCTCATGAGCGGGTCAGGGAACTGACCCGGGCGCCTCTCTCAACGAGCCCTCCCCCGAAAGGAGGTGACTCGCTATGCTCAAAAAGGCCCTTCGGATGGCGTTGGCGGGATTGGCTCTGGTCCTATCCCTCAGCGCCCCCTTTGCCACGCCCGTGCGCGCTGATTGTGCAACAGGGTCAGCTGGCACAACCTGCACGCGCTAACCAATTTAGCTATAGCCGATGGTCATTCATCGGCTATTTAATTTAACACACCAGTCCAGCGCGCTGAGTTGTAAACTTGCTCAATAACTTTTTGGCCCAGGCATCGTCAGGATAAGCCTCCAGCAGATGGATGGCTTCGCTGTAGGCTTCCACCGCTGGTTGGGTCTGGCGCAATTTCCCCAATAATTCCCCCAGGGTCCCCAAAGTATTGGCCCGCATTAAATTGTCGCCAATCTGTCGCCACAATCTTAGGCTGCTCTCTAAAAACACGCGGGCTTCAGAATAACGTTCTTGGGCGAGTAGGACATTCCCTAAATTATTACTGGCTATCGCCCGAAGAAAGAGGTGGCTGGATTGTCTCAAGTAGGGCGAATCAGCCTCCCGAAATGCCGTCTCCGCCTCGGCCAATCGGCCTTGGTTGAAATACAAAGTGCCCAGCGACAGATTCACCGAAACCTTATCCAACTCACTGGCTGTTTCGGCCAAGGCGCTGGCGGCTGCCCGATAGCCTGCCAAGGCTTTGTCTATTTCCCCTTGTTTTTCCCAGGTATCCGCGAGATTGGTGAGACTCCGCGCCAGATTGGTCGGTTGCTGGACAGCCTGAAAACATTCGACCGCCTGACTCAGGTACTCTTCGGCTTTAGCCAGTTGCCCCCGAGCCTGAGCAATTAACCCCAGCGTATTTAACACCGATGCCATCGGACCATTTCTCAACGCAATTTCTCTAAAACCCTGCCAAGCCAATTGCCCATAATGTTCGGCCTGGGCATACTCGCGCAAATGTCGGTAATCTTCGCTCAAATTAAAATGGGCGCGGGCCAACTCCTCGCTCTCCTCCGCCTGAGTAGCACACTTTTCAGCCCGGAGATGGGTCTCGATGGCCTGAGCCAACTCGCCATTCAATCGGCGAAAATACCCCAGCTGATTCAACAAGCGGCCTTCCAAATCTGGTTCTGTATCGCAAATCACCCGGGCTTTTTCCAACACTGGCAACCATTCCCGCCAGTAAGTGCGATGCTCCACAAATTCAAACAGGCGCAGAATCAGTTGCACCGTCAGCCGCCGCGTCTGCGGCAGGCCCAACCCGAATTGCACCGCCCGATACAGGTTGTGGCGCTCAAAATCCAACGCGCCAAACTGCTGTTCGGTGGCCGTCTCGGCCCGGGTTTGCCAATAGGCCAGATTAGCTACGATGCTCTGCCGGAATTCCGCCGTCGGGGTCATACGGTCTCCTCCTCCGGCCAGCCCACAATCTCGGTGCGTAAAAACGTCTCGGTCAGCCGATGAATGCCATAGCGTTTTGCAGAAATGCCCCCGCGCACTTCCAGCAACGAGCGGGTGGCTAAGTCTCGAATGGCGGTCCCCAATTGGGCTTCGGTTAACTGGCTGATGGCTTGCAAGTGCTCAAAGGCCGCGCCCGCCTCGCCTACCAGTAGCATCGCCTGCAATAGGGCGCGCCCTTCCACGCTCAGGCCGTGCCACAACCGCAGATAAATGTGCCGATACAGGTTTTCGATGGGGCCTGGGCGGCTTTGGCTCAAGTCCGCCAGGATTTGCGACAAGGGGTAATCCGGGATGAGGCCGACGACCAGTTTCAGCGCGAGTGGGTTGCCCCCCACGGTCGCATAAATGGCCTTGATTTCGCTGTCAGTCGCCTCCGTCAGAGCCGTCACGCCCAACATTTCAGCCTGATGCTGGAGCAAGCGGCTCGCATCGCTCAGGGGCAACTCGTTCAGGGGTAGGATGAAGGCGGGAGCCTGACCCGCCGGGCGCGTGCGGCTGGTCAGCAAAAACTTGCTGGGGCCAGCCCAATCCTGCAATCGCCCGACGAGCTGGGCGGTGTCGGCTTCAGTGGTTTCCAGGTTGTCAACCACGATTAAATATAACCCGGCCTTGAGCGTCTGGCGGATTTGCTCCAGCCGCGCCTGCGGCCCAAGCGTCTCGGCGGTCTGCGGCCACAGCTGTTCGGCGAGCTCCGTCAGGATATGCTCAAAGGTCAATTCCACCGGGAGTGGGCCGCCACTCAGACTCTGGGCGTTGGCGCGGAGCCAAATGACCCGCTCAAAATGAAACTGGCGGATGACTTCGCGGGCCAACCTATCGGCCAGCGCCGTTTTACCGATGCCGCCAATGCCTACCAGCGCCACAACCCACGGCGCTTCCTCCAGTAACACCAGTTTCCGGAGTTTGGCGCGGGTGTCGTCCAAGCCTATCAGGGAGACATAGGTGGGCGGCGGCAACTGGCTTTCCCGTCCGACCGCTTGCCGTTCGCGGGCGGCACGTTCCCGATCCAGCACAATCCCCACCAACCGCCGCATGGCCAGGCTTTGTCGGCGGTTGATGGTGTCCTGACTCAGGTTTAGCTCATTCGCCAGATAGCCGACCGTCTTTTGATCCAGGAAGCGGGCACGCAGAAGCTGGGCGCTGAGCGGCTCTTTGGCTGCTAAGGTCTCCAGACAGGTCAACAAGATTTGGTTGGTGACCAGCCGTCGGCTGGTGGAGGACAACGGACTGCCTGTGGCGAGGCGCTGTTCCTGGACGATCAACAGGTCTTCGAGCAGATTGCTCTCGGTGACGCCCGGGTCATGCCAGGCCCGCAGGGCGTTGTGCACATCGTAGCGGAGACGTTCCAGATTGAGGGGGTGTAGGGCGCGCATCGTGGGGCTCGCGGGGGTATGCCTACTATATTACGACTGACCCGCCGCAGGCAAGCGCAGACTCGCGCAGATCTACGCAGACTCCACCCCGTTTTTGCGGGTCGGGCGCGGAAAGTCACGAAAAATGTACAGATTCGATTCCCCAAAAATACGTTACAGTGAAATAGGTTTAACGTAACCAGGTTGAAATGCGCTTACCCCAGGTAGCCTCTTATTAATTGTCTGTACTTAGTTTAGATGGTCCTCATCACAAAACCATGAATCCTTCATCCAGTCCATCACTTTCGCCTAGGGGGGGCAAGGCTGTCATTGGGGGAAGAGGGGGAAGGGGGATTTATATTCTGATCGCCCCTGGCTTCGACGAAGAATTCGTCGCCAGTTTCCTGAGCCAGATGCGCGCGGCTGGCCTGAAGGTTAGGCTGGTGGGCACTTCGGCAGGGCTGATTAGTGGTCAGCGGGGGCTGACTGTGCGGCCCGACTGTTCCCTCAACCAGCTTGAGCTACAGACCGAGGCACCCGGGTTGATCCTGCTCCCCGGCAACCTCCAGGCCGCTTCCGAACTCGCCGCCGATCCGCGCGTGCATCAATTGATTAGGCTCACCCTCCGCCAAAGCGGCTATGTGGCGATGACTAGAACAGCAGAAAGTGTTTTGGCCGCCCAGCCGCCCTTCTCCGGGGTGGGGGTGGTGCCCCAGGGTGATCTCGATTCGCATGAGTTTATTAGTCAATTGGTGAAAGGGGTGGCTGAGTAGAGGTAGCTTAGCCCGATCTCGGTTGCTGAACCGCCAGCTGCGTGCTTCGCAATTGGGATACCTCAAAGATAAACTCCGTTTCAAGTTGGATGAGCGCGGCCTGCGGTATCGCTCCGTCCAAGCCGCTTATACCAGCCAGCAGTGTTCGCACTGCTGGCTTTGTGTCTCCTTTGAACCGCAACTCACAGGCCGAATTTGTCTGCCAGCATTGCGGGTGGGTGTGTTACGCGGATGTGAACGCCGCTCAGAACAGCGCTGAACGTTTCAGCAATGACGAGTTGAACCAACTTCCCTTCCGCGATGTGAAAGCGGTGTTGCTGAAACACCTTGCCCGCCGACTTTCACCGGATAGTGCATCCGCCGGGCTAGATACTTGAGAAGGAACGCCGCGTGTCCACAACGTCACTCCGCCCGGTTCAACCCCATGTCATAGTTGTCTATGAAACAGGGAACTATAGGGCCTTCGACCGGCCCGTTTAATTTTTTTAGCGCGCGACCGTCCAGCAAACCGTTTACCTGGCTTGGAGGTGGGCCTGAATTACCCCGCAGACTAGGTAATAAGGTATAATGTCCAACAGGACAATAAAATGGATCTCCAACCCACCTACTCAATTCAAACTCTGATTGCTGAAATAACCACCCTGCGCTTGACAGTAGATCGCGCGCCCCAGACCTTTGGTAACCAATTTCTGCGCCTGCGTGAGCTATGCGTGGGCAGCGGTATCCCGTTTAAGGCCGCCGTCAAACAGGCGGGTTTCAGTGACCGGGAAGCCTATCGGCTGATGGACACCTACGCCGCGGTCACCGCCTTCGAGCGGCTATTCGGCGCGCGCCCCAGCGCCCCGTCGGTCATTCGCCCCCTGCGGCGGTACCTCACCGACGATGCCATGCAGAAGCGCATTGCCCGCGCGCTGAAGGCCCAAGGCATTGCCGTAGGCGAGGCCACCGCCGCCGATTTCGCGCGCGCCGTGAAGACCGCGCGCCCACCCGCCCCACCCGCCAAGCGTGGGCGGAAAGGCAGTTCACGGTAGCGTGTCCGACTTGGCGCAGTTGGTCAATCTGGGTCTGGGCTACGCGCTGGCCGCCGCTGGGCGCGCGCTGATTGCCCACCACGTTGCGGCCAACACC
>CAYUFY010000331.1:0-5990 GCA_964443795.1 uncultured Anaerolineales bacterium | reverse complement strand
GGGTGGGGGGGGGTGGGGGGAGGGGGGGGGGGGGGAGCAGGGGGGGGGGGGGGGGGGGGGGGGGGATGGTGTTGTTGAGGTAGAGGGTGAAGCGGTAGTCGGGCGCGCAAACCCATTGGGCGCAGATTTGCGCGAGGGCGGCATCCAGCGCGGGGGCCAGGTCGCGCGCGAAAGCCGTATCCACTTTGAGATAGCGCAATTCGAGATAATCGCCCGTGAACACCAGGCTATCGCCCCAATAAGTATCCGGTGGCGGGGTGTGTTGCCAGCCCTGGTTGTCGAAGCGATAGAACTGGGGGAGCGTGAAGGCGTAGCGCGCGCCATCGGGGGCGAGGTATTGCCGTGTGACTTCAGCACGGACGGTGTTGGGCGAGAGCGCCTCCACGACCATCGTGTCGGCGGTGGCGGTGAGCGGGCGCAGAAAACTGAGCGGGCGCGGCGCGGCGAGGCCACTCACGGCGAGGCGGGTTTGCGAACTGAACCAACCGGTCTGGCTGGGGTCGAGGTATGGCTCCAGTTGGGCGGGATTGCGCGCGAGGGCGGCTTCTTTTTCGAGAGCGACCACGCGGGCGATGGCGCTCTGCCGCTGATAATTTTCCCAGGCGAGGGGCAGGCCCGCAAGGAGGAGCGCGATGAGCAGAACCAGCCCGGTGACCCACACGACGCGGGAGCGCGCGGGCCGGGGGCCACCGCGAGGCGCGGACCCCCGCGCGGGTGCGGGTCCCGGTGGGGGGTCGTCGTCCGGGGCATCGGCGAGCGTCCAATCTATGAGGTCGGAGTCTTTGGGCATATTCAAAAGGAATCCGAACCCTCCCGCAGGTTCATAACCTGCGGGAGGGTTTTAATTTAAGGGATGGGCCTCCACGCCAGGCTGTTGCATTGCTCGGCGAAGATGGTAGCCTCGTCGGAGGCAGGCTCGGGGCGGAGTTGAAAATCGCGCCGGGTGGCGAGGGCCAGCGTATGGCCGGTGGGCGACCAGGCGTAGGTTTGCACATCGCGCAGGAGCTGAATGCGCTCACCGGTGGTCATATCGAACAGGGCCAGTTTGTCAGTCTCGGTGAAGTCGTAATATGCGGCGGCGAGGTAGCGGCCATCGGCGGAGAAGTTGATTTGGAAGAAGAGGCCCGCTTGTTCCGACAACACGCGCAACCCGGTACCATTGGCATTGACCACGCCAATCCAACTGGTTTGGCGGTCGGGTTGCATGGCGGCGAAAGCCAGCCGCGCGCCATCCGGCGACCACGCGAGGGCGGCGGCGGTGGGTGGGTGTTGTGGGTCGAGGTCATAGCCGCGCGCGAGAGTTTGGATTTCGCCGGTGGCAATGTTGGCGAGACGAATTGAAGCCGCCTTTTCGGTGCTGAGGCGCGTGTACGCAATGAATTGGCTATTGGGCGACCAAGCCAGCGTGCCATTGTAGCGCGGGGCAATGGCCAGTTGGTCGTCAATGGCTTGTGGCTCACCGCCGAGCGCGGGCATGATTTCGAGGCCGATGAGGGGTGCGCCGTTACCCGCCGGGTTGAAATGAATGACAGCGGCGGCGAGGCCATTGGGCGTGAGCGTGTAGTTAAGCAACCCACTGAGGGCCTGGAACACGAGGGTCGAATTAGCGAGGTCGTAGAATTTCAGAAAGTAGTCACTATCAGTTGTCCAAGCGCCATAGGCGATGACAGAATTGGAGGCCCACTGCGCTTTATCCCAAGTCGTGGTGTTGGTGATAGGCAGGATTTGTGTTTTGCCGGACACGAAATCTATGATGACGGGTTGGTCATAAAGATACATCAAATAGCGTTGACCATCTGGTGACCATTGACTGACCGCTGAATTGTAAAAACTTCCGGGGATGAGCGGTGTCAGGCTTGATGACGCTTGGGTATAGGCCAGCACTTTACCAGTGCAACCGAGCAAGAGATCAGGTCGGTTGGTGGTCAACATATTGACTTGGAATGACTCGATAATAAGATTTATCAGGCGACTGTACGCGGCTTCGTCTGAGGCATTGAGCGCGGCGACGAGCCAAGCCGATGAATTGGTAGAGAGGGAGAGATTGTGAAACAAAACCCGCTCGGTGAGCGTGATAGGTTGACTCGTCTCGGCCACCAACCGATTGACTACGGCGAGGCCCGAGCGGAGAAGCGGGCGCAAAGGCTGAGGCTCGTCAAAACGCGCCTCCCAATCCCAAAGCAGGGTGAGGGGGAGCGCTACGGGCGAAGTGTTCAGGGTAAGCGTCGCCGGGGCTTCGAGGCCGCTGTAGGCGGCGACCCGCGCGACGAGCGCGTAGAAGTAAGCATTGCGACGGAGTTGCGAGCCATCGAGCCGGTCACCGCGCGCCAGGCTGAGATGCCCGGCGGTTTGGAGCAACACTTGGCGGGCGATAAATCGGCTGTAATAGTCAATGCTAAATTCGTCGGCGGGGTAGCCGATGCTGGTGGAGGCGGGCAGATAAAGTTGCGTGCTCCACGATTGATTGCGCGCATTCTGGCTGATCCAGTCGAAGAGTACCGGCTCATCGGCTTGGCCACTTGGGATTGGGGCGGGGGCATAGTCGGCGGGCGAGGGGACGGGGTCGGTGAAGTAGAGGCTGAAGCGATAATCCAGTGGGCAAGTCCACACGGCACAGGCTTGGGCCAGAGTCGTTTCGATAAGCGGGGCGAGGGCGCGCGCGCGGGCGGCGTCCACCGCGTAGTAACGCATTTCGAGGCGGGGGCTAAAGTAAAACTGCAGTTCGCCCGGTTGCGCGTCCGGCGGGGCGATGCGTCCCCAATCGCCGTTGGCGTAGCGATAGAACTGCGCCAGATGGAAGGTGACGGTCTCATCGCGCTGGGTCAGGTAGGCGCGGGCGACCTCGGCGCGGATGATGTCGGGGGCGAGGGTGGTGAGGTTCGTCAGGCGCGCGGTGTCGGTCAGTGGCCGGAGAAAAGCGGAGGGGAGTGGGGCCGCGAGGTCGTGGCTTACCCACCGGATGATATTGACCTCAGCCCATTCCTCGGCCTCATCCGCCACCAGTGCGCGGGCGGCGCGCATATCCCGGTCGTGGGCGGCTTGCTCTTCGAGTGCGATGAGCGCCTCGATAGCGCGGTGGGTGCGCGCCTCGCCGGAGCGCCAGTAGTAGCCCAGGCCCAGCAAGGCCGCCACAACCACCGCGCCGATGATGCCGATGATGGCGCGCGAGGCGGGGGAGGTGGCGGAGCGTTTTTCACTCGGATGCGCGGTTTCATCGGCATCGGGCGCATCGGCGAGAGTCCAGTCGAGGTCGGGGGGCATTGAGGGGGGTAAATGGAATTTGGGCTACCGACTTGGATTCCACAAAATGTTATAGCACGAGTCCGAGACAAGTTTTTTCTCGCTGAGTTGGGCGAAGGCGTTGGGCTGAACAAAGTAAACGCCCCGGTCGCTAACGGCGACGAGATTGTGCCCGTGCGGCACCCAGGCGAAACTGAACGTGTTGGGGCGGATGGTGGAGTAACCAGTGCGGAGATTATAGAGCGCCATCGCCGAGTTTTGGTTGCTGTACAGATTGAACCCCACATACTGACCGTCGGGAGAAAATTGGGGCGCGGCGGCCCAATAAGCGTCCAAATCGGTCAGCAAAATGCGGGTTTCGCCGGTGAGCGGGATGAGCGCCAGCGCGGCTTTTTGCGCCCCATTGTTTTTGTCGAGGGCGAGGAGGGCGATGGTCTGGCCATCGGGTGACCAGGCCGAGCCGACGAAATACTTGTAGCCGGGCAGGGTGTGGCTGACCGCGAGGGTGCGCGTGATGACCCGGACGGGGTCGCTGGGGAGGGAGACGGTTAATTTTTGTCCGACCTGAATCGCATCGGCGTTGGGCAATTGATTGGCGGCGAGCAGGTCGGCGAGGGGCCGGTTGAACCGAGCGGCAATGCCTAACACTGTATCGCCGGCGACGACGGTATATTGCGCCGGGCCAGCGAGTTCGGCGAGGCCCAGGGCGGTCTCCGGGTTGTTGGTGTTGGAGTCAGGCTCCGTGCGGATGTAGGTGAACGCGCGGGAATCCGGTGACCAGACAGGCCCCCAGCCAGAATCGAGCGGGGTCAGGTCGCCGCCCGAGGCGGGCATCAGCGCCAGGCGCGCTCCGGCAGGGCCGGGGTCTGCGTCCAATTTCATAACCGCCGCCCAGCGCTTATCGGGGGAGGGCACATAGTCGCCGATAAAATCGAAGGCGGGCAGTTGGCGGGCCGGGGCGGTGGTATCCAGAAAACGCAAATGAAATTGGGTCGGGTCGTAGATGGAGGACTCGAAGCCGGGGCGGGTGAGGTAGGCCAGAACCGAATCCGAGGCCCACGAATTAGCGCCGTAACCCCCCACTGGGTAATAACCCGTTGCCATTCCGGGTACCACCATGACGCGTCGCGCGCCGAATTGGAGGACGGCGGTGGCGGTGTTGAGACTCAGCGTGAGATTTTCCCCGTCAGGGGACCATGAATTAATGAAGAGGCCTGGCGCGGCCCCGGCGAGGAGGGGGACGGTGGCGGTGAGTTGAAGCGAGAGCAGGGCGGGGCCGGTTTGACACGAAAGCGCGAATTCAAAATCGGCGGGGTTGAGGAGGTCGGGGTTGAGGGCGGTGCTGAGGGTAAAAAGTTGCGCTTGGGCATCATTGGGGGAACTGCGTTGGGCGCTGGCCAGCCAAGCAGTGACTTCGGTGTGGTTGCCGAGGCTTTCCCACAGGCGGCTTTCCAAATCGGGTTGAGCCGCCGGGGTGAGGAGGGCATTGACGATGGAGAGCGCGCTGGTCACGAAAGTGACCTGTTCGGCGGGGTTGTCGGGACCGTCGCCATTCCACAGGGCATCGGCGGTGTAGCGCGGTTCGGATTGAAATTCCAGTACGGCGGGCGCTTCCAACCCGAGGCGGGCGAGGGTGCGGAGGGTGAGGGCGTAGAGAAAGGCGTTGGCGGCGCGCGTGCTACCCGCCAGCCGCACCGAGGCGTGCGCCAGAACTTGCAAGGCGATGTGACGTTTGAGCCACGCCGCGCTGGCGTCATCGGCGGGATAGCCAGTAAGGTGTGGGAGCGGGAGGATGAGGGATGAGTTGCTGACCCATTGGGTGGGAGTTGACACCAACAACTCAAGGAGCAAGGGCGTGTTGGCCGGGAGCGCGGTGGTTACATCGCTGTGGGTTGTCAGCGGCCAATCGGCGGTGAAATAAATTGAGATGCGAAAATCCGAGCGACACTGCCACTCGCGGCAGGCTTGGGTGAGCAGGTTGTCGAGATAAGGCGCGAGTTTTTTTTCGATAAAGGCCGCATCAATGGAAAAATAATTAAGCTCACCGTAACGCAAGCCGAGGTGTTTCGCTTCGCCCCAATAGGTCGCGGGCGGCGGGCGGCGCTTCCAGCCGTTGGCGTTGTAATGATAGAACTGCGGGAGGGTGAAGGTGAGCGTATCCCCGGCGGGGGTGCGGAATTGGTGATTGACCTCGGCCCGCGCGGTGTCGGCGGTAAAGGCGGTGACACTGTGAACTCCGCCCGCTTGACCAACGAACTGCAACCCGCCCGCCGGGAGCGGGGCCGATTGGCGATGCTCCACCCAGCGCGTTTGCATGGCGGCCCAGACCGGGTCGGTGGGGTCAATATAAGCGCCAATCTCGCGCGTTGCGCCGCGCCCGCCCGCCAATTCTTCGGCGGCAATCACTGCGCGCACTTCGCGTTGCAGGCGGGCGTTGTTCCAGAACACATACCCGCCCAAGCCAAGCAGGGTGAAGCTCAATAGCCCGCCGAGGATGAGCCAGGTGAGGCGCGGGATGGCCACCGCGCGCGGCGGCGCACCCACCCGCCGGGCCGACGCTGTTGCCGGGGGCGATTCGTCTGCCCCCGGGGCTTCCGCGAGAGTCCAATCAATCAATTCATCGGACATTTGCGTCAATAGTAATGGCGAATCGGGGAATTGGAAATTAGAGATTGCGTAGAGACGTTACGTGCAATGGGAGTTCCCAAACCCGCAGAGGTAAAAACTTGTTCTAACGCTTTTTAAGCGCA
>CAYUFY010000330.1:0-5991 GCA_964443795.1 uncultured Anaerolineales bacterium | reverse complement strand
CGGCTGGAAGCACAGAATCATGGCGGTTCCGGTTAATCTGACATTGTCAAACTACATCAATTTCGTTTTCGTTCTTCTGGCTGTATTTGAGTTGGCGCACGACGCTGAACCGATTGCCCTGATAGAGCGTTTGATGTTCGGGGTTCATGCCGCTGGCGGGCTTGAAGTAGGCCAGTTTGAATTTTGCGCCCCGATCGGTCACACCTTTGCGCAGGACATACAACACGCCGTACTTGCCGACCTCACGCGCAATGCGGTCGAGCAGTTTCGGAGAGGTGTCGGCTCCGTATTGCTTTTCGAGTTTTTCAAATTCTTGGGGCTGGGTGGCTTGGATGAATTGAATGACTTCAGCGGGAAGCAAACACAGCGCCTGGTCGTACTCTTCGGGAGCGCGTTTGCGATAGCCAGCGTTCAGCAGATGCGCTTCGATGTGTTCTTCAAAATCCATTTCGCGGTAATTGGCAGTCATTGGCTTACCATGTTTCCCCGACAGTTTTGGCAAGCGCGGCGCGGATGATTTCATCATCGAGGCGGAAGCCATTATTTTGCAGGGCGCGTAATACTTGCGCGGCGGGTTCGATTAAACCGCGTTCTTTGGCGAGGATGACCACCGCCAGCGTGCCGGTCACTTTGACGGAGAAACTGCGCGCGCAGCGACGAGCCGCGCTATCATCCAGAATGGCAACCCAATCGGGCGCGGATAAGGCATAGGACAGGACGGCGGTTTCGCCGTTGCCCAAGTCCCAGGCGGCAATTTCGGGCGGCGGCGTCGGCGGCGCGGGGACGATTTCAAATAACCCGTTTTCGACCGCCGCGCGGGCCGGGTCGCCTTCTGGCGCGGCAAGGATTTCCTCTTTGACCGCTTGTGGCACGATGACCCGCTGCGGCAGGCGCGCCAGCAGTTCCACTTGACCCACGCGCCCCAATGCGATAAGGGGCGAAGCGTTAACAACCCATTGTTCAGCGATGGGTAATTTCGGCGATGATTTCATCGGCGGTGTATTGGAAGGGGGTGACTTTGAAATGGTTGAGCGCGTTGATGAATTCGGCGCGGGAAAGCCCCGCAATTTCGGCGCCTTTGCTTTGCGAGACTACGCCCGTCTCGTACCATTTGACCGCCGCCGCCACGCGCATTTCGCGCACGAAGCCTTCGGGGTCGGTGCGCAGGGCGGAGAAGATCTCGCGCGGTAGTTCTATGGATACTTGTACTAGGGTCATTTCTGCCTCCAGGGTTGATTATACGCGCGCGTTTCGCACCCAACTTCCTACAGGCTTAAACCGTGGGTGCGCAAAGGTTGTCATTGGAGTTAGGCGCTCACAAACCGCGGCCTCGCGATATGCCCCCAGAACTGCGCGGGCGCGAACGCGGCCGCCCGCGAGGACGCGGGTGGGGAGCCTAGCGCCTGGTTGTACTCTGCGGGCGCGCGCTTGCGATAGCCAGAGTTCAACAGGTGCGCTTCGATGTGTTCTTCGAAGTTCATCTCTTTGTAGTTGAGCGCCATTCATTACTCCAGAAAACCACCCACGAATTTTTCACGAATAAACGAATGCGAGTCTACAATTCGTGCATTCGTGGTTTCATTCATGGACGGTCTTTGCCCGGTTCTTATTTCTTTATCGCGTTATCTCTTCCCAGCCGCTGAATAGGCTTCATCGCCTTGCCCGGGAAGACGCGCCGATATTCCAATCGTCTGCGCCCAAAGTTGAATAACAGCGCCACTGGCGCGCCGGTGGCTTTCAAATAG
Source organism: uncultured Anaerolineales bacterium (assembly GCA_964443795.1). Lineage (GTDB taxonomy): Bacteria > Chloroflexota > Anaerolineae > Anaerolineales > UBA6663 > DATDRS01. The sequence continues at coordinate 4,246 of CAYUFY010000330.1, read as the reverse complement.
TTGATGACCTGCGCCAGCTCGTCATTGGTGAGTTGGTGACTCAATGCCTTAACTTCGACCACCACTTGCTGGTTTGGAAATAAATCCAAATAGAATGTGGCAACTTGTTCGCCTTCGAATTCCACAAAGACCGCAAATTGGCGGCCGGGCTCAATCCCGGCCTGCTGAAATTTTACTTCCAGCGCTTTCTCGTACACTTCCTCTTTGAAGCCATAGCCCACCGCGTTATGGACTTCCATGGCCAAGCCGATGAGTTTATAGGTCAGGTCGTTTCCAGTTGAGTCAACCACCAGGGGCATAGTGTCTCCTCAAGAACCATCCACGAAAAGAATTATCCGCGAAAAGTACCATCCACGAATGAAACCACGAATTCACGAATGGGAGTCGCCTATTCGTGAATTCGTGAAAAATTCGTGGACGGTTCTCACATCAATCTTGCCTGTCACGGCTTCGGAAATGAGCGCCGTTCGATATTCTTTGTTAAGTTCTACCTGATTGTTTAATATGCGAATCAACTCGTCAATCTTCTTGAATTTTTCTACAAAGAAGTTCTCTATTTCTTTCTGTTCATCTAATGGTGGTACTGGTATTTGAATATTGCTAATACGCTCTACCGATAAACCAGGCTGAGCGGCAGCCATTGAATATTGATTCAAATTCATGGCTCGAAGTAACTCACCAAACCAAATAGTTTTATAGGTCTTTTGGGGAGTTGCTACAACGGCATGTTCAGAAGCCCAAAACTTTCCTTTGGCGTAATTGATATTTCCGCAAAGCGCACCTTGACGACCAATCAACACAAACTCGCCTTCATGTGTGTATTTGGAACAATATCCTCTTAGACCGTTGCCACCATAAACGGCATAATCTCCCGTCTCGTGTATTTCTTCTGAGGTTATACCGTCTCCACTTTTCAACTCAGCCAAACGCTTTAGCGAATGTACTTCCCAATGCCCCGGAATCTCTCCCAACCACTCCACGCCCGAACCCTTCATCTACATCTTCTCTAGGTCGAAGAACAAGTAATTCGCTGACCGCCACGCCATCATTGGGGGCAATCACGACTTTACAAAGATAGGGGCGCAATTTATTGAATAGAACATCGTCTTTGCGAAATATGTTTCCAAGACCTTCAAAAGTCCCGTTGCCAATTATTCTGCCTGTGTTGCTTTCGATGTTCTCCAATGCTAATTGAAAGCCAAACTCTTTTACATCTTCGGTTTGTTCTGTCTTTCTCGGCGCAACAAATTTCAATTGAACCATTTTCCAATGGTCTGGAATATTGCCTATCCAATCGTATTCACTATCTTTATAAACTGGATACGCCTTCATTACTCAAGAATCTCCCCAAGCAAGCCTTCGGTCTCGGCTTGCAGTTTCAAAATGTCGGCTTTGATTTCAGCCAATGAGCGCAAAGGCTGGTACTCGTAGAAGTATTTGGTGAAACTGATTTCATAGATTTTGCGGCGTGGAAACCCGCCGCTTCGAGCGGCGGGAGGAAACGCCGCCGCCGACAGGCGAACCACATCGGATTAAAATGAGCGCATGGAAAAAATAATTCGCCATCGCTCCCACTGCGTCTATGTCATCAACTACCATCTCGTTTGGATACCTCGCTACCGAAAGAAAGTCTTGGTCGGGCCAATTGAAACGCGGCTGAAAAACCTGCTGGCTGAAATTGCTCAACAATATGGCTTTGAAATCTTGGCCGTTGAAGTCATGCCTGACCACGTTCACCTGTTTGTCTCTGCGCCACCTAAGTTCTCTCCCGCCGAAATTGTGCGTTACTTCAAAGGCATCACGTCGCGCCGACTCAAGCAGGAGTTCGTGTCTTTGCGTAGGCAGTATTGGGGCGAAAACGCGACGCTGTGGGCGGAGGGCTACTATGTGGGAACGGCGGGTCATGTGAGTGCCGAAACTATCAAACGCTACATTGAAGAAAACCAACGGGCTGGTCGGGGTTGAGGTCGCTATCGCGTTTAGGCGACCGCCGTGGCGCGAGCGTCATCGCTGGTTGCGTGAAGCGAGTAAGCGTACCCATCAGCGGCTTGGATAAGTCGGCAATGTTGCCAGCCGATACCCTGCACTGTGCCGCGTGGAGAAGTGATATTGAAACTGCCAGACGCGCGAATGGCGACGCGGCCAGTATGCGTGCCAGCCTTCTTGCCGCTGGGCACAACGGCGCGCACCATGTCGCCGGTGCGGAAACCATGAACGCGGCGGGCCTGTTTCGGCCCGGTGCGCGGGAAGCCGAATTTGTCCATGCGGCACATCTGGCGGGAGCCATGACCGGTGGCGCGAATGACAAGTGGCACAAGGGTCACAGCCACTTGCACCCTTGCGCCTGACTCACCGACACAGGCCGCATCTATCCAATGCGCTTTCGGCAAGCCGAGTGAGACACGATTGAACTTCGTGCGCCCGCCCGTGCCAACTTCAACGGGCCAGCCCAACGCTTGCAGGGAGTCATAGAGCGCCCAGCGAGTCGTGTTCACAGCGGCGGCATCTCGCAACGGTTGACGGGCTTGGGCGTGCAGGTGGGGATAACCAAACTCAGCGGCGGTCTGATTGCCTTTGCGCTGATTGCAAGGCGCACAGGCCAGCGTGAGATTGCTCACGCGGTCGCTCCCGCCGCGTGACTTCGGCGTGAGATGCTCGATTTGAAGTGGCACGTTCTTCGCCCCGCAGTAAGCGCACTGGCGGCCCCACTTCTCTAACAAATACTCGCGCACTTCGTACCCGTACAGCGTGCCTTGCTGATAAGCCACACCGGAGATTTCCGGTTGCGCCATAGCTTGCGTATCAAACTTGACCAACTCCAGCGCCAGCGAGGTGATGGGCGCGACTCTCTGCAAGCGGCTCACCCAGGTCGTTACATTCGCTACCCGACTCATCAGGCTCGGCGGCAACCACCCGGCCTTGCGCCGCCGATTGTTGAACCGCGCCGGGCGGTAGCGGGTGGTGCGCTGGCGACGGGAACGCCGAAGCCCACGGCGGGCTAACAACCGGTCACGAATGGCAAAGCCGCGATGCTCCAGCTCGCCCGCCCACACCACCCGCCCCACCTCGTTCACAACGGCCAGGCCCGTCGTTTGCGCGCCGGGGTCAACTTTGACAGCGTGCGGATGGACGACACACTCTTCTGCGAGTCGGTCTTTCAAGACGATGGTGAACGGGAAGCGGCGATAGATGGCCGCGCGTCCGGCGCGCAAGAGTTTCCGCGCTCGCGCCGGAGGGCACGGGTCAAGCGGTTGTCTATCCGAACTCAAAACGAAAACTTGTTGCACAGAACTTGCTCCTTTCGCCTTACGGCGTTACTCGACCCGCCTCAGGGCGGATCGGTGAAGTGCGCCTTGCCAATGTTTACAGTCAGCCCATCCGAAGCACACTGGTTTAGACCGTCAGACCTGTTTAATGCTCCGGTTGCAGAGTTCGGGACTGGCGCGCGCATCCCGAAGTGCGTTCTTTAACTCTCCTGTAAACGTAGCCCCGTCCCATGCTCGCAAGCATAGGGTGGCTGAGGCGGGTCAACTCCGGCTTGTATTGCTACAAGCCACCCGCTTCTAGCGGGTGGTCGTTGACAACCTACTTTGTCTTTGCTTCTGTCCACCCATGCGTCGGGCACGTGCGGCTTCACTTCACGCTCGAAGTACGCGTCAACGTCAGCTTTCAAGGGTATTTTTTCGTAATCACGCAAAGAAGAATCGGGTTTAGGGAGACCTGTCAGGTCTTTACCAGAACCCTTGCCTTTCGAAGTCGTCTTATTAAGACCTGACAGGTCTGGTCGCTCAATCGTCACTTTGGTATACCCGAAATCTTCATTGTCGAAAACTTTGCTCACTTTGCTCTCGGCAAAGTCCGCGTAAATCTTGGTAATGTCTTTAATGTGGTCATCGGTGAAATATTGGCGCTTACTGCCCAAACTCTTGCGCATGGGTGCGGCAAAGTCCACGGCGTTGATGAGTTGCACTTTGCCTTTGCGCTGTTTTGGCTTGCGATGGGTCACCATCTAAATGTAAGTGGCAATGCCGGTGTTATAGAACATCTCGGTTGGCATGGCAATCACGGCTTCGAGCCAATCGTTCTCGATAATCCATTTGCGAATATCACTCTCGCCCGAACCCGCGTCGCCGGTGAAGAGCGGCGAGCCGTTGAAGATAATCGCAATGCGGCTGCCGCCCGCTTCCATCTTGGAAATCATGTGTTGCAGGAACATCAGCGCCCCGTCACTGGAGCGCGGCGTGCC
>CAYUFY010000329.1:0-6015 GCA_964443795.1 uncultured Anaerolineales bacterium | reverse complement strand
AATGCAAGGGTATCCGGTTTTGACTGAAAACGCCAAAATACAACTATCGAGTTACCATTGACCATTGACATTCTGGCCAAAGCCGGGGCGGGCTAAAACTTGTTCGCCGTCGTAAGCAAGTTGGCCCCGCAAATATACGGCGGTGACTTTGCCGATGAGGGGCCAGTTGTCGTAAGGGCTCCAGCCGGCGTGGGAAAATAGTTGGTCAGCATGGACCGTCCAGGGGAGATCCGGGTCTACTTCGATCCAGGTTGCGGGTTGGGAGGGGAGGTTGAAAATGCGCCGGGGGTTGGTGGCCATGCGGGCGACAATATCGTCGAGGGTGAGGCGACCGGCGTGGGCGGCGGTAAGCCACAGGGCCAGCGCAACCTCGAGGGCGGGAAAACCGGGCGGGGGCTGGGTGGTTTCTTTCTCGCTGGGGGTGTGCGGGGCATGGTCGGTGGCGAAGCAATCAATGATGTCGAGGTGCGCCCAGAGGGCGTCTACGTCGGTTTGGGTGGCAAGCCGGGGGCGAACTTCGCGGTAGCCGCCGAGGAGGGGCGAGTGACGGGTGATTGGAGACTGGAGAAAGTTGGTTGGCAAACCTGCCTCGGTGAGGAAGAGATGATGCGGGCAGACTTCGCAGGTGACTTGGATGCCGCGCGCTTTGGCTTGGGCGATGAGTTCGATTTCGGCGCGGCGACTGACGTGGCAGATGTGAACCGGGCGGTCATAGAGTTCCGCGAAGAAGAGCAGGGCGGCGAGGGTGCGCTCTTCGGCGTGGGCGAGGATGGGTTTGGGGCGCGGCCACGTGGTGAAGTGGGCGGTGAGGGGGGCGAGGCCGTCGAGAAGCAGGGGGCCGAAGGTGGCATCGAGATAAAGCTTGAGGGCCGAACAGCGCGGGGCCAGCGTGGCCGCGAGGGGCGCATTGGTCTCGCTGGCCCCGAAGTTAATACCGTAATCGCACCGGGCGCGGGCCACTGCCGCTTGGTCGTAATCCGTCAGGGTAGCCTCATCCGTGATGGGCGGCTGGGTATTGGGCATGGCGAGAATCGTTGTGATGCCGCCCGCTAGGGCCGCCGCCGTGCAGGAGGCCCAATCTTCTTTATGGCTTTGGCGCAGATCGCGCACGTGCACATGTGGGTCAATGAGGCCAGGTAGGCGTAAGGTGGTCATGGAAGTAGATAAAAAAAGAGCCGATTGGATTCGGCTCTCTTAGCATTCGTGAAATTGCGACACTCCGCCATTGGGAAACATGCCTCCCCAGGTGGGGTGGGGAAAAGGGGTGAGTAAGTTGGTTGGGGGTGGTAATTGCAAATGGAACATGACAAACCGTCGCCGTGCATTTTAGTCGAGGGAAGGAAACCGCGTCAAGCGCTTGGCTGTACTGGCTGTCCGGCGGGTTTACCCAAGGTCAGAGATGGGACTAAAGACACTTGCAGGGTTGTTTCAATGGCTTATACTTATGCTTGCGGATGGCCTTCAAATGAGGGCAGAATATAAAACTTATTCACACAATTTAAGTGTTCGACTAGAATTATTACAATGACAACTTTTGGCGACAATGATTCCCACGAACCAGGTCTACCTCCCTCGCGCCCGAGTGGCAGGAACCCATTCTGGTTTATACCACCGCTTAACTTGCAGTCCAAACTGATTGTTCCATATGTGATTCTAACGGTGCTGACGGCGGCGGTGGGGGCCTTTGTGGTGACGCAATTGGTTGTGGAATCTTTCAGTGAGCGTTTCGCCAATCAACTTAATGAGGCGGCGCGCGTGGCCGCCGATGGCGTGGTGAGAACCGAGCGGGATCATCTGGAGCATTTGCGGGTGATGGCCAACACGGTCGGCGTGCCTGCGGCGGTGGCCCAGCGGGACGACGCGCTGTTATTGAACTTGCTCTCGCCCCTGGCCTACAACAAGCAGGCTGAAATCCTGGTCGCACTGGATCGGGACGGACAGATGATTTTTACATTATGGCGCCGGGCGGATGGCAGTTACCAGACCGAAACCCAGCCGCAGGATTTTTCCCAATATCCACTGGTGGCCGATATTTTGCAGGGACGTCAGGATGATCTGGGGGATAAATTTGTGGGGGTGCTCAAAACGGCCGATAACACGGATTACCTGATGACCAGCGCTCCGGTCCGGGACCAGACGACCGTGGTGGGGGTGCTGTTGATGGGGACCCGGCTGGATCATTTGTTGATCCGGTTGAAATCAGAAGCGTTGGCGGATATTGTGGTGCTGGATAATGCCGGTCAGTTGTTGACCACCACGTTGGCCACGCCCGATGAGGGCTTTGCCCAGATCGAACTCACCTCGCCAACCGGGCCCGATCTCCAGTCGCCGCTGGTGCGTGAGGCGCTGTTATTCGAGCGCGAGTTTCAAATCCTATACGCGCCGCTGATGGTGCGCCGCCAACCCTTAGGGATCTTGGGCGTGATTTTGCCCAGCAACTATATTTATGTGACCGCGGCCTCCAATCGCGATCAAATCAGCATTGTTTTTGCGTTGGGAACCGGTGGGGTCATCGTGATGGGCTATTTTTTGTCGCGGAGCATTACCCGCCCCATCTTGCGCTTGCGGACCATGTCGCAGGCGGTGGCGGCGGGGGATTTGAACCAACAGTTGGGTCTGCGGCGCGCCGACGAGATCGGGGATTTAGCGTCAACCTTTGACGTGATGACCGTGCGTTTGCGCGAGCGCACCGCCGAAGCCGCGCGCTTATACGCTGAAATGGTGCAACGCAACAAAGAACTGGCCGAAACCAACCAGCGCTTGCATGATGCCAAACAACAATTGATTCAATCTGAGAAACTGGCCGCCATCGGCCAGTTGACCGCCGGGATTGTGCATGACGTGAAAAACCCCCTGGCGGTCATCAAAGGGTTGGCCGACATCATGTTGGAGGACACACAGCATGACGAAGAGGCCCGCTTATCACTGGTCACCATCAGCGATAGCGCCACCAAAGCCAGCCAGATCGTTTCGGATTTGTTGAAATTTGCGCGCCAATCCAAATTGGAACGCACCCAACGGGATTTGCGGGAAACGGTGGAAGCTTCACTGCGGCTCACCGAATATTTGGCGCGCCGCGCGCGGGTGAAGGTCACCAGCGATTTGCCCAAACAGTCGGTGTTGGTGGCCTATGACGCCCAACAGATCGAGCAAGTGCTCATTAATCTGATCCACAATGCCATCCAAGCCATGCCGAATGGCGGGGCTTTGCGGGTCAACCTGAGCCAGGCCAAAGAGGCAGTGGCCCTGGCTATTCAGGATACCGGCTCGGGCATCGCCCCCGAAAACCTCAGCCGCATCTTTGACCCGTTTTTCACCACCAAACCCGAAGGGGAAGGCACCGGCTTGGGGTTGTCGGTGGGATACGGCATCATTGCCAGTCATGGCGGGCGCATTGATGTCGAGAGCACCATCGGGCAGGGGACGACATTTATTATTTCCCTGCCCACCACCGCTCCCGAAATGTTGGACATGCCCGCCCCAGATTCGGGGCGGGCGGGCCCCTTACCCGAAGCCGACTAACCATGCTGGCACTAACCAAGATTTGGCATCGCTTGCGGGATAGTGACTTCCCTTTTCGGGAGTTGGCCTTGTGGTTGATTTGGCTGGTGCCCATTATGACCATCATCTTTATCAGCGGCCAGATTGCCATGCGGACGCCAACTGGGGAATGGAAATTTAGCGTGCGATCGGCGCTACAGGCCGATTATAAGCCCTGGCTTCCGACCTCCTTCGCGCCCGTCAGCCTCAGCATTTTGGATGAAATTCAGCGCGATCAACGTAACTACCCCGACACGTTTGAAACCTTTGAAGCCGTCACCCAAGTGGCGGGCGCTTTTTGGCCGACCTCGGTTTCAACGCCACAACCTTCACCAACCATGACCCGGCCTCCGGCGGATACCTCAACCCCGGATTTAGCCCTCACCCCGACGGCGGCTTCCCCCGCCCCCAGCGTCACGCCTTCGCCCCAACCGTCGCTCAACTCACCCACGCCTAGATCAAGTGTCAGCCCGAGTCAGGCCACGCCGACCCCCACGCTGGCACCCGCTACTGCCACACCGCGCCCGGTACCCACCGTCACTTCTGCGCCGCCTGAATCAACGCCAACCAGTGTGCCGCCTGCTCCCACATTAACTCCATCAGATACCCCCATTCCGCCTCCTCCGGCAACCGATACTGCTATTCCGACAAATACCTTGCCCCCCACGCCGTCGGCGACGAACACGCCCCTGCCGACGGGAACCCCAACCCCCACGCCGTCGGCGACGAACACCCCGGCGCCGACGGGGACCCCGACCCCCACGGCTTCGGTGACGAATACCCCAGGGCCGACGGAAACCCCGACCCCCACGCCGTCCGCGACGAATACCCTAATGCCGCCGGGTACCCCGACCCCGCCCGCACCGGCCTCTGCGACCAGCACCTCAAACGTTCCTTCTTGGTGGCCGACAGGTGTTCCAACTCCCCTTTGGTTGCCGGGGTTATTAACGGCTATCCCAACGATTGACCCGACTAATTGGCCGCCCGGCTGGCCGACGCCTTCATGGTTCCCCACCCAAACTCCTTCGCCCACGCCGCCCTAATGGGCGCTTTGAGCGGAAGCCTGATAGCATGATTTTAGTCACTGGTGCAGGCGGCAAAACCGGCAAAGCGGTCATTCAGGCGTTATTGGCCAAAGGTCAGGCGGTCCGCGCGTTTGTGCGGCGGGCGGGGCCAATCGGGGCGGCGGAGATTGTGGTGGGGGATATGCGCGATGAACTGGCGTTGCGGCAGGCCCTGCAGGGGGTGGCCGCCGTTTATCACATTTGCCCCAATGTAAATTCTGAGGAAGCAGTAATTGGTCATTGGGTAATTAGCGCGGCGCGGGAGGTGGGCGTGGCGCGCTTTGTATTTCACTCGGTGTTGCACCCGCAGGCGGAGGCCATGCCGCATCATTGGAGTAAATTGCGGGTCGAAGAAAAATTATTCGAGTCCGGACTGACGTTCACGATTTTGCAACCCACGGCGTACCTGCAAAATTTATTGGGCGGTTGGGGGCGAATGCTGGAGACGGGTAGATTGCTTAGCCCCTATCCGGTTGAGACGCGCATTAGTTTGGTGGATTTGGATGAAGTGGCCGAGGTGGCCGCGCAGGTTTTGACGGAGACCGGCCACGCGGGGGCGACGTATGAGCTGGTTGGGACGCCCCCCCTATCACAAATAGAAGTGGCCGCCGGGCTGAGTCAAGCGCTAGGGCGCGCTATCCGCGCTGAGGCGCAGACGATTGCCGACTGGGAATCCAATGCGCGGGCCGGGGGCATGGGAGAATATGAGCGCGCGACGCTGATTAAGATGTTTCAGTATTACGAGCGGTTTGGGTTGATTGGAAACCCGCAGGTGTTGCGGTGGTTGTTGGGGAGGAAGCCGAAGGGGGTGGAGGCGTGGGCGAGGCGGGTGAGGTGGGATAGGAGCTCGCCCTCACCCCAGCCCTTCCCTGCTGGGGGAGGGGGCGGTTGATGGTTGCGACAGTGTTGACGCCAGCGGCGCGGCGGTGGTTGGAGGGGACGACTTCGGCGCGGGTGTTGAGTGTGTTTGAGCGGGCGTGTAATTTGGTGAATGCGGAGGGGGAGATTTTGGCGTTGGCGACGCACGCGCAGATGTTGAATCCGTTTGCGGCGGTGGTGGAGGGGATTGATTGGGAATTGTTGAAAAGAAAAGAGAGATTGGAAATTGGAGAATTGGGGATTGAATGGGGTGGGGCGGAGGTGTGGAATCCGAGGCCGGAGTGGGAAAAGGTGCGCGGGGTTTTGAGCGAGGAAATTTTGGATGAAGTGTTGCGGGTGGGGAGGGAGGAAGCGCCGGAGGGGAGCTTGTTGGAACTCACAGCCCTCACCCCCCGGCCCCGTCTCCCGTCGCCAAAAGATGCGACAGGAGAGGGGGAGTTAAGGGAAGCGGCGTTTTTCGAGCAGGCGCGGCGCGGGGGGGAGAGGTTGGTGCGGGGATTGCAGGAGGCGAATCGGGAGCGGTATTTGGAGG
>CAYUFY010000328.1:0-6019 GCA_964443795.1 uncultured Anaerolineales bacterium | reverse complement strand
GAGCAACGCGGCGAAGTTTACGCACAACGGGGGTAGTGCAGTCAAAGGGGGGGGGGGCAGGGGGGCGGGGGGGCAGGGGAGCGCGCCCCTGCTCACGATTGCTGTCACCGACACCGGCATTGGCATGACCGAGGAAGCCCTCGGGCGCATCTTCGAAGAATTTCAGCAGGCCGATTCCAGCACCACCCGGCAATATGGCGGCACGGGGTTGGGCCTGTCCATCAGTCGCAGTCTGGCGCGGTTGTTGGGCGGGGATATTGTGGTGACCAGCGTCGTGGGGACGGGTTCCACGTTCACGTTAACGGTGCCCTTGCGGCACGGCGAAAAGCCCGCGCCCAGCGGGACCGCGCACCCCACGCGGGAAGCCGCTCCAGCGGGGGCGGGCAAACCCGTCGTCTTGTCCATTGATGATGACCCGGACGTAGTGTATCTCCTGCAGGAAAATCTGAGCGAGGCGGGGTATCAAGTCATCGGCGCGTATAGCGGCGACGAAGGCGTGGCGAAGGCGCGCGAGTTACAGCCGTATGCCATCACGCTCGACATTATGATGCCGCTGAAGGATGGCTGGGAAGTGTTGCACGATTTGAAGAGCGACCCGGCCACCCGCGACATTCCGGTGATCATGCTCTCGATTGTGGACAAGAAGGCGCTGGGCTACCGCTTGGGTGCGGCCGATTATTTGCTCAAGCCGCTGGATGCCGAGGTGGTGCTGGCGGCGCTCCAACGACTGGCGCACCTCAGCGGCGCGGTGATTAAGCGCGTGCTGGTGGTGGATGACGACGCCAATGTGCACGATTTGGCGCGGCAGGTGTTGGGCGAGCATTATCACCTTGACCATGCGCCTGATGGGGTGGCCGCGCTCGAAGCGGTGCAGACCCAGCGCCCGGACGCGATTTTATTGGATTTGATGATGCCGCGCCTGGATGGGTTCGGCGTGATTGAACGCCTGCAACGCAACCCGGAGTATGGACACATCCCCATCGTGGTCATCACGGCCAAGACGCTGACGGTGGAGGAAACCGCGCTATTGCAACAAAATGTCTCGCACGTCATCCAAAAACAAGGTTTGGCGGGTGAGACGTTGTTGCATGAATTACAATTGGCGTTGAATAAGTATCAGAAGCCGAGCTAAAACCTGACAGGTGCGGGCGCTAACCCGGCGGGTAAATCAACGCCCGCAATGCCCGCACCTGTCAGGTTTGCACACTAAACTTCCTATGAAAAAATCTCCCCCGCTTGCCGAATTGAAAATCACGGTTGACCGCGTGCGCGAACTGGCCTGGACTGGCCAGCACGCCCAAGCGATTGAGTTGGCGACGCAAGCCTTAGCCGCGCCCGGTAGGGGCGTTCCATTGAACGCCCCTACCGGGAACGCCTCCACCGGGAACGCCCCGACCCACATGGATTTGCTCGACCTCCGCACCGAGTCTTACATTGCCATTGGCCAACTCGACCTCGCCCTGCAAGATGCCAAAGCGATGATGAAATTGGCGAAATCGGTAGGGGCGACGCATGCGTCGCCCCTACACGGGCAAGCGTTAAACCGCCTCGCCCTCGTCCAAATGCGGTCAGGCGACTTGAAAGGCGCGGTCAAATCGGCGAAGGCGGCGGTGAGGTTAAAGCATCACGCCCCGCGCCTGCGCGCCGAAAGTTTATTCCGCCTCAGCGAAACCTGTATGCGCGCCGGGCACACGGATGAGGCGATTGCGGCGGGTCACCAAGCCACCGCTTTATACGCAGACCTCGGCGATGACCCCTCCGGTATGGGGCGTGCGTATTGGGCGCTCTCGTTGGGCTACGGCAACCAAGGGAAAACCGAGGAGGCTCGTCAGGCCGCGCGCCGGGCGCTGGATTTGTGCCGCCAAGCGGGCGACCAGTATGGCATCGGCAACGCGTTGAACGCGCTGTATCTGGTTTCGGGGGACATCGTGGAGGCGTTTCAACTCCTACAACCGGCGTTGACCGCCTTTGAAACCGCCGGGTATGTGGAACGGCAGGGAGCCGTTTTGGGGAATATGGCGAATCCTTATGCCGAACTGGGGCTGAACCAGCACGCCTTGCGGTTGTATACCGAAGTCGTGGAACTCACCCGCGCGCGCGGTGCCAAACAGTCCATGTCGGTGTCGCTGGGCAATACGATCAATACGGAAATCATTCTGGGCCAGCTCGAAACGGCCCGCGCGCGCCTGCCAGAATTTACTAAAATCATTCACGCGCTGGGCGAACCGAGGAGTCAAGCCTCGCTCGCGGCGCGGCTGGGCGACATAGCGCTCGCAGATGGCAACCCTCAGGCGGCGGCGCGCCATTATAAAAAGGTGGTCAAGCTTGAGCGCGAAATCGGCTCGGGAACCGAGCAGGATAACTTGGCCCAACTGGCGCTGATGCAACTGGCGCACGGAGACTTTACCGGCGCGCTTAAAGCCACCACCCGCGCCACCAAACTGCACAGCGCCAAGACCTACACAAGTCAGGGGCAGGTGATTTGGTGGCGGCATGCGCAGGCGCTCATGGCCAACCAGCAGACCGCTGAAGCGCGCCAAGCTGTGGACAAGGCTTATGACTTGATGCTCGAGCGCATTGCCAGTCTGCGCGATGAAGGTTTGCGCCGCAACTTCCTCAACAAAGTGGAAGATAACCGGAAGCTCCTGCAATTCTGGGTCAAGGATGGGGCGAAGCGTAAGTTGCCTAAAGAGAGACTGTTTGCGCATCTCGCCATCGAGTCCAACCTGCGCGAGCCGTTCAAACGCCTCGCGGATACGGGCCTGCGCCTGAACGCGCTACATACCCTCGCTGAAATCCAAACCTTCCTCGTCGAAGAAGCCACCGAACTGAGCGGCGGCGAGCGCGTGATGTTGATATTGGAGACTCAGACCTCCGAGTTCTCAAAGAACTCGGAGGTCTCCTCGCGCGTGGTTGTGGAATCCATTCTGCCCTTGCCATCCTATCAATCGGGCAAGGGTTACGAAAAAGCGGAAGACCCACAAAAAGTTTTGCGTGGCATTGAACCGCTCCTTGACCAAGCGCGGCGCACGCGGGTGGTGCAACTACAGACCCCATCCCCGGCCCTTCCCCCGAAGGGGGAAGGGAGCAAATCCCCCTCCCCCGAAGGGGGAGGGGGTAGGGGAGGGGTTTCCTGCATCGTCGCCCCCCTCATCGCCCAAAACCGCGTCCTCGGCTACCTCTATGTGGACATGGACACGCTCTACGGCATTTTCAGCGACACCGACCGCGACATGATGGGCATGTTGGCGAATCAAGCCGCGGTGGCGTTGGACAATGCCGGTCTGCTCCAAGGGCTGGAACGAAAAGTAGAAGAACGCACCGCGCAACTCCAAGAACATATCTCCGAACTGCAAATTATCAACTCCATCCAGCAAGGCCTCGCCGCCGAATTGGACTTCCAAGCCATTGTGGATTTGGTCGGTGATAAGTTGCGAGAAGTTTTTAACACGCCTGATCTTGCTATTAATTGGTATGATGAAAAATCCAATTTGATTCATTACCTTTACACATACGAGCACGGGAAGCGTATCGCCATCTCACCGCTACCGCCAAGACCAAGCGGGATGTTTGAGAAGATGGTCAAGACCCGCAAACCCATTGTGTTCAATACTGCGGCGGATTTTGGCAATCGAGAGACAATTCCTGGCACTGACCAGAGTCGATCACTTATCACTGTCCCCATCATCAGCAGCGACCGCGTACTTGGCGGTATCAGCATGGAAAACTACGAGCGCGAGAATGCGTTTGGCGAATCCGAACTGCGCCTGCTGACCACCATCGCCGCATCGCTGGGGACGGCGCTCGAGAATGCGCGGCTCTTCGATGAAACTCAACGCCTGCTCAAAATTACCGAAGAGCGTAACGCCGAACTGGCCGTTATCAACAGCATTCAACAGGGCATTGCCGGCTCGCTGGACTTTCAAGGCATTGTTGAACTGGTCGGCAATAAACTAGGCGAGGTACTACAGAGCGGCGATATTGGCATCACTTGGGTGGAGCACCACACCCGCACCATCCGCCACGTCTACGAAACCGAGCACGGGATAAGGTTAAACCTACCCCCGGAAGTCATCGCGGCTGATGAACGCTGGCAACGTTTCATCACGCGGCGCGAACCCCAAGTGTTCAATTCCCTTGAGCAACAAAAAGCGGCGAATATCACCATCATCGCTGGCACCGACCAAGCGCGGAGTTTTGTGACAATCCCTATGATTGCCAACGACCGCCGGGTGGGCACCATCCTGGTCGAGAACCATGAGCGCGAGAACGCCTTTGGCGAATCGGAAGTGCGCTTGCTCCAAACCATCGCCTCCAGTTTGGGCGTGGCGCTACAGAGTGCGCTGAATTTCGACGAGACTCAACGTCTGCTCAAGATCACCGAAGAGCGTAACGCCGAACTGTCCATTATCAACAGCGTGCAAGACGGGCTGGCTTCCAAACTGGAAACGCAGGCCAGCTATGATTTGGTGGGTGAGAAATTGCGCGAACTGTTCGAGCGGCAAGGCATCAGCCTCATGGGGTTTGATTTGGAGAAGAATATCCGCCACTATCACTATCTGCTCGAAAAAGGCCAGCGGGTGGCGGTGCCGGATGCGCCCATTTCAGCTTCGTTGCACTACATCATCCGCACGCGCCAGTCGTTGTTAGTTAACGAGCGTCTTGACGAGAGTCTGGCCGCCCTTGGGCTGGTGAGCCAAACCGTGCCCGGCACCGAGCCGGTGAAAGCCTTCCTGCGCGTCCCCATCTTTATCGGCGGCCAGGTGCGCGGCATTATCGGTTTAAGCAATTTCGAACGCGAAAACGCCTTTAGCGCGTCGGATGTGCGTTTGCTCACCACCCTGGCCAGTAGCCTGAGCGTGGCGCTCGAGAATGCCCGGCTATTCGAAGAGACCAAGCAAAACGCCGCCGAACTGGCCACGGTCAACACCGTCAGCGCGGCCCTGGCCAGCGAGTTGGAGGTGGCGGCGCTCATTCAATTAGTCGGCGAGCAAATCCGCGTCACCTTCCGCGCGGATATTGCCTATGTGGCGTTGCTGGATGAAACCGGCTACACGATTAACTTTCCCTATACCTATGGCGAAGACATGCCGCCTTTGCGTTACGGCGAAGGCCTGACCAGTAAAGTCATTCAGACCAGTCAGTCTCTGTTAATTAACCAGGACGTGAGTGAACGCATCACGGCCATTGGCGCGACCAGTGTTGGCGTTGATTCGCTTTCGTATCTGGGGGTGCCCATCTTTATGGGCGGGCGCGCGGTGGGGGTGATTAGCGTGCAAAGCACTTCGCAAGAGGGGGCGTTCACCGCCAAAGATGAGCGCCTGCTCAGCACCATTGCCGCCAACGTGGGGAGCGCTTTGCACAACGCGCGCCTGTTCAAAGAAGCGCAGGAGGCCCGCGCCGGGGCCGAAATGGCCAACAAAGCCAAGAGCACCTTCCTGGCTAACATGAGCCACGAACTGCGCACCCCGCTCAACGCCATCCTCGGCTTCACCCGCATCGTCCGGCGCAAAGCCGAGGGCGTGCTCCCCGCCAAGCAAGCCGAAAATCTCGATAAGGTCGTCCTCAGCGCCGAGCATTTGTTGGGCCTCATTAACACCGTGCTCGACATTGCCAAGATCGAAGCCGGGCGCGTGGATGTGGTGCCTGCCAACTTCAACCCGGCGCAACTCATCGAAATCTGCGCCACCACCGCCACCCCGTTGCTCCGCCCCGGCGTGACGCTCGTCCGCGACTTCCAGCCCGACTTGCCGCCCGCGTTCTCCGACCAGGACAAGATTAAGCAGATTGTGTTGAACTTGTTGAGCAACGCGGCGAAGTTTACGCATGCGGGGGCGATTACGGTGGCGGCGCACATTACTTCAAATGACAAGGTGACACGGGGACAAGGGGACAAGGAAGCACCGAGTCACCTTGTCCCCCAGTCACCCAGTCACCTTGTCCCCCAGTCACCCAGTCACCTTGTCATCTCCGTCACCGACACCGGCATCGGCATGACCGAGGAGGCCCTCGGGCGCAT
>CAYUFY010000327.1:0-6051 GCA_964443795.1 uncultured Anaerolineales bacterium | reverse complement strand
GTGGTTTGGCGCGAATCTAGTTTTCCCGCTCCCCAAATGAGCGAACCATGAGTAACCGCCAGCAGAATGACCGAATCTTCTCAGCCCTAGAATTACTGGTTAAATTTGGAGTAATTATCTGGACAGGCTATAATTAGTTGCTGTTATCTGGTCAGCCCAATCAACTGATCCCCCACGCTAATCTTTTGTAGATTGGCAGATATCCGCTGGTCTAAAATTACAATCCGATGGAGTTGCACAGCCAATGAGCGAGAGCAAGGTCGAAATAACTGACAAAGACGGCTGGCGTAAAGAATACTCACTCTCCAAAAGCATTCTTCATATTGGGAGTGACCCCCGCAACGACATCGTTTTGGAGGGCGCGCATGGCGCGGGGGTGTCCCCGCGTCACATCCAATTGATCTCGGCCCCCGATGCCTCGGGTTATCGCCTCATCAATGTGGGCAACACCGACTTGTGGGTCGGTGAGAACGGCGAAAAGAATCTCATCCCGCGGTCTTTCACGGATATTGGCCCCGGCGAGCGCGTGCGCTTGGGGGATTTTGTCCTTGTCTTTCAAGGGGTGGGCGGGGCAGGGGGCGCTTTTGGCCGGCCGGCCCTCTTGGGGGCCACCGGGTCCATCGGCCTGAATCTGATCCTCCCCGAAACCGAACTGAATCCAGATCAACCCATTGATGGCTCCATTGTCGTGCACAACCTGGGTGATAAAACCGGGGTACAAATTAAATTGGAAGTGACCGGGCTGGAGCCGGATATGTATGAACTTGGCCCCGGCCCGATTTTGTTCCCGAATGCCGAGCGGGAGGTGGCCCTGCGGATTCAGCATCCCCGGCGGGCCAAGCCTCCGGCGGGCGATCTCCGGTTTAGTCTGCGGGCGACGGCGCCCGCGGCGTATCCCGGTGACAGCGCCTCGGTCAATCAGGTGATCCGGCTCCTGCCGTTTTATACTTACAAGACGCGGCTGGTTATTCCTGAATAATGCGGGTAGCAAGGTTTAGAGGCCGAATGACGACTCATTTCTTCCGGCGGTGGTTTGTCCTGGCGCTTGTGATCATGCTGGGGAGCAATAATCTCCCGGCGGCGCGCGCCCAAGTCAGCGCGCCCACGCTGACCCTCGCCTGGGTAGATAGCCAGGCTTTTCCAACGGTCACCGCCTATTTCAATGTGTCGGATGCTACCGGACTCCCGGTGGTGGGCCTGACCCAACACGACTTTGGGGTGCAAGAAGATGGTGTTCCGGTCCCCGGCGAGGCGGTGCGCGTCTCCAGTGATACCGGGCAGGGCCTCAACTTAGTCCTGGCGCTTGATCTCAGCATGGATGCTGACTCGTTTGCCAAGTTACAGGCGGCCACCAAAGCGTTTATTGATACGTTGGGCCAGCAAGACCGGGCCGCCTTGGTGGCGTATTACAACGAGGCCATTACGGTTCAGGATTTTACGGGCGACAAAACGCTCCTTAAAGCGGGCGTGGATAGTTTGGCCATCCGGCGCAATTCCACATCGTTCAATGCTGGCGCGTTGCAGGCGGTCAATCTCGCGGCCACGCTGACCACCGGGCGTAAGGCGGTGGTCATGCTCACCGACAGCGGGGATAATTTTGGCAAGGTGGCGGCGAGCGAGTCCATTAGTCAGGCGCGCCAAGCCAAAGTGCCGATTTATACGGTGGGGTTTGGGCTTAAACTCAAGGCCGCTGACTTGCGCACGATGGCTCTGCAAACGGGTGGTCAACCCTTCACGGTGTTTGGCCCGGGTGAGGTGCGCGACAGTTTGCAAACCCTCAGCGTGGTTTTGCGTCAGGGGTATACGCTTACCTATCGTTCGACGTTGAAACCCGATAATGCCGAGCACACCCTGACTTTGGCTGTGACTTATTTGGACCAAAAGAGCGAAGTAGAAAGCGCGTTTGTCGCTACGCCCAGTCCCGTCACGGTGACCACCTCCAGCCTGGCGGGCGGGCAATCGCTCACGGGCCAGGTGCGCCTCACGGCCCAAGTCGAGGCCCCGGCGGCGGTCGCCTCGGTGGTCTATTGGCTCGATGGTCAGCCGCTCCTCGCCTCTTTTACGGCCCCCGACTTCGCTTTTGAATGGGACACCACGACGGTCGCGCCCGGCCCGCACTCACTGATCATTAAAGCGGTGGATGCGGCTGGGAATGAGGGGGAAACCGAAATTGATTTTGTGGTGGCCCTGCCGGACCCCCTTTCAATGACGGCGACCATTTCGCTGGCCGAAGCCCGCGTGGGGCAACTGGTGACGGTGGAAGCCTATCCGGTTACCGTGGGGCAAGTCTTGCGGGTGGATTTTTGGCTCGATGATGAATTGCTCGGGAGTGATGGGACAGCGCCCTATAGCTTTATCCTTAATACGGGGGCGTATAAAACCGGGTCGCATACCATTACCATTCGGGCTGAAGATGATTTGAAAGGCGTGGCTGAGGCTACTTTGTCGTTGACGTTGGCCACCGTGCCCGGGCGGAATTGGCTGTCTTATTTGCTCTTTGCCATTTCGCTGATTGTCATGATTGTGCTGGTGGTATATGCCTGGGGGCTTATGCGCAATATCGTGCGCGCCCAAGCCAGTGGTTTTCAGAAAACCTGCCAGGTGGAAATCAACAACCAGGGCAATGCCCGAAGCCGTTACGAACTCAAAGCCGATGACCCGATTGGCGCTTTGACCTTTCAATTTTGGCTGAACGGCGTTAACCTGGCGAAACCGCCCGAGCCTCCGCCCGCCGCCGAGCCGACCCCGGCTCCCCGCAAAGGCGCACCCGCTTCTGGCGCTCAACCGGCTGGCGGGGCCGGGGCCAAGTCTGGCCTCAAAGACGCTGGCAATCGCGCTTATGCCTCCGGCTCCATTTTGGCGGATATGCTCACTACCATTGGCTATCTCCTGCCCGCCGCTTTGGGCAGTCGTCTGGTGAGCGTGGGCATGAGCATGCGTCAGGCCCAGACGGCCAGTGACCGGGTGCGGGATGTGGGCCGCTCGGCGAATCAACTTAAAGCAACCGCCTCGGGCCAAAGCCCCTATGCCACCTACCCCACGCCGAGCTCTGGCGCCAGTGGGCCGGAAGCCGCACCCCCCTCGGTTGCCGCTCCGCGTGGGCGCGAAACCTCGTCGGTTTCCGTTGGTCCCATCACCCCCGTGACCCCCGCCGTCGCCCCGGGCGAAACCATCACCCTGCAACTGATTGTGAATCCGGTAGGCATTCCTAAAACCAAAGAATATATTTTCCGCGTCATTACCAAAGCCCTGGATATGACCGGGGCCACCGATATGATTGAACAGGGCACCATCAAAATTGCGCGCCGCCCGCTGTATATCCGTCTCCTGCCGTGGTTGGCATTTATCCCCTTGACGCTGGTGGTCATTTGGATTGGCCAATTTGGATTACGCCTGATGGGTTGGTTGTAAGGTTGAAATAGTATGGCGAGCGACCAGTTAGAAATCATTGACCCCAGTGGCGCGGTTAAATTCCACGACCTTGACCCGGCCACTGGCATTACCAACATTGGTCGCCACCCCGACAACGATGTGGTCATTGACAGCCCCAGCGTGGCGCTGTTCCACGCGGTTCTCGACCATCGGCAAAAACCCTTTCACTTTGTCCTGCTCTCCAATGAAACCAATACCCGCATTGCCGGGCAACCGCTCGCGCCGAATGTGGCGCGCGAAGTACACGGTTGGGAGACCATCGAATTGGATGGACACTCGCTCATCGTTTTAGAAACGGGCGGGGGCGGGCGGGGTGATGCGGGTGAGTCGAGTGGCTATACTTACAGTGGTTATGGAGCGACCGAAACGGGCGTAACCCAATACGGCGGCGCGCCTGCGAGTCGCTATGAAACCCGCCCGGCGACTTATGCCCCACCATCCGCCGCCAGCTTCTCCTCCGGGAGTCGCTCCGCAACACCATTCATGCCCGCCGGGGGGATAGCTTCCCCAGTGGCGGTGCCAGCCCCGGCGAGTCAAACCCTCGACAGCGCGTTAGGGGACGACGACGAAATGGCGCGCATTGACGCCGCGCTGGAGCGCCTCGATAAACTCGCCGAACTGCCCGGTGATCAGGCTGATAACCTGATTGTTGCTGAATTCCAAGCCCAGGAATTTGCGCTTGACCCCGACCATCCCGCCACGCTCGACTTCGGCGTGGAAGTTGAGCAAACGGCGACCATGCAAGTCACGGTCATTAATGGGGGTGACATCGTCGCTACTTTTGAAATCAAGGCCGAAGGCCTCGATCCGAGTTGGGTTAAGGTCACACCTTCCCAAGTTAATCTTTTCGAAGGGGAACGCGCCACCGTCAATATCAAAGTGACAACGCCCCGTTCCCCGGATAGTCTGGCTGGTGCGCACCAATTTGCCATCACCGTCACCTCTCCCAACTATCCCGGGCGCATGTCCAGCGCCACGGGCATGTTGCTCATCAAACCCTTCTACGACTTTGCGATTGGCGATATTTCACCCAAACAGCAGACCATTAGCTACAGCAAACGCACCGGGCAAATCACCCTGCCGGTCATCAACCGGGGCAATAGCGAGGCGCTCTTTCGCATCGAAGCCGAAGATGATGAACGGGGCTGCCGCTTTGAATTCGAAAACCCCGGCGAGCAGGCCCACCTTGCCCGTCAATCCGAATTCCGGATCGCCCCGAACTCCGCATTAACTATTCCGGTCAGTATTACCCCGCTTGCGCGACGGTTTATTGGTTTGCGGCGGCATAACTACCCCTTCACCATCACCACCTCCCCGCTGGAAGGGCATCAGACTCCGCGCGCGGTCGTGGGGCAGGCGTACAGTTCGCCGCTGGTTGGTCCGATTCCCATTGTGCTGCTCGTCCTGTTGGTCCTCGCCCTAATCGTTCTTATTTTCCGCCCGAGCATCAGCTACTTTGGCGCTGACCCCGATTTCGTAAAACGCGACCCGGTTCTGATTAAGGCGGGTGAGTCGGTGGCGCTCTTTTGGACCACCTCGCAATTTGTCAACTTGCGCATTGACCCGGATATAGGTGTGGTTCAGCGCGTGCCGGGCAAAGTGGTGGTTTCGCCCACCGAGAATACCACCTATAAACTGGTCGCTGAAAATTTTCTCACCCGCATTAATTCACGCTGGTTCGGCGCTTCAGCTGAAGTTCAAATCTTTGTTGACCCCGTCCTCCCCCGGATTAAATTTACGGCGCTTACCTCCGAAGGTTCCACCGATGCGGCGACCAACACCATCGAAGTGGTTAAGGGCCAGTCGGTCACGCTGTCGTGGATTGTGGATTTCGCGGATGATTTGATCCTCAGCGCCAATGGCGCACCCGAAACCATTCCGCCCAACTTGCATGTCGGTAGCCGGGCGGTCACGCCAGATAGCGAGACGACTTACATCCTCATCGCCCGCAATCGCTATACCGGCCAGGATGGGGTGATTGCCCAAGTGGTGGTCAAAGTCCTGGAGCCGACCGCCACCCCGTTGCCACTGCCCGTCATTCAGCGTTTCGATGTTCAACCGTTGGTGATTACCGAAGGGCAATCCATCCAGCTCCAATGGGCCGTTTTGGGAGTGGACCAGGTTTCCATTACTCCATTGGGCACGGATTTTGCCCCCAATGGCAGTATTGAAGTTTCACCCAAAGAAACCACCACCTATCTCTTGATTGCCACAAATGGCAAAGACTCAGTCCAGCTTTCCCGCCAGGTCATTGTTAATCCTGCCCCCACCCCGGCTCCCCCGCCGGAGGCTCCGCGGATTGAGTTCTTTACCATCACGCCCGTTGAAGTTGTCCTCGGTAGTTTGGAGGCGAATAGTGTTGCGCTGGCCTGGTCGGTCACGGGGGATGTGACCAATGTTGAAATCAGTGGCCCCGACTTTGGCAAGGTCTCCAACCTCGACCGCAAAGGCAGTATTACCTTTGCGGCCCTCAAATCCACCCTCTTTATTCTGACCGCCTTCAATGGGGCGGATCTCAATACCAGCCAAACCGTGCAGGTTAAGGTCAACCTCCCGACCCCCACGCTCACGCCCACCCCAATCCCCCCCCCCACGCCCTCCCCTCCCCCCCCCCGGACC
>CAYUFY010000326.1:4575-6066 GCA_964443795.1 uncultured Anaerolineales bacterium | reverse complement strand
GATTTTTTTGCGGACCTGGCGGTGGCGAACTTAAATGCGGCGGGCTATGCGGCCCGCGCGGTATCGCTGACCCTGCCGGAGGCACCAACCCAGCGCGATGCGTTTGCGACGGACTTGGCCCGGTTATTTGACAAGGCTGAGTATCGAGAGCGGTTGGCGCGCGAATGGCGACCCGCGTTGAAAGGCGTGGAGCGGTTGGGTTTGCCGGCGGTGCTGGGTTTGCGCCACGCCCATGCGGCCTGGCTGGATTTGCAGGAAAAATTAGACATGATGCTGTTTGAAATTCCCATTTTGCCGCCGTCGGTGCCGGGGATGCGGTTGTTCAACGTGCTGAAGCAGACGGTGGAGGCGCACGGGGGGAGAGTGACCATTGGGCCGGGCATCACGGGCTGGGTCGCGGCTGACCCGGCGGGCGGGGCATTGGGCGTGGTCGCGGAGACAGCTGGCGGGGCGCGGCATTACGCCGGGCGCGACATCATCCTCGCCACCGGCGGGTTCAGGCATGGCGGGTTGGAAGCACCGAGACCAGGCGCGGCGCGCGAATCGGTTTTTGATTTGCCAGTAGCGACAGCCGAACAATGGTTTGCGCCGTTGTATTGGGGGGCGCATCCGTATGCGCGGTTTGGCGTGCGGGTGAATGAACACATGCAAGTGGTGCGGGGCGAGGAAGTGACCTTTGACAATGTGTTGGCGATTGGCGGGTTGTTGGCGGGCGCGGATCGGAATGGTGAAGGGTCGCGGGAAGGGATTGATGTGGCGACCGCGTGGAAAGCGGTTGAAACGGTGCTCAATGCCAACTGACACAACCCAGGTGACCGATACGCTGATTTCAGCCGATGGGTGTATTAAGTGCAATATCTGCACTTCGGTCTGCCCGGTGGCGGCGGTGACAGATTTGTTTCCGGGGCCGAAGGTGGTGGGGCCGCAGGCGCAACGGTTTCGCGCCCTGGAGGCTGAGTCGGTGGATAAAGCGGTGGAGTATTGTTCGGGGTGTGGCGCGTGTTCGCTGGCCTGCCCGCATGGGGTGCAGATTGCTGAGATGAACATCATCGCCAAGGCGGCCATGGCGAAGCGCGATGGCATTCCATTGCGCAATCGGATTTTGGGGCGCAGTGAGTTGCTGGGTCAGTTGGGGACGCTCTTTGCGCCGCTTTCCAATTTTCCGATTCAAAATAAATTCTTGCGCTGGGTCGGCGAGAAAATGCTGGGCGTGAGCCGCCAGGCGGCTTTTCCCAAGTTTACGCGGAGGAGTTTTAGGGCCACACTCCCTGTCTCCCCCTCTCCTGAGCCTTTGGCTCAGGAGAGGGGGCCGAGGGGTGAGGCCCACAAGGTTGTGTATTTCCACGGTTGTAGCACCAACTATTATGAGCCGCACGTGGGTCAGGCGGCGGTGGCAGTGTTGCGACACAATGGCTGTGAGGTGACGCTAGCCGAACAAAATTGCTGTGGCTTGCCCATGCAATCGAATGGCGAGTTTGAGGCGGCGCGCGG
>CAYUFY010000326.1:0-4475 GCA_964443795.1 uncultured Anaerolineales bacterium | reverse complement strand
GAGCGGCCCGCCGGGGTGGAGGTGATCCGCGCCAAGGGTCTGCGCCTGAAGCTGGAAACCGGCGAGCAGGTTGTCCGCGATATCCGCATGGTGACGACCCCCGCCGAAGCGCTGGCCGGGGAGCACTATGATTTTGCGTGCTTCGCGCTCAAGTCGTTTGACACGGCCACAGCCATTGCCGAGCTAAAAGCCACCGGCCTGACCCCGCCGCCGATTGTGTGTTTCCAAAATGGCGTGGATAACGAAACGGAGATCGCCCAGGCCTTTGGCCCGGCGGGGGTGATTGCCGGAACCCTGACCACGGCCATCGGCAAGCCGGGGGTAGGCGAGGTGGTGGTCGAACGCAAGCGCGGGATGGGGGTGGCGCTGGGGCACCCGCTGAGCGCGCGGGTGGCCGAAGCCCTGACGGGCGCGGGGTTGAACGCGCGGGCCTACGCATCCGCCGGGGCCATGAAGTGGTCGAAGTTGCTCACCAATCTCGTCGGGAACGCGACTTCGGCGATACTGGATCTGAGCGTGACGGAGTTGTTCACCGATAAGCAGTTGTTCGCAGTGGAGATGGCCGTATTGCGGGAATGTTTGGCGGTGATGCGCGCGCTCAAGCATCAAGTCGTGGATTTGCCCGGGACGCCGGTGCGGGCGCTGGCGCTCGGCGTAGGGTTGCCCGGCCCGCTGGGACAGCCGTTATTGAAACGGGGCGTGGGCGGCGGGCGCGGCGGCAAGATGCCTTCGTTTCATATTGATTTGCACAGTGGGCGCGGCATGACCGAGGTGCGCTGGCTGAATGGCGCGGTGGTCAAGCATGGCGCGGGGGCCGGGGTGAGTGCGCCCGTCAATCAGGTTTTGACCGAGACGTTGGAAGGGCTGAGCAGTGGACGCTTGAACCAAGCGGAATTTCAGCGCCGCCCCGAAAAATTATTGCGGTTGATAAATGCGTGAGGGACTGTTATAATCGTGCTTAGTCACCGGGGCGTAGCGTAGCTCGGCTAGCGCGCTTGCATGGGGTGCAAGAGGTCGTGCGTTCAAATCGCACCGCCCCGACCAACAACCATCGGCCACTCTTACGAGTGGCCGATGTGTTTTAATTCCTGGCTTGCTTCTTCCAGTAGCGAATAATCCCATCCACCGACATGCCCACCGGGCCAATATTGGCATAACGCTGGCGGGCTTCAGCATCCAACTCGGCGGTGAGTTGGCGCGAGTTTTCGAGGGCGGTCATGTAGGCGATGAGGGCCTCACGGTCAGCGCCCTCGGCCAATCGCTGGCCGACTTCCGCGGTCAGGGATTTCAGCAAAAGCGCCACGTTGGCCCAATGGTGGTCAATATTATCCACCGCACCGAAGTGCGTGAGGTAGAGGCGGGTCAGCGGGAGGGCGCGGATGCGTCGCAGACTGGATTGCCACGCCGCTAAATCAAACTCCGGCGGCGGGGTGGGCATCCGCAAGTAGGGCCGCCCCGAAAGCCGAATCCCCGCGAGGTCGCCAGTGAACGCCACATCTTCCAGTTGATACACAAAGTGGTGGGTGGCGTGACCGGGGGTGTCATGCGCGATGAATTGCAGTCCCCCTGCTTCAATCACGTCATTGTCGTGGTGCACGCGCAGTTGTTCGGCAGGCACAGACAGGAACTCACCCCACAAGGTATCCATCATCTCGCCATAAATGCGTTGGGCACTGGCGAGGAGTTTGGAGGGATCGAGCAAATGCGGCGCGCCAATGTGGTGAACGTGAACCCGCGCGCCCTGCCGCGCCAACCAACCCGCCGCGCCCGCGTGGTCGAGGTGGATATGCGTCACCAACAGATCGCGAATGTCAGCCGGAGTGAGATTAAACCGCTGAAGGCCAGCCTGCAAGGTCGCCAGAGTGGAGCCGGGGCCGCATTCCACCAGCACCGGGCCGCCGGGGCCGAGGATGAGGTAGGCGGCGATGGCCTCGGGCGTGCCGAGGAAGTTTAGGTCGAGGGGATGGATTTCAAAGGAGGGCATGAGGAGTCAATTCCAGATCTTCAACGAATAGAACCGATGGAACAGAAAAATCCGGGATATCCGCTTCATCCACTGAAAAAGTTTTATATCGCCATGACCTGATTCCGAATAGTGCCAATCCCTTCCACCTCGCATTCCACCACATCGCCGGGTTTCAGAAATTCCGGGGGAGTGCGCGCAAAGCCCACACCGCTGGGGGTGCCGGTGGCAATCACATCGCCGGGGAGGAGGGTGAGACCTTTCGAGAGCCATTCAATTACAGCGGGGATGTTGAAGATGAAGTCGGAGGTATTCGAGTCTTGCTTGAGTTCACCGTTCACTTTGCAGGTCAAGCGTAAAGTGTGCGGGTTGGGCACTTCGTCTTTCGTCACAATCCACGGTCCCATCGGGCAGGCACCATCGAGACTCTTGCCTTTGAAGAATTGCCCGCCGTGCGAGTTTTGCAAATCGCGCGCCGAAACATCGTTAAGTACGGTATAGCCGAAGACGTAATCAAAGGCGTTAGCGGCTTTGATGTTTTTGCCCGGCTGGCCAATCACCACGCCCAGTTCCACTTCCCAATCCACCTTGTCGGAAACCGAAGCATCGAATGGAATACCGCCATAGGGCGCGTTGACGGTGGTGGTGGCTTTGGTGAAGAACACCGGAATTTCTGGTAGCTTCACGGGTTGGCCTTTAGCGATGAGACTCTCGGCGGCGTGCGCGGCGTAGTTCATGCCGATGCAAAAAATGTTGCGGCGCGGCGCGGGGATGGGCGCGAGCAACGTTAGATCGGCGAGTCGGCGCGGGGCCGCCGTGACCGCGCGGGCCGCGTCCCAACCGCTCGGGCCACGTTCAATGAGCGCGAGCAGACTCGCGTCGGGGAGCGGGATCACGTTCTCGCCCTCAATTTTCCCCACTTGCCCGCCGGTCTCAGATTGAAAAGTAATAAGTCGCATATCGGTTCTCCTGTGCCGAGATTATAATACGAGCCATGCGATTGCACGGTCAGGTGACCCGCGGCAAGACCGCGCCCAACCGCTTGCGTAAAACCGACACCTTTCTCGGCGTGGCGTTTGCGGAATTCGTGCGGCATTTGCGCGGGGCATATGTGGACTTGGGTTATGGCGCGTATCCGGTGACTTCGATGGAGACCCTGCGACGTTTGCGAAAACTTAACCCCGCCTTGCGGGTGGTGGGCGTGGAGATTGACCCCGCGCGGGTGCGTGAAGCCGAAGCGTTTGCTGAACCCGGGCTGGAGTTTCGACTCGGCGGTTTCAACCTGCCCCTGCGCGCCCACGAGACCGCGAGCGTGGTGCGCGCCTTCAACGTCTTGCGCCAATACACCGAGCGCGAAGTGGATGACGCGCTGACAGCCATGAGCCGTCATCTCGCCCCGGAGGGTCTCATCATTGAGGGAACCTGCAACCCTACCGGCAGTTTGCTCACGTTCAATCTCTATCAAAAAAACTACGCGCCTCACGCTTCACCCCTCACGCCCCACGGTTTGCGCTGTCTTGGCTTCATCCTTACCCCTACCCTCCGCGCCGATTTTCTGCCGCGCCAGTTTCAGGCCGTCCTGCCCAAAAATTTTATTCACCATGCCGAACCCGGCGGCCTCATTGACCAGTTTTTCGCCGCGTGGCACGCCAGTTGGCAACGCGCCCGCGCGCAAGTGAAAGAGCCGCGCCAAGTTTTTATGCACGCCGCCCTGCGCCTCGCCGACCATTATGGCTATGCCGTTGACAAGCGCCCCGCCCTACTGCGGCGCGGGTTTTTGTGGCTGGGGCCGGAATGGCCGGGAAAGGCCGGGAGTGAAAAGTAATCAGTGACCAGTTATCAGTTATTCAAGGAGTGAAGCCATGTCTGAAATCCGCGCCTTTCTCGAACAGCATTTGCAATCCGTCTTTGATTCAGATCTAGAAACTTACCACGCCACCACGGCCCCAGAATTAACTTTGTATGAATGGTACATCGTGCCAGCCCGGCTGGACGGCCTCCCCTTCCACGATTTTATGCTGACTGAATCGGGGCGCGGCGGCGCCACCGCCATGACCGGTGAAGGCCTCGCCCCCTCCGCCGAAAAACCGCGCACCCGCTTCGACCTCGCCCACTATCACGAGCAAATTTATGGCGACACCGCCATTGTGAGTTACACTCTGCTCATTCAGCAAAGCTCGCCCACCGGCGTGGTCGTGCGCTCCTACAACGAGAGCCGCGTCATCATCAAATTCCCCGAAGGCCACAAAGTCGTCCACGTCCACAAATCACCGAGTTGGAACGCGCCGTTTCAACCGCCCACCAATCGTTAAACTCCAATCCCCAACCTCCAATTACTAATTACCATTTACCAAGCCCATGCCCTCCCTCACCCTCCACGGCCACTTCTACCAACCCCCGCGCGAAAACCCGTGGACCGACGAGATAGACCGCGAGCCCACCGCCGAGCCGTACCATGACTGGAACGAGCGCATCGCCGAGGAATGCTATCGGCCCAACGCCTTTGCGCGCG
>CAYUFY010000325.1:0-6085 GCA_964443795.1 uncultured Anaerolineales bacterium | reverse complement strand
GTGACATGAAAAATGTCGTCCGACATTTGGGGGAATTTAAGTAACTCACTGTACGCCCCTCACACCCAAACCGGTCGCCCTCTTCACGCAGGTCTTGCCCGCGTGCCTTTAGCGGGCATCCAATCATCAAAAGCGAGAGTCTCCCATGCCCAAACCCAACCACACCATTCTGGACGATCTCAAACGCCTGGCACGCACCGAAGAACCGGTGGATTTGTTGAATACCTATAAAGGTATTCCCGTCCTCATCAAAGGCAAGTTGACCCAGGTCGGCGCCGACCGGGTGGTGGTGCGCTTTGAAAAACAGTTTGAGGCGGTCTGTCTGACGCTGGAAAACAAAACCACGCTGTTAAGCGATGTGCTGGCCGGGCCGGTCAACGCCACCGCGCTGGCGGTGGATTTGAAGGCCGGAACGGCCATCCTGACGCAGTTCGATAGCTTGCACAATAAAGTCGGCGACCGAATGACTTTGCGGGTGGCGCCCCATGATGTGATTCCGGTGCGGTTGTATAGCGGCCGCCTGCATTTGACCGCCACCGTGGCGGATGTTTCGATGAGCGGCCTCGGGTTATATATCTCGCCCCCCGATAAAGCCGAGCCGCTCCGCCGCAAAGCGGTAGCGCAACTGGTGCTCAAACTCGATGGCCCCGAAATCGAATTGTCCGGCACCATCAATTACATCAAATTTGAAGCGGGTGCTTGCCGGTTGGGGGTGGCCCTGGTGCAAACCCGCGAGGCGCGCTCGCTGGTGCATTACATTCACAAACGCCAGGAAGCCATCCTGGCGGAATTGAAGGCGCTGTATCAGGCCGCCAATCCATGATGGGTGCTTGTTAAAGGTTAGCAGGGAGAAACCACCTCCGCCATCGGCTCAGGGCTTGTAAAAGAATAACTTTCCGGCTGTTTGCGTCGCAGTTGCACTGCCGCCCCGACGTCAGGAATCTATGCTGAACTCAAGCGCTTGTATCCGGCGGCGAAATAACACTGGCCCGAGCATTCACTCTCCCGCGCGGGGCCGACGTAACCCCCAGGCTTTCAAAACCGGCACCGTAAACAGAATCCCCGTGCGCGGTTGGTCAAGGGGACCGACAATCACCTCGGTGGCCTTCGCGATCGCTTCCACATCTACACTATCTTCCAAGACACTCCACAGGGTGCGGTGACTCGTCTCAGTTTTCTCGAGCAGCTCGCGGACTGAGGGGAAGAGCGGCAAGTCGTCGCGCAGTTGGGTTGTGCGATGCAAGCCCGTTGAGTCGTGGATGGTGACGCCACTGATGCCCAAGCGCCCCCAGGCATCTAATACTTCCCAAATTTTTGAGGCGTCATCAATGACCGCAATCAACAATACAGGCATAATGATTCTCCTTCATCCAAGACAGCCATCCGGCGTTTCAGCCCGCGGCCATCTGCTTTTTGTCTTCGCGCGTATATGCCCAGCGCAACAGCAACGGGGTCATGAGGGTTGTCACTAGAACGACGAGCACAATTTCAGCAAAGATCGTCTCATCAATCAGGCCGCCCTTCAACCCCACACTGGCCACGATCAGACCAACTTCGCCGCGCGAGACCATGCCGAGGCCGAGGCGGAACGACTCGCCGCGCGTAAGGCCACCCCACCACGCCCCGAGGCCGCTCCCGACAATTTTGCTCACGACCGCTACTATAATCAGGGCCGCGCCAAAAATCAACTGGGAACCGCTGATCTGGCGAACGTCGGCTTCAAGGCCGATGCTGATGAAGAATAGCGGGACAAAGAACCCGTAGGTGAGCGCCGAGAGATTGTGCTCAATTTCCTGCCGCAGGGGCGAGCGCGCAAACGCCAATCCGACGAGGAACGCGCCCGTGATGGCCGCGATGCCCCCAACGATTTCGGCGGCCCAGGCGTAGAGCAGGGCCATGGCAATGACAAACGACATGAGGCCGTGGCTGATGGGCAGACGCGCGACCCATTCACTAAGACGCGGAATAAGCAGGAAGCCAAGTGCGGCGGCAACGACCAAATACAATCCCATCCGCCCAAAGACAAGGAGTACACTCGCAAGGCCACCAGTGGATCCAACGCCGAGGGCGAGAAAGATCGAGAGAATGAGAATCACCAGCACGTCGTCAATCACTGCCGCGCCGAGAAGGGTGAGGCTTTCGCGGCGGCGGAGTACGCCCAATTCCATGAGCGTCTGCGCCGAAATGCTGACCGAGGTGGCGCTGAGGACAATGCCAATGAAGAGGCTTTCGAGCGGAGGATAGGCGAAGAGGAGCGCGAGGCCGAAACCGAGGCTAATGGGGGCCAACACGCCAAGCCCTCCCGCAAGGAGGGCGGCTCTGCCGGTTTTCGCCATTTCGCGCAAGTCTATTTCCAACCCGGCTAGGAACATGAGAAAAATGACACCCAATTCGGCAAGGTGCTGGATGTTTTCGCCGAGATGCTCGTCGGTGAACCACGCGGCATGGAAGTAGTTAAAGACCGACGGCCCAAGCAGAACCCCGGCCAACAGTTCGCCCAGCACGGCGGGCTGGCCGAGGCGTTTGCTCACTAAGCCACCGAGACGGGCGCAGGCAATGAGGGTGCTCAAGGCGAGCAAAAATTGAAGTGAAGGTGACATGGCATTACTCATTTCCCGTTCCTGATAAAAAGCGCGCCGCATATTCCGGGATCGTCTGCATGGGCGGGCGTTCCCGCTCGGCAATTTCCTCCACATCCAGAAAATAATTCCCGGCTTCGTAGCGAATTAATTTCATGGATTGATTTACGGTGTCGAGCAACGGGCGCTCATGCCGCCGTTCCAATTTATGAATCACCGCTTGCAAGATGGCGAAGGACATTTTGCTCAAGGCTTCCAACGGTTGGTTGTGGTGGATCCGCTCCAACAAATCCACCTGGGCCAGCCCCTCCAGCCCAAATTTCTCAAACACCTCAATCAACAAGCCCGTCTCCACGCCATAGCCCGAGAAGAACGGCATTTGCTCCAGCGCCGACCGACGGCCAGCGTATTCGCCCGAGAGGGGCTGAATGACCCCCGAGAGTTCGGGGTAGAACAGGTTCAACAAAGGTCGGGCGGTCAACTCAGTGACCCGCCCCCCGCCCCCGGCCTGTATTTTTTCGCCGACCTTGAGGGGCCGCCGATAAAAACCTTTGACAAATTGAATATGGGGCGAGAGTAACAGCGGGCCAAGCACGCCATAAACAAACCGCGGATGAATGTTGACGATATCGGTGTCAATCCACGCGATAATGTCACCTTTGGTCGCCAGCAGGCTTTTCCACAGGGCCTCGCCTTTGCCGGTCCGCGCGCCAAGTTCGGGCAGGAGGTGTTGGTGAATAAACACGGGCACGCCGAGCCGCCGGGCAATGTCCCGCGTCCGGTCGGTGGAGTGCGAGTCAATCAAAACAATTTCATCGAGCAAGGGGACCTTGTCCATGAGAGCGCGTTTCACGGTGCGGATAACCCGGCCCACGGTTTCGGCCTCATTTAGCGCGGGGAGGGCAAGGCTGATGGTGACTCCTTGCTTTTGTTTGAGTTCGAGCAACAGCCGCAAGTCGGCAAATTCGTCGGCGTGAAAAGTTTTTTCGGCGAACCATTTATCCACCAGAATCGAGATCGCTTCGGCCCCCGAGGTCTCGTCGGGAGCGGCGCTCTTCATCGGGCGGCGCGTCTTGACCACCATGACTCCGGTCGGCCCGTCCTGCAAAATCCGGTCAGCCACCACCCCCAGCGAGGCATGACTTTGCATGGGTTGGGCTGTAGCGCCCATCACCACTAGATCGTAGGCCTGACTCACGTCGAGAATCATTTGCGTGGGGTTGGCCGTGGTGGCGGTATGAATCCGGACTTCCGGCAGGCGCTTCAGCACCCGCTCCAGCCCACGAAACGGCGCATCGGTCTCGGCTTTGCCCGTTGAAGTCAAATGAAAGGCGGTCAGTTCGCGCGGTTGCATGCTCAAGCCCACCCGCAAGGCCAGTTCGGCATGTGGCCCGCCCCGCATGGGGGCCAGCACCCGGGTCGGGTGGATTGGCACTGGCCCGCGCACGATGGCCACATTGCAGGGCGGGCGGGTCAACACTTCCGCCGGGGTGACCTGCAGGGCCGCGAGTTGGCCGTCCCAATCCAGTAACAATAAATCGGGCTCATCCCGCTCAATGACCGCCAGCAATTCCGGCCAGGGCGCCGGGGAGACATGCACCTGGGTGCGGGCGCGGACTTGAGCAGTGGCGACCGGCCAGTTCTTCGTCAGTTCGCGTAATCGTTTGCGAACCGCGCGCGCCGCTGGCACGCTCGCGCTGACCGGCTTGCCCTGCGGGGCCCGCACCAACCCCACCAAAGTTACCGGCGCGCCCAGGGCGGCCGCCGCGCTCAGGGCGGCGGCGGCTTCACAGCCATGCACAATCGGAACGAGGACCATGCGCAGGGGACGAAAATGATGTTTGATCATGGTTGCACCGCCAATTCAATTTGATTTTTATAAATGGTCTGCCAGGTAAAGTTCTGCCGGGCGCGGGCCGCAAACCGATAGGGAGCGGCCAGTTGCAATCCGGCCCCCACCAACGCGGCCACCTGGGCCGGGTCGGAGTCGGGCAGGAAGTAGGAAACCTCTGCCCCGCCCAGATCGCGCAACGGGGGGATGTCGGAACAAAAAACGGGCAGACGCGTCAACGCCGCTTCGAGGAGTGGAATGCCAAAACCTTCCTCGCGCGAGGGCAGGAACAACGCATCCGCGAGGCGGTAAAAATCGGCAATGACGGCGTCGGGCAAGAAGGTGTCGGAGAGTTCGGCGAGGAAGTGCGCGGCGGTGTGCAGATGGAGTTCGGCGCGGAGGGCGAGCAGGTCGCGGAAATACGCGTGATTGTGCGCGTTGTGCGGGCCCAGCGGGCCAGTGACGACGAGCCTGGCCTGCGGAAAATCGCGGCGCAGTTCCGCCAGCACGCGCAGGGCTAGTTCTATATTTTTACGCGGGGTAATCCGAACGGGGAGGAGTAGGATGGGCGCGGCCTCCAACAAGTGCAGGCGCGCAAGCAGGGTTTGGGTTTGCGCTTCGAGTTTGTAAAAGCGCGCTACATCCACCCCGTTGGGGATGACGCGAATCTGCGCCGGGTCGAGGCCCAGCAGTTCGGCCAGTTCATGGCGGCGGAATTCAGACACCACCACGTGCCGCGCGCCCCAATCCGTGCGGAGTAAATCCCACGGATAACCGGCGTGGAGTTCGGCGCGATAGCGGGGGGTGGTCCACGCCAGGTCGTGATGCCAAAGAATCAGACGCGGGAAGTTGGGTTGACCATGCAGTTGATGGAGCGCGGCGGTGAGCGCGAGATTTTTATTGAGGGAGCAAACGTTGTGGGCAATGAGGACTTCCACGCCAACCAGCGCGGCCTGCAGGTCGCGCGCTAATTGATCGCGAAGTTCGGCGAACTCCGGTGGCACCCGGCCCGCATCCAGTTCGGTTTTAACGGCCAATCCCCGCGGGTCTTGCGAATCCGCACCGGGCACAACGACCAACGGGATATCCGCTCCCAACGCCGCGCCGCGCGCCGCAATCAGGCGCACGGTATGTCCATTGGCGGCAAATAATTGCGCCTGCTGGGCGAGCACACTTTCCACGCCGCCGACGATGGGGGGCACAGCGTAGTGGAGGAAAGCAAGGTTCATGTTTGTTGCCCAAAACAATCGGCTAAGAGCGCGCTGAGGCGGCGTTCCAGCACGGTAAAAGAAAAGTAGCGTTTGGCGAGTTGATAATTTTGTTCGGCCCACGCGGCGGCTTCAGTTGGGTTGAGTAAAACCCGGCGGACTTGCTGGAGAGCCTCGGTGCTGATGTAGCCATCGAACCACGCCACCCGAAACCCCTTGGGCTTGATGTCAATTTCATAGATGGAATAGTTGTTGACGAGGAGGGGGCGATGATAGTAAATCGCTTCGAGAAAGGCATTGCCAAAACCTTCCAAACTGGACGGATAGGTGACGAGATCGGCGTGCGGATACACATCATCCAGGGTGTAGATGCGGCGGCCATCGGCGGTGAGGCCGCGCGTGGCCTGCACCAGGTCGGCTTCAAAGCGCACGGTGACATCGAGCAAGTGGGCATATTCGCGCACGCG
>CAYUFY010000324.1:0-6129 GCA_964443795.1 uncultured Anaerolineales bacterium | reverse complement strand
CCCGCGCCTCCCGCCCCCGCGCCCATCGTCCTCACCGACTCGCTCGGGCGCGCCGTCACCCTGGCGGCCCCGGCCCAGCGCATCGTCTCGCTGGCCGCGTCCAACACCGAAATCGTGTTTGCCCTCGGTGCGGGCGCGCACCTCGTGGGCCGCGAAGAATATTCCGACTACCCGCCCGAGGCGCTGGCGGTGCCCAGCATTGGCAGTCTGTATCCCAAAGCCAATGCCGAAGCCATTGTGGCCCTCAAACCCGACCTCGTCCTTGCCGCCGGCATCACCAACCCGGATGACGTGAAAGCCCTCGCCGACCTGGGCCTGACGGTGTATGCCACCAGCTTTGCGGTGACGCTCGACGACATCTATGGCGATATTCTGGCGGTCGGCCAACTCACGGGCGCGGCGCAAACCGCGCAAACGCTGGTGGATGAAATGAAGGGCCGGGTTGCCGTGGTCACCGAAAAAGTGGCGCAGGCCGACCAGCCCAAAGTCTTTTACGAGATTGACGCCACCGACCCGAGCAAGCCCTGGACCGCCGGGCCGGGGTCGTTCATTGATCAACTGCTCACCCTCGCGGGCGGGGTGAATGTCGGCGCGAGCGGCCAGGATTCCTATCTGCAACTCAGCCTCGAAGAAATTGTGGCGCAAGACCCGGCGGTGATTGTGCTCGGCTCGTCCACGTTTGGCGGGCAAACCGCCGAGACGGTCAAAGCCCGCCCCGGGTGGGCGACCATCGCCGCCGTCACGACCGGCCAGATCTTCACCTTCGACGATAATCTGGTGAGCCGCCCCGGCCCGCGCGTGGTGGATGGTTTGGAAGCGCTGGCGAAGTTGATTCACCCCGACCTGTTTAGGTAATAGCCCAGGTGACAGTCACCTTCAAGGTGACTGTCACCTTAACCGAATGTCTCCTACCGCCACTACCTTCTCCCCGCCGCCCCGCCGTCCCTGGCTGTTGGCCGCCTGCGTGGTCGCGCTCGGTCTGGCGTTGGTGGCGGGCGTGAGCGTGGGGAGTGTGCGCCTGCCGCCGCTGGCCGTGGTGCAGTTGCTCGTGGACAAAGTGTTTCCTCTCAATCTCAACTATCCCGATACCTATCGCGTCATCCTGTTCGATATCCGCCTGCCGCGCGTGGTGCTCATGGCGCTCACGGGTATGGCCTTATCCACGGCGGGCGCGGCCTACCAGGGCTTGTTTCGTAATCCGCTGGCCGACCCATATCTGGTGGGGGTGGCCTCGGGCGCGGGGTTGGGCGCCACCGCCGTGATCACGTTCATCCCGGTGGGCACGGTGGCCGCGCTCGGGTTGTTCGCTGTCCCGGTGGGCGCGTTCCTCGGGGGTCTGCTCACCGTCACGCTGGTCATGCTCATCGCGCAGGTCGGGCGCGCCATGCCGGTCACCACCATGTTGCTCGCGGGCGTGGCGGTCGGGTCGTTCTGCACCGCCGTCACCACCCTGTGGATGATGCGCTCGCCCGAAGGTTTGCAACGCGCCTTCAATTGGTTGCTCGGCGGCTATAGCGGCGGCGGGTGGTTGCCAGTGTGGATTTTGTTGCCGTATCTAGTGGCGGGCGGCGTGGGCCTGCTGGTCTGCGCGCATCCCCTTAACCTGTTGCAACTCGGCGAAGAACAAGCCCGGCAGTTGGGGGTGAATGTGGGGCGCGTCAAACTGGCGCTCATCGCCTCGGCCACGTTGATGACGGCGGCGGCGGTGGCGTTTGGCGGGTTGATTGGTTTTGTGGGTCTCATCGTCCCGCACATTTTGCGCGTCCTCGGCGGCCCCGATTATCGCCGTCTGCTCCCGCTCGCGGCGCTGGGCGGCGCGGCCTTCCTCATCTTCGCCGATCTGCTGGCGCGCACCCTGCTCGCGCCGCAGGAACTCCCGGTGGGCGTCATCACCGCGCTCACTGGCGCGCCATTTTTTGTGATCTTGTTGCGGCAGTTGAAGCGCTCGGTGTTTTAAATTATGCTCTCCATCTCCCACCTCACCCTCGCCTATCATCAGCACCCGGTCTTGCGGGATATCAACCTCACCGTGCGCTCCGGCGAAGTCGTGGCCCTCGTCGGTCCCAACGGCGCGGGCAAGTCGTCACTCCTGCGCGCGGTGAGCGGCGTCATCCCCTTGCAGACCGGCCACATTCAAGTGGATGGCTTTGACCTCGCGCGGCTCACGCCCAACGCCCGCGCCCGGCGGGTGGCGGTGGTGCCCCAGGCGGTGAACCTGCCCGAGGCGTTCACCGTCTCCGAAATCGTCCTCATGGGCCGCGCGCCCTATCTGGGCTGGCTGGGGCAGGCGGGCCAAACCGACGAGCACATCGCGCGATCGGCCATGGAACGCACCTGCACCACCGAACTCGCCGCGCGATTGGTGGGCGAAATCTCCGGCGGGGAGCAACAACGCGTCCTCATCGCGCGCGCGCTGGCGCAGGCCGCGCCGGTGCTGTTGCTCGACGAACCCACCGCGCATCTGGACTTGCGGCATCAGGCCGGCATTCTCACGCTGGTGCGTGATCTCGCGCGGCAAGCAGGTTACGCCGTACTGGCGGCCCTGCATGATCTCAACCTGGCCGCGCATTATGCTGACCGCGTGGCCCTGCTGGTGAACGGCGAACTGCGCGCGGTCGGCACCCCGACGGAAGTGCTGACCCCCGCGCATTTGGCCGCCGCCTATGGCTTGCCCGTGCAAGTCATCGCGCATCCGACCTATGGCACGCCGCTGGTGTTGCCCGATGGCCGGGCAGAATAGGATATTCCCATGCCTCGCTTAACCAAACTCTTCACGCGCAAGGGCGACGAAGGCGAAACCAGCCTCGGTGGCGGCCAGCGGGTGCCCAAAGACTCACTTCGGCTGGGGGCCATCGGCATGGTGGACGAATTGAATTCGGCCCTGGGCGTGGCGTTGGCCCACAACCTCAGCCCCTGTGTGACCGAAATTCTGGGGCAGGTCCAAAACCAGTTGTTCCACCTCGGCTCCGACCTGTGTTTTCTGGAGGAAGATCAGACCCGCTTTAATATCCCGCACATCGAAGCGCGCCACATCGCCCAGATGGAAAAATGGATTGACGAATTGAATGTGATTCTCGGCCCGCTCGAAAACTTCATTCTGCCCGGCGGGAGCGCGGCCTCGGCGCATCTGCATCTGGCGCGCACCATCTGCCGTCGGACCGAGCGCGAAGTCATCGCTCTGGCGCGCCGCGAACCCATCGGCGAATATGTATTGCCCTACCTCAACCGCCTCTCGGATATGCTGTTTGTGATGGCGCGGTACGAGAACAAGCAACTCGCCGTGCCCGAGCCGCTGTGGGATCCGCGCGGGTGAGGCGGGGGCGCGCCAAAGCCTCATTAACCCGTGCAATTTTAGGCAAAAAATTGACACTCACCCTGAGGGGTTGTATAATCTTGCGTAACTTATCCGGTCAGCCGTTGGCCGGGTTGCGCGGGACATTTTTATCGTAGGAGATAAGCTGGTCTGGCGGTAAGGCTTTACTTCTTGGATAACCCTGACCCAAGTCACTCGGCGCGGCAGTGTCTTGCCTGACGCCGAGTTTTCTTTTTTTTCTCAAGGTTCTCTCAAGGTTCAAGGAAGATCAAGATGGACGCAAGCGCTGACTTCCAATCCCTGCTCGATAACGAGGCCACGGCCCCCACCCTGACGCGCGGCTTGACCTTGACTGGGCCGGTGGTGAAACTGGACGAGCACGGCGCGCTGGTGGATCTGAAACTAAAGCAGGAGGCCCTCATCCCCCGCGCGGAGGTGGAGAAACTCACCGGGCAGGGAGTGGCGTTGGCGGAGGGCCAGACGGTGACCGGGGTGGTCACCAACCCCAACGACGAAAACGGCCATGTGGTGGTGGCCCTGGACCGAAGCCCACAACAACCGGATTGGGCGCGGGCGGAAGAATTGTTGGCGAGTGGCGCGATTTGGGAAGGCCAAGTCAGCCACCATAACCGGGGCGGGTTGTTAGTGCAGTTTGGCGAAATCCAAGGCTTTGTGCCGGCCTCGCAAATCATGGATCTGCCGCACACCCTGCCCGAGGCCGAAAAACCTGAGCGCCTGAAGATGTTTGTCGGGCGCACACTGGGGTTCAAGGTGGTGGAAGTGGATCGGCGGCGCAAGCGGCTGGTGTTGTCGGAGCGCAAAGCGCATCGTGAATATTACAAGCAACAACAGGCCAGCCTGTTTGAGACCATCGCCCCCGGGCAGGTCCGGCCGGGCCGCATCACCGCCCTGCGCGAATTTGGCGCTTTTGTGGATTTGAGCGGCGCCGACGGCCTCATCCATATCTCCGAGGTCGCGTGGCAACGCGTGAAGCATCCGAGCGAGGTGGTGCAGGTGGGGCAGACCGTGGAAGTGGAAGTGCTCAAAGTGGACCCCGCCACCAAAAAGATCGCTTTGAGTCTCAAGCGCCGCCAGCCCGACCCGTGGTTGCGCGTGACTGACTTCCTGGCGGTGGATCAGGTCTGTGTGGGCCCGGTGACGCGCGTGGTAAATTTTGGCGCGTTTGTTGATCTCGGCCAGGGGATTGAAGGATTACTGCACGCCAGTCGCTGGGCCGGCCTCACCCTGGCCGAAGGCGACCGGGTGCGCGTTAAAATCCTCCGGATCGAGCCTGACCGCCAGCGCGTGAGCCTGGCTTTAGAAGCGAAAGAGTCGCCGCCCTCGGCTGAGAGTGAACCCCCGCCTCCGCCCGCTGAACGTGAGACTCCCCCCCCGGCCTCAACCCCGGCGGAGGGGAGCGCATCTCCTGGGGCTTAATGGATTATTCTAAGGAAGGTATAGCACTGTATGGCAAAGACTGAAGAAAAAATTGTGGTCGAGGGGGAAGTGATCGAGGCGATGAAAGCCACCCAGTTCCGCATCAAGCTCGAAAACGGGCACACGGTTCTGGCGTATCTGTCCGGGCGCTTGCGCAAATACTACATCCGGATTTTGCTGGGCGACCGGGTCAAGGTGGAACTGTCACCCTACGATCTGACCAAGGGCCGCATCGTCTACCGCTTTAGCGCGGGCGGCGGGCCGGCCCCCACGGATGTTTAAGTTGTAACGACTTGCTGAGTTGAAAATTGCCCCCAGAGAACCTGGCTGAGGTCTATACGCAGTCAGGTTTTTTGTTGGCTACCGCCGGGCCACGATGGCCACCCAGTCCTCAATATGTTCCTGGGCCAGGAGCGTCAGTCCGTGCATTTTGAGCGCGGCATTGACCTCAAACGCCTGACTCTCCAACACCCCCGAGACAATCAATAATCCGCCGGGCGTCACCACCTGGTCCAGTCCCTGCCCAAGCAAGTCCACGATAATCCGCGCGAGAATATTGGCGACCACGAACGGCGCGCTGGTCACACCCCAGCGCCCGCCCAAGATTTCGGTCACCGAGCCTTGCTCGACCTGGATCTGCGCGGCGACGGTATTGATGGCGATGTTCTCGCGCGCCACGCGCACGGCCTCGTCATCCACATCCACCGCCAGGATTGGCCCGGCCCCCAGTTTGGCGGCGGCGATGGCGAGGATGCCCGATCCCGTGCCCAGGTCAATGACCGGCGTGCCCGGGCGCAGATGTTTTTCGATCGCGGCTAAACACAATTGGGTGGTGGGATGCGTGCCAGTGCCAAAGGCCATACCCGGGTCGAGCACAATCCGAACTTCAGCCGGTTGCAGGGGTGGGTTATGCCAGGGCGGGGTGACCAACAAATGTTTGCCCACCCGCACCGGTTTAAAGCTCGCCTGCGATTGGGCAATCCAGTCGGCATCGGCGATGGGGTGGTAGTGAGGTTCCGGCAGGGGCAGGATGCGCCCTAAATGCCACAGGGCTTCTTCTAATTTGGCGCGCGTGGTTTCGAGCGCGTCGTCGGCGGGGAGGTAGGCGCGCACAATGACCGGGCCGATGGCGTGCCCCTTATCATCGGATAACACTTCAAACTGAGTGGCCTCGGTGACGACCCCGTTTGGCGCATATCGTGCCAGCACATCGGCGACCGCCTCGGCGGCTTCACCCGAAACGGTGAGGGAGACTTCGAGCCAGTTCATAGGACGGATAGCGGATAGCGGATGGCAAAGCGAACGAACTATTCGCCATCCGCCATTACCAAAACCCGCCGTAAAGCCCCCGCCTTCAGGCGTGGGGATATAAGGCGGCG
>CAYUFY010000323.1:0-6130 GCA_964443795.1 uncultured Anaerolineales bacterium | reverse complement strand
AGAATGCAAGGGTATCCGGTTTTGACTGAAAACGCCAAAATACAACTATCGAGATTATTATTTTCAGGAGTCTCCATGTCCCACCCACCTCGTATTGAAACGCTCGCTATTCACGCCGGGCAGGAACCCGACCCCACCACCGGCGCGGTGATGACGCCCATCTACCAGACCTCGACCTATGTGCAACAAGGCGTGGGCGAACACAAAGGCTATGACTACGCCCGCACGGGCAACCCCACCCGCACGGCGCTGGAGGCCTGCCTGGCGGCGCTGGAAGGCGCGACGCATGGTCTGGCGTTTGCCTCGGGCATGGCGGCCATTGACACCCTGCTCAAACTGCTCGACCCCGGCGACCATGTGCTGGCGAGCAACGATGTGTATGGCGGCACGTTCCGCCTGTTCGACAAGCAATACAAAAAATATGGCATCGAGTTTTCGTATGTCGAAAGCACCGACCTGAAAGAAGTTGAAAACGGCCTGCGCCCCAACACCCGCTTTGTATGGTTGGAGACCCCCACCAACCCGCGCCTCAAGGTCGCCGACATTCAAGCCATCGCGGCCATCGCGCACCAACACAACCCGGCCATCCGCGTGGTTGTAGACAACACGTTCGCCACGCCCTACCTGCAACAACCCCTCGCCCTCGGCGCGGATGTGGTCGTGCATTCCACCACCAAATATCTCGGCGGGCATTCGGATGTGGTGGGCGGCGCGGTGTTGACGAGTGACCCAACGCTGTACGAGCGCCTGCAATTTTTGCAGAACGCCGCAGGCGCGGTGCCCGGCCCCATGGATTGTTTCCTCGTCTTGCGTGGCATCAAGACCCTGGCGGTGCGCATGGATCGGCACGCTGAGAACGCCCTCGCGGTGGCCCAGTTCCTCAGCGACCACCCCAAAGTCACCGAGGTGATTTACCCCGGGCTGGATACGCACCCCCAGCACGCCACCGTTAAAAAGCAGATGCGCAACCCCGGCGGGATGATTTCCTTTTTTGTGGCGGGGGGCGAGCCTGCCGCGCGCAAGTTGCTGGCCCGCGCCAAAGTCTTTGCCCTGGCCGAGTCGCTGGGCGGCGTCGAGTCGCTCATCGAACTGCCTTCGGCCATGACGCATGGCTCCACCAAAGGCTCGCCGCTGGAAGTGCAACCTGGCCTCATCCGCATCTCGGTGGGGCTGGAGCACAAAGATGATTTGATTAACGACCTGGCGCAGGCGTTGGCCTTGGATGAGTAACAACTCCCTGTATGACGAAGCCGAGTTGTACGATCTGGCGCACCCGGACCCGTGGAAGGGGGAGGTGGAGTTTTATACGCGAGCGGCCCAGCAGTGGGGCCAACAAGTGTTGGAACTGGCGTGCGGCACGGGGCGGGTAACCATCCCGCTGGCGCAGGCTGGGCTAACGATGACTGGACTCGATTTATCGGGCCAGATGTTGGCGCGGGGGCGCAGCAAGGCCGCGCGGGCGCAGGTCAAGGTTGCCTTTGTCGAAGGGGATATGTGCGATTTTCATTTGGGTCAGCAGTTCGACCTCATCTTTATTCCCATCAATTCGATGTGCCATT
This sequence comes from uncultured Anaerolineales bacterium, assembly GCA_964443795.1. Lineage (GTDB taxonomy): Bacteria > Chloroflexota > Anaerolineae > Anaerolineales > UBA6663 > DATDRS01. The sequence goes on along the minus strand of CAYUFY010000323.1, from coordinate 4,571 downwards.
TATTGCACCGATCCGAGATTGAAGACTGTTGGCGGAGTGTGCGCGCGCATTTGAAACCGGGCGGGCGCTTTATCGTGGATGTGTTCAATCCGTCATTAGCCATTCTGGGGCGCGAGGCTGGCCGCTGGTACGAGGTGGGCGCGTATGAGCGCCCGGATGGGCAGTGGGTGAAATTGACCGAGCAGAATCGCTACGACCGCGCGACACAGATTAATCACATCCAGTGGCGCTTCGAAGTGGAAGGCGCGGAGCGGGTGGAAGTGGAACTCGCCATGCGGCAGTATTTCCCGCAAGAATTAAACGCGTTGCTGGAATACAACGGCTTCGTGGTGGAGGCCAAATATGGCAAGTATGGAGAGACGGCCTTTCACGCCGAATCGAACCAGCAATTGGTGGTGGCGCGACCAGTGTGAGTGATAGTTCAGGTGACTGTCACTGGGCGTTCACAACCTGATGTTGTCCCCAGTTTATCCGCCCAGTGACAGTCACCTTGTGAAGTTGTATTATCCTAGCGTCGGGAGTAATATACTGAAATCAAACCTAGTTCAAGAAAGGAATTTCCAATGAAATCACAAGACAACAAGCGCTGGGCGCGTTTAGTGAGTTTGAGTTTGGTGGTGGTCGTGGCCGTCTGGTTCGCCGGGTCGCTGGGAGTGGCGCGGGCCGCCGGGAACGCGGAGGAGGCCACCCCCACCCCGATGGCCGATACCATCACAACCACTGCGCCCGTTCAGACTTCGGCGGTGACGACGACGACCATAGTGGTGGATTTTATGCCGGTTAAGCCAGCGGTCATCAACACGGGCTGGCTCAACCTGCGGGCGGGGCCGGGGTTGGCGTATAAAGTCGTCACGAAACTGCCGTTCAATACCGCCGTGGATTTGGTGGGCCGCGCGATGAACACCTGGGTGCAAGTCCGCACTGCCGATAATACGCTGGGCTGGGCAAATCGGACTTTCTTGTTGTCCTATGAAGCGATGGATAAACTCCCCATGGTGTGGACGGGCGCGATTATCAGCCCGGCGCCCGAGGCGACCCTGGGCACCGCCAGCTCGACGGGGGGAACCACGGCGGCCTTCGTTGGTGGCACCACCACCATCGCGGCTCCGGTGGGCGGCGCGACCCATGTGGTGCAATATGGCGAAACATTGGGAAGCATTGCTGCGCTTTACGGCACGACCTGGCCGACGCTGGCGGCGCTCAATGGCCTGTCCAACCCCAATTTTGTGTATGCCGGGCAGGTGTTGAATGTCGGCTCAACCGTGGTGGGCGCGACGGGCGGCGGCCCAAGCGTGGCGGCCCCCACGACCGCCAGCAGTGGGCGGGTGCATACCGTGCAACCGGGCGAAACGCTTGCCAGCATCGCGGCGGTGTATGGCACCACCTGGCCGACTCTGGCAGCGCTCAACAATCTCGCGAACCCCAACTTTATTTACGCCTACCAGATATTGAACGTGCCGTAGCGGATTGCGTTTGGGTTGATTCATGACAGAACTCGGAGTTCTTGGAGAACTCCGAGTTCTTTTTTAAGCGGGCGTGGTTAGGCGGGTTTTGAGCAATTCCGCGATTTCTCCAGCGTTGGGGTGGCGGCCCAGTTGTTTTTTGGAGAAGATCAATTCGCCATTGAGTTCCACTTCAAAAACGCCGCCAGAGGCGGGGATGAGGGTGAGCGATTGAAGCTTGAATTCAAATTCTTTGAGCAGTTGGGCCGCCAGACTGGCGGCGCGGTCAGTGTAGTGTCAAACCGCGCAGTAGGTGAGGGTGAGGATGGGCATGGGGGACTCCTGAGCGATGAAAAGGAAAAAACAAAACTCAAACTTAAAATTTCAAACTCCAAACTCTAACGCCACTCTCTAACTCTAACTCATGGCAACACTAAAGAGGTTATCTCCAAGCGGTTGTCGCTGATGGCGGCAGGGCCAGAGGGGGTGAGGCGGGTGTTGGTGGCGGGATCGTACATGCCGACGATGAGGTGATAGTTGCCGGGGGAGAGGTCGGCGGGGAGGGTGAGGGTGTGGTCGTCGGCGAGGTATTCGCCGGGGAGCCAGCCGGTGGTGGGGCGCGTCCAATGCGCGGGCGCGGAGTCGGCTTGCGCCCAGACGTGGCCGGTGTCGTCGGCGAGGTGGACGAAGACGGAGTAGGCGAGGGCGGGGGTGGTGAGGGCGCGCCAGTGGAGAGTTAGAGTGAGAGTTAGAGATGAGGAGGAGAGAGAATAACCATCGAGGGCGGCGAGGTCGCCGAGGGTGGCGGTGAGTTCGTGTTGGATGAATGGGCGGGTGAAGGTGCGGGTCGGGGCGGTGACGGTTAAAAGGCCAAGTGGTGAAGTGTCGGGCGTTGGAGTATCAAGTGTAATTTGTAATTGGTAAGTGGAGGCGGGGAGGGCGGCGGGGAGGCGGAGGCGATGTTGGCCGCGCCATTGGTCGTCGGGTTGCCAGAGATGTGTGGGGTAGTGGTTGACCGGGGGCAGGTCAACGCTCGAGACAGGCACATCGTCCGGGGTCATGAAGGCCACGCGGGCGGTGTAATCGGCTTGGGGAGCGGTGTCGCTTTTCCAATAGAGAGTCAGTAGGACGGTGTCGCCGGTGTTGGCGGAATCACGGTCGAGGTTGTAGCCGAGGAGGGTAAGGTCGCCGAAGTCGTGGGGCGCGGGGTGCTCGGGGACGAGGGCGAATGGGCGCGTGGGGCGGGTGAGGGTGAGGGTGCCCAACGATAGCCGCGGGGCGATGGCTTGCCCGTTGGTGTCGAGGATGGAGGCGGGCTGGAGTGTATCTTGGTTGAAGATGGACGTGAAAAGTTCGTAGTCACCGGGCGGGGTGCCGGGAAGCGGCGTGATGTGCCGCGCCCATTGGGCGTAGGTGCCGGGGGCCCAGACGAAGACGGGCGGCGGTTCTTTGTGCCAGCGCGGGGGATAGGCATCGCCGAGCCAGTTGAGGCCGGTGGGGTCTTCGATGACGAAGTTGGGGAGATAGCGCGCGGGGGTATAGTCGCGCAGGCCAAGATAGAGGGCGGCATCGAAGAAGTCATCGGCGGGGAGGGAAGGGCGTGAGAGGTCGTAGCCGTAGAGGTGGAAGTTGTGTTCAAAGTCGGCGGCCAGCGGGTGTTGCACGCCCGCGAGTTGATCGGTGGTGAGGTTGAGGCGCGAAGCGGGAAAAGAGTTGAGGAACACGAGTTTGAGGAAGAGGAGGAGGGTGATGAAGGCGAGGGTGGGGAGGCCAAGATGAGTTTGTTCTGTGTGGAAGCGGGTGAGCGAGGGAGCCGGGGAGATGAACTGCAAGTTCCAAATGGCAAAGATAAACAGGGCAATGAGGGAAACGAGGGAGATGGCAACAGCGACGACGCGGAGGGGCGTGAGGCCAAAAGTAAAACGGAGGGTATGGGCCCCGGAGGGCACCAGCGCCGTTATGAGGCCAGTATCGGGTGTGAGTTGCAGAGCGGCAGGTTGCCGATCAACAAACACGCGCCAGCCGGGGTAGTAGAGTTGGTTGAAGGTAATTTGAAAGGCGGTGGGGGTGGTGATGTTGGCCTGATAATTGAGGACATCGGGGCGGGTAATTTGTAAGTGGGCGGTGGCAGGTAGGCCCGTGAGGTATGCAGGGGATTGGTTGTTGAGGAGCGCTTGCGCCAGCGAGTCGTCGGCGGGGAGATAGGCAGTGGTGCGTGGAAGATATTCACCTTTGGCTGTGGTGCCGAGGGTGGCGGTGGCGATTTCGTAATTGAGCATGTCTGCGACAGATGCGGTGGGGGAGGCCGGGCAATAACGCGGATACCAGTAGGCGAGGTTGGAGAGGAAGAGGATAAAGATGAATGAGGGAAGCAGAGCATGAAAAGTGAAAAGTGAGGCGGGGCGCGCGCCGAATTGTTCGAGCGCCCGGACGCTATAGCCGAGGACGATGGCCAGGCAGAGCGCCGCAGGGCCGAGGAAGCGCCAGGGGAATTGGACGAGCTCGAGCGGTTTAATCAATTCCCAAATGGGCGAGGAAACAGCCAGGGTCATGAACCCGTAGCCGATGAGGGCGAGGGCAAAAAATCCCAAATTCCAATCGCCCCATCCCAATGGCGAGGTTGTCAGCGAATGGGCGTCGCCGATCCGGCGGGGGGCGCGGCGGAAAAAGAAATACATGAGGGCGGGTAAACAAAGGAGAAGCGGCACAAGACCGAGCGCGCGGGCGGGCGAGGGGTTGATGAGAAGCGGATCGGGGAGGTGCGGGCGGGCGAGCAGGTCGCTGAGAGGGATGAAGTTGGTATACCACGTGAAGACCGGCGGGACGAGGAGTCGCTCGGAATGCACTAACGTTCTTTCGATAATGGCCGGGAGCCAGAAGTAAGTGGTGAGCGCGATGCCCAGCAAGAGCCAGAGCGCGCCCCGGACTAAAACTTTGCTGGAGCGTTGTTGCCCTGCGCTGAGCGCGACATAGCCAAAGAACAACGGCGAGGCGATGAGGGCAAAGATGTTGTGGGTGAGGATGAGCGCGGCGTAGAAGAGCGGGATGCGTGTGTGAAGGAGGCGATGGGGGAGTGAGGCAGTCTCAGGGGCTGACGGTGTGGGCGTGTGGGAGGGGGGAGGTTGGAGG
>CAYUFY010000322.1:0-6174 GCA_964443795.1 uncultured Anaerolineales bacterium | reverse complement strand
GTCACTTTTTACTTTTCATGCTTTAGGTTGCACGCTTACGGCTACGGCTTAATTGTAAACACCATTCCATCCCCCCGCCCAAAGACCTCGGGGAAGTAGAATTCATTGGCGTGGGTAGGGATGACCTTATACACCCCGGGGCGCGAAGCGTGCAGGACGTAGGTGTATTCGTAAGTGCCCTTGGGCAGGTAGTTGGCAAACAGCACCACCTTCTCGTCGCGCAGGTCGGTATTGGAGAACCACCACCAACCCCAGCCATAATAGAACGGGTCGGCGAAGTTGAGCGCGGGGGGCTGGCCGACCACCGACGTGGTCTGCAAACTCGTGTCAATCGGCTCGGTGCCGGCGGGGATGGGGTCTTCGAGGACGACGTAGTACAAGTCGTTGGGGGCAATAAGCGTGACCTTCACTTGGATGTCTTGCCCGGCTTGCGCTTCGCTGATGGCGGGACAGGCGGGCTGGTCGCTCCCGCCGCAATCGGCGCTCGGCAGGGTGTACTCGCGCGCGACGATGACCCCGCGCCCGAGCGCTTTCACGTCCTCCACCGGGAAGTAGATGTTCAGGTGCGCGGTGTAATACAACTGCCCATCACCGCCCCCGCGATTGATGACCAGGCGGTTGGCCTGATCTTTGAGCAAATCGGCCACGGCCACTTTGAGATGGATGGGGTCGCGCAGGTTATCGGCATTGGCCGAACCCGCCGTAAGTTCCAGCCCGTTGAGGGTGACGTTGTAATCGTAGTTGGCCTTCAATTCGCCGCTCGCCACCATCCAATCGGTCAGGCCAATGAGCGCCCACGCGGTCTCTTGCGTGGTGGACCAATACTCGGCCTCGCGCGCCACCATCAGCCAGCGCACCACGTTGGGGATGAGTTGATTTTGGGGGTCAATCACCGCCAACGTGTCCAAGACAATCGCCGTCGAGCGCGTGTCGGTGTTCATATTCCACCAGTCGGTCTCGGCTTCTTCCCAGTGCGCGCCCGTGGCGGAGAGAATGGCCGTGTTATTGATGTCGGAAAGCAGGGTCTGCAACCGGCGGTCGGTCGGGTCAATGAGATGCAAGGCCAGCGCGAGATAGGCGCGGGCGTAGGTGTCGAGTTGCTCGCGGTCTTCGAAGAGTTGCACGGTGGCGCTGGTGTCGGGTTGGCCCGCCTCGGCGAGGACGTAGAGAATGAACGCCTGCCGATTGAAGGCGGAATACGGCGACCCGCCCCCGCCCGTCGGTGGGGCGATGATTGAATCGAGCTTGCCCCCGCCCCCCGCCCCGCGCGCCACTTGGGTGGTCAAGTATGCGAGGCCACTGTTGAGCACGTTTTCGCTCACTTCGAAGCCGGATTGCTGGGCCTTGACCATGCCAAAGACCACATAGGCACTGGTGAACGGATTGGATTCGTCGGTGGTCCACCAGCCCCAGCCGCCGTCAATGTGCTGGCGGGCATAGAGCCGTTGCAGGCCCTGATTGACCAAGACTTTCAGTTTGCTCTCCAGTTCCGCATCGGCGAGGCCGAGGTTCTTGAGGGCGCGATAAGTAAGCACGTTGGGCAAGAAGCGCGAGACGGTCTGCTCGGTGCATTCGTAGGGGAAGTGTTCGAGATAATCTAAGCCGCCGGTCATGGCGGCGGCGAGGGAGGGGTTGAGTTCGATGCTCAGTTCGCCCTGCGTCACATCGAAGCGGCGCGGGAGGTTGACCGCTTCGAGGATGGAATTGGCGGTGTCGAGTTGCCCGGCGGTGGCCACGGTTTCGGGGGCCGAATATTTGTACACGGGCAGAGTCTGGTTGGGGGGCGTACCCAGCGTGGGCTTCGACGAGTCCCGCAGGCCGCCGCCCTCCACCGTAAAGGTCAGGTCAACCAGCGGGACATCGTTCACCGTCACATCCCAGGTTACCTCTACGCGGTCATTTGCTTTAACGGTCACATTTTGCGCCGGGGTCGAGTTAATCGTCACGCCCTCGGCGGCCAGCGTCACCGTGGCTTGAATATCCTGCGCGGTGTTGTTGTTCACCACCGCGGCGAGGGTGGACTGATCGCCGACCACGAAGAAGCGCGGGGTCTGCGGGCGGATGAGCAGGTCTTTGGTGGCGATGATGTCAGTGGCGCTTTGGCCCACGAGCGTGGCCGCGCTCACGCCGCGCGCGTCGAGCCGCCAAGTGGTGAGGTTGTCGGGGAGTGTGACGCTGAAGGTGGCCTGACCATTTTGGTCGGTCACGATGTCGGCTTTCCAAAACGCGGTGTCGAGGAAGTTGGAGCGGACTTCGTTGAAGCCCTGCCCCGCGCCGCCGCCGCCGCCCTTGGCACGCTCGGCTTGGTCGTTGAGGCGGTCAATCGAGAGCGTGAGGCCGAGCGCAGTGCGAACCCCGAGGCCGCGCTCGCTATAAAACGCATCTTTGATGGGGCCGGAGTTCGGCGCGGCCAGCGAGAGCGCGGCGAGGTCGGAGAGGCCCACCGAGAACTCGGCTTGCACGGGCTTGCCCGTGTAATCACTGGCCTGAATTTGGTACGTCACTTGGTCGCGCGGGCCGACTTTGGTTTTATCGGGCGTGAGCGTGACCGAGATTTCTTGTTGCTCGGGGCTGACCGAGAGTTTGATGAGCCCGGCTTTGAACGCGGCGGTGGGATTATTTTCGTCGGTGCCTTTGACGATGATGACCGAGACAAACACATCCGGCGCGTAGTCGGCGGTAATGGGTAATTGATAAGTAGCGCTGTTGCTCGTCAGGGCGATGACTTGCTTCTGCATGATGGTGCCGCGCTCGACCGTGACCAGCGCCACCGCCGGGCCTTGAAACGGCGAGGGGATGAGAATCTCGGCGGTGTCGCCGGGCTTGTACGATTTCGCGTTGGCGACGAGATTGATGCGGTCGTTGTTGTTCTGCCGCCAAGTGACATACTGGCCGGGTTCGGTGACCCAAATATAAGTGGCCGACGAGACGGTGTGACCCTGCGCGTCGGTGCCGCTGACCTTGACTTGATAGACTCCGCCCGCCGGGGGGATGAACGACCCGACGGCTTGGCCCTGCCCGTCGGTGGTCACGTTTTCCGACGCGACTTCGGTATCCTGCACGTTGCACGTCCACGCGTTGCGGCCCGTGTCGGGGTCTTTCTCTTGGGCGCAGTTCCATTGATGGTCGTTGTAACTCACGCTTAGGCGCTGGTTGGGGAACGGGGTCACGCCATCCCAACCGAGGGTCAGCAAATCAAACGCCGCCGTCTGGCCCACCTCGCCGATATATTCTTGCGGGCGCGCGCCCACATAGAACTGGCCTTGATGCACGATGACTTCCACACGCCCCGCCACTTGCTGGCCCCCCGCCGGGTCGGTGACGAGCGCTTCAATCGTGTACAACTGCGATGAACTGGAATCCGACAGGTCAGCCGGGACATTGAGCGTGGCCTGGCCCTGCGCATCGGTCACGCCATCCTTCTCGGAGATGAGGCGGCCAAACGTGCCGTAGGTTGGCACGCCATCGCCTGCCGAGTAGTCGTAGTTATAGAAGTCGTACCAGCCGCCGCCTTGGTAATTGAAAATGTAATCCGCCGAGAGCACTGACCAATGCACGTTGGCCTTCGAAACCGGCCCGCCGAAGAAGAAACTGGCATCCAGCGTCACGGGGATGGTCGCGCCTTGCAGAACTTCCTTCTTCTCAGCGGCGACGTTGACGATGAACTCCGGCTTGCGATATTCGGCCACGCTGAAGGACACGCCGCAACAAAAGTAGGGTTGGTCATCGGTGCTCAGGTTGATGTAGTAATAGCCTAAGCCGGCTTCGTCGGCCAAGCGGAACTCGCTGGAGAACGTGCCAAACGCGCTCAGGTCGAGGTCGTCTTTGAAAACTTCTTCGCCCTGGTCATTGGTGATGGTGACGTGCACACTCTTCTCATCGGGCAAAGTGAAGCGCGCGTCGGTCTCTTTCCGCAAAACGCCTTTGAAATAAATGACCTGGCCGGGGCGGTAGATAGGCCGGTCAGTATAAAGATAAGCGAGTTGCTCGGTGGGGTAATACTGCGCGTTGATGCCGAAGTCCCAGCCTTCCACGCCCGCCGACCAGTCAGAGCCGGTGACGGCGAACGCGGATGGCCCCGCGCCGCCCTCGTGGGCGGCGTAAATCGAAGTCCACAAATCGGCGCGCACGGGGAGAGACGCAGAGAAGAGACCATTGCTATCGGTCGTCCCCTCCGCGATAGAACCGCCATCTTTGTTGTAAATGGTAATGGGGTAATTGGGGAGCGGTTGGCCGCTTTGCAGGTCGGTGGCCCACACCAGCCCGTCGGTGAAGGAGGACTTGAAGGTGAGGTTGACCCCCGAGACCACGACGACTTGATATTGCGCGGGGAGACCGGCGGCGCGCATTTGCAAATAATATGCGCCGGGTTCCAGCGCGCCGTTGTTCTCGGCCAGCGGCACGCGGGTGAGGATGACCGCGTTTTGTTCGTTCTCAATGTTCACCGTCCACTCGCGCACGGGGTTGGCGGGCGTGAAGGATTGGTTGAAGTTGTAGCTATCGGAGCCGGTGAGGCCGATGAGTTCGCGCAGGGACAAACGGTAGAGCTCAAAATCTACCGCAGTTTGATTGACCGTGGAAACATAGAGTTCGGTGGAAGCCGCATAGGCGCTGTAGGTTCCGGCCAAACCGTTCGAGTTAAAGTAAGCCTGCGGTTCGCGCGGGGCCGTGCGAAAGCGGATGACCTGCCCCTCGGGCAGAGTCGCGCCATAAATATCGGTCATCCCCGCCCCGAGGGTCACTTCGTAATCGGTGGAGGGTTCCAGATCCCAACTGAGGTAGAAACTAAAATCGTAATCGTTCCAATAGGTATAGACCTGCGTAGGGGTTGGAAGGATGGTGAGGTTGCTATCAAGCGTGGTCACCTCCATGGGCGCAGAAAAGACAATGCTGAAGCCTTGATAAGCCGGGACACCTTGCTGACCGTCAAGTGGATTCGTGGAGACGATGGCCAGCGGCGCGATGGTGGTGAACGACATCCCAAACGGTTGCGCGAGTTCGGCGCTCCCGCCAGCGGCCTGCGCCGAAGTGCTGACTTGAAATTGATAGGTGGTTTGGCGGGCAAGGAGCGGCGTGGGTTGGAAATCGAATCCGGTGTTGTTTTCGTTCCACACAAACTGGCCGGGCACCCGCGCGCCACTCGGGTCGGTCAAGGCAAAGGCGGCCTCGGTGGAGGCGCGGTCCATGGGCTGGTTGAAGGTGATGCTGATGGGCTGATTGAGCACGAGATTGGTCTGGCCGTCGTATGGGATAAAGCTAACGACTTCGGGCGCGAGCGTGCTGAACTGCCAGGTGAAATCTTCTTTGAGCAAGCCGCCGGTGGTGTCGCCGAGGCCCGCCGCGATGTGGCCCGTGTAGGTGCGGCCCCCCGCCAGCGGCTTGCTGGGGCGGAAGGTGAAGATGCTGGTGTTGAGCCATTCGCCCTGCCCCTCCACGGGCGGGTCGAGGGTGAGCGGGTTGGGCAGGTTGGCTTGTTGACGCAAGTCGGTGAGGGGCACCACCGGGCGGTTGAACATGACGGTGATGAGCGAGCCGACATCGGCCCCAAAAGTCTCGGGGGCCGGGAGGACTTGGGTGACTTCGAGGAACCCGACGGTGTCGGCGTGGAACGAAACGGGATGCGGGAGGTTTAACCCCGAGGCGCTTTTGGCCTCCGTGGCGATGGTGACGTTGTAACGGGAAGCGCGCTCGAGGGCGGCTTGCGGCTGGAAGGTAAGGGTGGTGTCGTCGGCCCAGACAAACTTGCCGGGCACGGCGGGTTCAATGGTGAACGCCGATTCCACCGAAGCGCGGTTCATGGCCGAATCGAAATAGACCGTGATGAGGCCATCGGTGGGGAGCTCGTCGCCGCGCGGGGGGAGGTAGTCGGCCACGCGCGGGGCGATGGGCGGCAACGGGGTCGGGCTGACCGCCGGGGTCGGGGATACCGACGGGGTCGCCGTGGGCGCGGGGGTGAAGATGTTGCACGCAAGTGAAGCAATCACCAACAGCGATAAGACTATCCACAAATTTGATTGACGTTTGGTTTGCATGAAAGACTCCTGAGAGACGGAGGGGATTAGAGAATGGGAGATTGACCGGAGGGTTAACGCTATCCCTTCATATATTGTTCCGTATAGCAGGAGCTCAGGAAACCGGGATGGTTATGATCTGACAGAGTGTAATCGAGTCGCA
>CAYUFY010000321.1:0-6179 GCA_964443795.1 uncultured Anaerolineales bacterium | reverse complement strand
TTCGCCCCATCCCCCGTGCCCCCGACCAACGTCGAGGCCAACCCCACCGTCGCCCCCGAGTCGCTCTTCGCCCCGGTCACCGACGCCGATTGGCAGGTTGGCCTAAAAACCGCCGCGGTCACCCTGGTTGAGTATGGCGACTTTCAGTGACCATACTGCGCCCGCCTTGCGCCCGTGTTGGCGCAAATTCAAAAAGAATATCCCGAAGAAGTTCGCATCGTTTACCGTCACTTTCCGCTGATTGATATTCACGACAAGGCCCAGTTGTCCGCCGAAGCCGCCGAAGCCGCCGGGGCGCAGGGCAAGTTCTGGGAAATGCACGACCTGCTATACGCCACTCAAACCAACTGGGCCGAGATGACTCCCGAGGCCTTCCGCCAACTGCTCGACATTTATGCCATCGAACTGCAGTTGGATGGCAACCAGTTCGCCACCCAGCTCGACGGTGGCAAGTTCAAGCCCCAAGTGGATGTGGCCTACACGACTGCGGCCCAAATTGGCTTGCCCGGCACCCCGTTCATTCTCTACAATGGCGCGCCGTATCAGGGGCCACAAGATCACTGGGCGTTTGTTGCGCTCATCAAACTCGAACAACTGAAGGCGCGCCAATTTAGCGCGCCGCCGCCCGCTGTCATTGACCCCGCCGCCAAATACTACGCCACTCTGCACACCGAGCGGGGCAAGGTGGTGGTTGAGCTGTTCGCCGACCAAACGCCGCTGACCGTCAATAATTTTGTCTTTCTGGCGCAAAACGGCTGGTTTGATAACACCACCTTCCACCGGGTTCTGCCGGGGTTCGTGATCCAAAGCGGCGACCCCACCGGCACGGGCTTTGGCGGCCCGGGCTATTACATTGACGATGAAATTATCGAGGGCCTGAACTTCGACGCCGCCGGGTGGATCGGCATGGCCAACGCTGGCCCCAACACCAACGGCAGTCAATTCTTTATCACCCTCGGCCCCACCCCGGATTTGAGCGGCAAATACACGCTCTTCGGCAAAGTCATCAGCGGCCTGGAGGTGTTGAATAAAATATCACCCCGCGACCCTTCGGCTGATCCCGAAGCCGCGCCAGGCGATATTTTGAAGTCGGTGACGATTTCCAACGAGGCGGGCGACGCCACGCCCAAGTTGTTGCAATGGTCGTCGCCCCCGACCCTGACCATTGACGCGAATAAAACCTACGCGGCTACCCTCAACACCGCCCGGGGAAAAATTGTAATTGAACTCCTACCCCAAGAGGCGCCCATCACGGTCAACAATTTTGTGTTTCTGGCGCGGCAGGGCTATTACGATGGGGTGACGTTCCACCGTGTCTTGCCCGGCTTTGTGGCGCAGGGCGGCGACCCCACCGGCACGGGCAGTGGTGGCCCCGGTTACTTTATCCCCAACGAGGATTCGGCTTTGCGCTTTGAGGCCGCTGGGGTGGTGGCCATGGCCAACTCGGGGCGCGATCGTAATGGGAGCCAATTTTTCATCACCTATGCCCCACTCCCCGCTCTGGATGGCGGTTACACCATCTTCGGGCGCGTCACCGCCGGGTTGGATGTGGCCCTGGCCATTACCCCGCGCGACCCAGCCACCAGTCCCAACGCGCCGCCCGGCGATGTGATCCAATCCGTGACCATCACCGAGAAATAACTCGCTGACCGAGGGCAGTGAGTTTGCCAGCCGCGCACCACACCGATCCGCTGGATACTCCCATAAACCCCATCCCAACTTGTTTGCTTGCGTCTCCTCGGTTGCAGACTAAAATGTCATGATGTGGCGCAATTCCCTGTCGGCGCTCCGGCTGACCTGTTTCTTACTCACCCTGCTCATCCTCCTGGGGCTGACGCTCACCACGTCTCCCATCCCGCCGCTGTTAACCCCCACGTTTGTGGGCGCCATCGTCCTCATCGCCCTGTGTCAGTTTTTCCCCATCCTCATCGCCCACTCTGAAATCACCTTCGCGCACATTGTGGGGCTGGGCGTGCTGTTTATCTTTGGGCCAACGCCCGCCGCCTGGGCTTTGGCGCTGGGGCTGGTCGCGGGCGAAATCGCCCGGCTCCTTCGGCGCGCCAGTTTGCGCCGCCAGGAATGGGCACTCTTCGCCGCTGAATTCACCCTGCAAGTGCTGGCCATCCTCGTCGCCAGTAGCGTCTTTCTGCGGGTAGGCGGCCAGTTTCCCCTGACCACCATCAACGCACGCGTGGCCCTGCAATTGGGCGCCTTCAGCGTATTCTATCTCGGGTTTTACAGCGGCCTGCTACCGCTCCGTTTCGAATCCATCCCCGAGGCCGCGCGCCTGTTCACCAACATCAGCCTGAGCGAACTGGTCGCGCTCGAAATCCTGCCCATCCCCCTGACCGTGTACGCGGCGGTGAGCGCGTTAATCATCGGGCCGAGTCTGTTGTTTGTCCTGGGCGGCGGCTTGGTCGTCATGGCCATGAGCATGAACCGCCTCACCCGCACGCAAGTTGAGTTGCGCCAACAAATGGAACAAAATGCACAGCTGTTTGCCGAAGCGCAGTCGCGTTTGCGCGAGCTAACCGTCCTCCATCAGGCCGGCTCCACCCTCGCCTCCACCTTGAACCGCCAGCAAATTTATTCCACCCTCGTCCAGGAATTAAGCAACATCATCCAGGCCGACGAAGGCGTCGTGCTGGAATTCGACGAGACCGCCAGCCTCCTGCGCCCCACACAGTTCTGGACTCCGCCCGGCGGGTCACCCCACGCCCCGACGGAGGTCTGCCAGTTGAACCAATACCCCGGCATCCGCCGTCTGCTCACCGAACGCGCCCCGGCCATGTTCCGCGCCGATGCCCCCCACCTCGACCCGGCCGCCCAGGATCGGCTTGGCCCGCGCGGGTTTGGCGCCCTCCTCGTCCTGCCGTTGACCACCTCCGAACAAGTTGTTGGGTTAGTGGAACTTTACACGGTCCACCCGCGCGACTTCACCGAAGCCGAAATCCGTCTCGGTCAAACCCTGTCCAATCAGGCCGCCATCGCGTTGGCTAATGCGCGCCTGCTCTACCGCGCCACCGAGGGCCGCGATCGGTTGGTGGCCGTGCTCAACGCCACCCGCGACGGCGCGCTGATGATTGATGCCAATGGCGCCATCTCCCTCGTCAATCCGCGCCTGGAGGAAATGTGGGGTCTGCCCGCCGGGCGTCTGTTGGGCCACAACCTCCTGCATCTGCTCAATCAACCCGAGTTGGATCTAGCCAACAAATTGGGCTTTCAACCCGAGGAAATCATTGAGCTACTCCAAACCCTCCGGGCCGGGTTGGCCTTGTCCATTCCCAAAACCCAATACCTGATCACCGAACCTAAACGCCGCCATGTCGAGCGCTCTGGGGCTCCCGTGCTGGATCAATATGCCAAAGCCATTGGCTGGGTCATCACCCTGCGCGATACAACGGAAGAAAAAGAAATCCAGGAAGTGCGCGAGGAACTGACTAACATGATCGTCCACGACTTGCGTAGTCCGCTGACTGTGGTGCTGGCGAGTCTCACCTTGGTCCGCACGCAAATTGGCCAATCCCCCATGCTCACCCAAGCGGTGGAAGTTGCCGCGCGTTCGGTGAACAAAATGGTCGGCATGGTGAACACCCTGCTCGATATCGCGCGCATTGAGTCGGGCGGGTTCACGTTACAACGAGTGACCGTCAACCCGCACGATCTGGTGACCGAAATCATCAACGACTTCAACCCGCTCGCCAACGAACACGGCATCGTGCTCCTCAACGAAGTCCCGGCCACCTTGCCCGAACTGCTGATTGACCGGGACAAGGTCGGGCGCGTCCTGATGAACCTGCTCGATAACTCGCTCAAATTTACACCGCCGGGGGGACAAATTTGGGTGCGGATAACCTCGCTGAGTGACGATCCCCAGTGGCTCCAGTGGGCGGTGGCCGACACCGGCCCGGGTATCCCGGCCGACTACCGTGACAAAATCTTCGACCGCTTTGTGCAAGTGCAAGGGCGCACCGGGCGCCGGGGCGGCACCGGCTTGGGATTGGCTTTTTGCAAACTGGTAGTGGAGGCGCACGGTGGCAAGATTTGGGTTGACAGTCCCCCCGCGGGCGGGAGCGCCTTTTATTTTACGCTCCCCATCGGGGGCGGCAGTCCGCACTTTTACACGCCGCCCCCGCCGCTCTAAACCAAGTCACCGCCGTGGGTGCAAGTCCCGATGTTGTATTACAATCAACCCCGCTGACCGACTTCCCCGCCGCTCAACCCACGAGGCCGCATGGAACCCAAACACCCTCTCAAAGGCGCGTTTATCGCCGACCTCCAACCCGGCGAACGGGTTACTGCCTTCTTCATCGTCCGACACAAACAATTGGAACCCTTCCGTGACCGAAGCAAAGGCGAATTTCTCACGCTTACCCTCGGCGACCGCACCGGGCAAATTTTGGCCCGCGTGTGGGAAGGCGCGCCCGAACTCGCCGCGACCTTCACCGATGGCGACATTGTCAAAATCGCGGGCGATGTTGAGGACTATCTGGGCCGCTCCCAACTCATCGTCAACAAACTGCGCGTGGCGCGCGCGGATGAATACGCTCTCGCCGACTTCCTGCCCGCCACCGACAAAGATGTGGACCACATGCTCGCGCAGGTGCTGGCGACGATTGACAGCATCACCGACCCGCACCTCACCGCCTTGCTCCGCTATTTTTACGATGATCCGGGTTTCCGCGCGCGCCTAACCCAAGCCCCCGCCGCCCGGCGCGTCCACCACGCCTACCTCGGCGGGTTACTCGAACACCTCACCGATGTGCTGGTCCTGAGCGACACCATCCTCCACCTCTACCCTGAAATCAACGCCGACCTGTTGCGCACCGGCGCGCTCTTGCACGACATTGGCAAACTCCGGGAATATGTGTGGGACAAGGATATTGACTACACCGACGAAGGTCGCCTCGTCGGCCACATCGTCCTGAACATCGAGCTGGTCAGCGCCGCCATCGCGCTCATGCCCGACTTTCCAGCGGATCTCAGCCTGCGGGTGCGGCACATGCTGGTCAGCCATCATGGCAAATACGAATGGGGTTCTCCCGCGCGCCCGCAAACGCTCGAAGCCATCACCCTGCATCAAATCGAAAACCTCAGCGCGCAAGTCAACCGGTTCCGGAGTTTATTGGCCGCGCGCCGCGAACCCGGCGAGGCTTGGACGCCCTACGACCGCCTGCTGGGGCGACAACTCTATGCCGGCCACGCCGATGATTTGAATATTGAAGAAGCCAGCCAATTGGAGTAACTTCCGTGGAACAATCTGACTTCACCGAAAACGCCCTTACCCGCAACCGCCTCACCAGCCTCATTGCCCAAATGACCGATGCTGACCTCGAGCGATCGCTCGGCGAGGGCTGGACGGTGGCCGCTACCCTGGCGCACCTGGCTTTTTGGGATCAGCGGGTTCTGCGGCTATTGGAAAAGTGGGAGCAAAGCGGCGTCACCCCTTCGCCTTTTCCCGAAGATGTGGATATCATTAACGACGCTACCCAAGCCCTGTGTTTGGCTCTGGAGCCTCGCGCCGCCGCCCGCTTGTGGCAGGAGACTGCCGAAACGCTCGACCAGAAAATCGAAGGATTGGCACCGGAATTGGAGGCCGCCATTATCGCCGGCGGCCGGCATATCGGCTTCGGGCGCTGGCACCACCGCCGGGAACATCTGGCTGAGTTGGAAAAAATCTTATCCACATCTAATTGATCGTTAACGCTCCCCCTGTTATAATTAGGGTGGTTCAGAAACAGCAAGAGGAAAACAGCAATGCCCACTTATACTTACAAATGTGATACTTGCGGCGTGATCTTCGACAAAGTTCAGAAGTTCACCGACAAACCGCTCACCCGTTGCCCAGAATGTAGCAAGGGCAAGGTCAAACGTGTGGTGCAAGCCTCGGCCATCGTCTTTAAAGGTTCCGGCTGGTATGCCACCGACCATCGTTCCCCCTCGGGTCAGGCGGCTAAAAAGACCGAAAGCGAATCCGGCGGCGAGAAGCCTGAGAAAACCGAGAAAAGCGACAAAGCTGAAAGCAAGCCCAAGGTCGAAGCCAAAGAAACCAAAGCCGCCAAGACTGAAGATTAAGTCACTCAGATGATTAAACCAAAACGGGCGACCCAATGCGGGTCGCCCGTTTTTTTATAGATTTTGCGCTGTGAAAACCCGCCGCTTCCAGCGGCGGGACGCTA
>CAYUFY010000320.1:0-6196 GCA_964443795.1 uncultured Anaerolineales bacterium | reverse complement strand
AACCTATCGGTTTTTCGCCTGCGCGTCAACAACTCGGTTTTGCGTAAGTCCTATTAGGGTTGATTTGTTGGGTACCATTGAAGGGGGAGAGTGCATATAACGTATACATCTCGTCAAAAATAGTAGAATTGCAAATCAAAACCCAAATAACGACATAATATTCTATACTTTGGAAGGTTTTTGGAAGGCTTGAGCGCCATGTTGTGAAGTTATAACAAGGTGATAGGCGCATAATATCCATAAGTGAGACTATCGGTAGTGGCCAGCGTACGCTTTAGGCCAATGGTTTGTATTTTTAGTGAAGGAGATCGTCCCTGTGGAATACAACGGTTATCGCATTGAGCCAGGCGCCAATCTCAGTTGGGCCAACCTCGCCACGGCCCATTTGCCAGTGGCCGACCTGACCATGGCCGATTTGACCGGGGCCAACCTCACGGCGGCGGACTTGCTCGGCGCGAATTTTGCGCTCTCCAAACTCATCGGGGCCAACCTCTCGCGCGCCCTGCTGAGCGGCGCGTACCTGCCCATGTGCGACCTCACCGGCGCCGACCTGCACGATGCCTTCATCACCGAAGGCAACCTCTCCCACGCCAACCTCAACAAAGCCAATCTGTCCGAAGCCAATCTATCGCTGGCCGACCTGCGTGAAGCCAACCTCAACGAAGCCATCCTGCGCGGCGCGTTCATGGCCGGGTCAATTTTACGCGGCGCCGATCTCTCCTGGGCCGACATGACCGGCACCGATCTGGTCGGCGCCGATTTCACCGAGGCCACCCTAACCCACACCATCCTCAACTGGGCCCACCTGCTCAAATGCAACTTTACCCTGGCCAACCTCTCCCACGCCATTTTGGATGACGCCAACCTGAGCGGCGCCAACCTGCAACAAGCCGACCTGCAGGAAGCGCACATGCACCACGCCGATCTGACCGGCGCGCACTTGGGCGAAGCTAATCTATATAATGCCGTGCTCAGCGAAGCCAACCTGTCCAAAGTCAGCGCCAACAACGCCAACTTCAACGCCGCCCAGGGCAAGGGGGTCTGCCTGACCAGCGGCAACTTCACCCGGGCCACCTTCGATTACATCCAATTCATCGAGGCGAACTTCGGCGGCGCATTGCTCAGCCAGACTTCCTTCCGCCAGGCCAACCTCAAGGACGCCAAACTCAATGGGTGCGACCTGACCAATGCTGATTTTACGGCGGCCTACCTGGTGGGCGCCGATCTGGGCTGGGCTTATCTCTCCAACACCAACCTCACCGATGCCAACCTGAAGGGTGCCAATCTGCTCGAGGCCGACCTGCAAGGCGCCCTCCTCCATGGCGCCGATCTCACCGGGGCCAATCTGCAAGGCGCCAAAATCACTGCCGACCAATTGGCTCAGGCCCGGTCGCTCACCGATGCGGTTTTACCCGATGGGGTTAAAGCCAGCTCCCGCGTTAAATCGCGCTAAGTGAACTATATGTCTTTGGCGCTCTCTGCGGTCACCGATTCCCCCCCCACGCTGGACCCCCTTGCCAGCCCCCAAGTCACCCGCATTTTGCTTCTGACGGATGCGGAAAACGACCTGATCGAAGTGCGGGACACCCTGCGGCGCGGTGGCTTCGCCGCCACCCCGGCCCACGCGGATTCGCTGGCCACCCTGCAGACCACGCTGGCCCAAGCCGATTGGGACCTCATCCTGGCCGCGCTCCCGCTGGCTAAATTCGACTCGCCAACCCTGGTGGGCCATGTGCGGCACCTCCACCCCGAGCCACCGCTGATTCTTCTCCTGGATGATCTGGATGAATCCACCGCGCTCGAACTAATCCAAGCCGGGGCCACCGACTACATTCTCAAACATGATCTGGCCCGCCTGCTCCCCGCCCTCACCCGCGCCCAGCGCGACACGGCCATCCAGCGCGGATTCAAAACCCAACTGAGTCAGGCCCGCGAAAAATACCAAACCATCATCGAAAATGCCGTTAAGGGCATCTACCAAACCTCGCCCCAGGGGCGCTTCATCAGCGCCAACCCCGCCCTCGCCCGGATGCTGGGCTATGCCTCGCCCGAAAGCCTCATCGCGGCCTTCAGCGATGTGGGGCATCAACTCTATGTGGACCCGCGCCGCCGGGCCGAGTTCCAACACCTGCTGGAACAAGACGGGCAGGTGAACGCCTTCGAAGCCGAGGTCTACCACAAAGCGGGCCGCCGTCTGTGGATCGCGCTGTCCACCCGCGCGGTGCGCGACGAAAACGGACATCTGCTCTATTACGAAGGCATCGCCGAAGACATCACCGCCCGCAAACGCATCGAAGATGCCCTGCGCGATAGCGAGGAGCAATACCGGCAACTCTTCGAGAACAACCCGCACCCCATGTGGGTGTATGACGTGGCCACGCTCCAGTTCCTCGCCGTAAACAGCGTGGCGATTGCCCAGTATGGCTATAGCCGCGAGGAATTTCTGGCGCTCACCATCAAAGACATCCGCCCGGCCACGGAGGTGCCACAGTTATTAGCGACTATCCCCAAGGTTGAGGGAGGGCGCTACACCGGCGAGTGGATGCACCACAAAAAGGACGGCACCCTGTTCCAAGTCTCCGTCACCTCGCATGACACCAATTTCAATGGCCGCGCGGCGCGGATGGTGCTGGTCAGCGATATTACCGAAAGCAAAAAAGCCGAGGCCGCCTTGCGCCAGTCCGAGCAAAGCTATGCCGAACTGGTCAATTCGCTGGATGGAATTATCTGGCGGGCCGACGCCCAGACGTTCGTCTTTAATTTCGTCAGCCAGCAGGCCGAGCGAATCTTAGGTTATCCCACCAGCCGCTGGACAGCCGAATCAGATTTTTGGCCGAGCCACATCCACCCCGACGACCGCACCTGGGCCGTCAATTTTTGTGTGGCCGCCACCGCCGAAGGCCGGCCGCATGAATTTGAATATCGCATGCTCGCCGCCGATGGCCGGGTGGTCTGGTTCCATGACATGGTCAAAGTGATCATAGCCGATGGCCACCCCGCCCAACTCCACGGGTTGATGGTGGATATCACGGCCCGCAAAGAGGTCGAAGCCCAGGTCCGCCAGCTCTCGCGCGCGGTGGAACAAAGCCCGGTCTCCATCGTCATCACCGACACGCGCGGCCACATCGAATACATCAACAAAAAATTCACCGAGATCACCGGCTATTCTGCCACCGAGGCCATCGGTCAGCACACCCGGATTCTCAAGTCCGGCGAGACCACGTCCGAGACCTATACCTCGATGTGGCAGACCATCAAAACCGGGGGCGACTGGCGCGGTGAGTTGCGCAACAAAAAGAAAAACGGCGACCTCTTCTGGGAACAGGCCTCCATCTCGCCCATCACTGACGGAAATGGCAAAACCACCCATTTCATTGCCATCAAAGAAGACATCAGCGAACGCAAGGAACGCGATCGCGAGTTGGAAACCGTGGCCCTGGTGAGCGCGGCCCTGCGCGGGGCGCAGACGCGCGACGAGATGTTCCCCATCATTTTGGACCAATTGCTCAGCCTGCTCAAAGCCGAGGGTACCTCGCTCTCCCTGGCCGACCCCCTGACCGGGGATGTCACCATCATGCTGGGGCGGGGCAATGGCCGGCCGTTCACGGGCAAACATCTACCGCGCGGGCAAGGCGTCACCGGTCACGTCATCGAAACCGGCCAGCCCTATCTCAGCCAGGACGCGCACCATGACCCGCGCTTCATGTGGCCGCACCTGCTGGGCGAGGTCGTGGCGGTGGCCTGTGTCCCGCTCATCGCGCAGGAGCGCGTTATCGGCGCGCTGTGGGTGGGCCGCGCCTCCGAAATCACCCCCGAGGAGTTGCGCCTGCTCCTGCTGGTCAGCAACATCACGGCCAACGCCATCTACCGCACCACGCTCTACGAACAGACCGAGCGCCAACTCCAAAATCTGGCCGCCCTGCGCTCCATTGACGTAGCCATCACCTCCAACCTGGATTTGGAAGCGACCCTCACCGTGTTGTTGCAGGAAGTTACCGCCAAACTCGCGGTGGACGCGGCCTCGGTGTTGTTGCTCAACCCGGAAACCCGTCTGTTGGAATACACCGCCGGGCGCGGGTTCCGGTCCCGCGTGGTCGAGCGCACCCGGTTGCATTTGGGCGAAGGCTATGCGGGTCGCGCCGCGCTGGAACGCCAGCGGTTGGGCATTGACAACCTGATGCAAAACAACGATTTTGCGCGCATGGCCCTGCTGACCGTGGAAAGTTTCGAGGCCTACTATTGCGCCCCGCTGATCGCCAAAGGCGAGGTCAAAGGCGTGATGGAAATTTTCCACCGCTCACCCCTGCGCCCTTTGCCCGAGTGGCTGGAGTTTTTTGAAACGCTGGCCGGGCAGGCCGTGATTGCCATTGACAACGCCCTGCTGTTCCAGGATTTGCAAAACAAAAATCTGGAATTAACCATGGCCTACGATGCCACCATCGAGGGCTGGTCGCGCGCGCTGGATTTGCGTGACCACGAAACCCAGGGGCACACCAAACGGGTCACGGACGCCACCCTGCGCCTGGCGCGCGCCATGGGCCTCACCGAGGCCGAACTTATTCACATCTATCGGGGCTCGCTCCTGCACGATATTGGCAAGATGGGCATCCCCGATAACATCCTGCTCAAGCCGGGTCTGCTCACCAACGAGGAGCAGGCGGTCATGCGCCGTCACCCGGTCTATGCCTACGAGATGATTGCGCCCATCGCCTACCTGCGCCCGGCGATTGATATTCCCTACTGCCACCATGAAAAATGGGATGGGACGGGTTACCCGCGCGGCCTGCAAGCCGAGGATATCCCGCTCTCGGCGCGGATCTTCGCCATTATTGATGTGTGGGACGCCCTGCGCTCCGATCGTCCGTACCGCAAAGGCTGGCCAGCGGAGCAAGTCCACAAACATATTCTCTCGCTCTCCGGCTCTCATTTTGACCCCCGCGTGGTCAAAACTTTTATCGAAGTGATCCGCGAAGACGAATAACCCGGCGTTGGTGCCAAAGGACTGCTCATGGATACCCCCCTCAATCTGCCCGCGTGCATCACCCCGGCCGCTCACGATAAAAATTTGGCCGGGGCGTTTTTGGAGGGCGCCGACCTCGCGGGGGCGGATTTGGCCGGGGCCGATTTGCGCGGGGCGATTTTGACCAAGGCCAATCTCACCGGGGCCAATCTGGTCGGCGCTGACCTGACGGGCGCGTGGCTCACCGAAGCCAACCTCACGGGCGGCGAGTTGCGGTTCGCCAATTTCACACGGGCCAATCTCATCAAAGCGCATCTAGCCCAGGCCAGCGCCAGCGGGGCGCTCTTCGTCGAAGCCAATCTCAATAGCGCCCATCTGACCGAAATTGATCTTTCCGAAGCCAAGCTCGCGCAGGCCACTTTCATCGAGGCCAATCTGTCGCTGGCCGACCTCACGCGGGCCGACCTCACGGCCACTTCGCTGGTCGAGGCCTATTTGTGCGGGGCGCAATTGGTGGGGGCCAACTTAACGCGCGCCAACCTCACCGGCAGTGACCTCACCGGCGTGAATTTGAACGAGGCCAACTTGAGCGGGGCGACCCTGAAATGGGCGCACCTGCTCGGCGCGCAGTTAGGCCGGGCCAATTTGAGCGAAGCCGACCTCACCGAGGCCAATTTGGTCGGGGCCGATTTAAGCGGCACCCGGGTGGCGGCGCATCAGTTAGCCCATACCAAATTGACGAAATAGGCGTCCCCCACGCCAGCAAGGGGCCAATCGCCGCCAACCTCCTCCCTCGCCCCGATGGTATAATGCCCGCACTTCACGCCGGGCTACGCGATAGCGTCCCGGCGGTTTTATGCCATCATGACGAAATCTGCCTCCACCCAAAATTCTGCGCCGCGCCTGTGCCCCACCTGCGGCACGCGCGTGGGGGCGGCCGCCACCAAATGTCTGGTCTGTGGCGCCGACCTGTCGGTGAACCAAACGCGTGGCCTTGGCGCCAGCGCCGCGCCTAACCCGCAAACCGCCGCCACCCTCCGGCGCACCGGGGCACTGGCCCTGCTGGCCTTGGTGATCTTAATTGTCATAGCGGGCATCACCCTCATCGTCGCCGCGTTCAACCAAGTGGGGCCATTCACCCCGCTTACCCCCACCATCACCAGCACGGCCACCCAGCCGCCCACTTTTACACCGCTCCCCACCGCCACCGAGACGCCGGTTCCCACCGCCACCCCC
>CAYUFY010000319.1:0-6205 GCA_964443795.1 uncultured Anaerolineales bacterium | reverse complement strand
AAATTTCATATCCACAAGGACAGCTAAATGACAACTCCCAAATATCGTCGAATCTTATTGAAGCTCGGTGGGGAAGCGCTGGCGGGCGAAGGTGGGGTGGGTATTAACCCCCAACACGCCGAAGAAGTGGCGCAGAAGGTCAAGGTGGTTAAAGAATTAGGCGTGGAAATTGGCATTGTCATCGGCGGCGGCAACTTGTGGCGCGGACGGACCGGCATTCAAGCTGGAATGGAGCGGGTCACTGCCGACCACATTGGCATGATCGGCACGGTGATGAATGCGCTGGCCTTGCAAGACGCGCTGGAGCGCATTGGCATTACCACCCGCTCGATGACGGCCTTTGAAATGCGCGCCATGGCCGAGCCGTACATCCGCCGCCGCGCCATGCGGCATCTGGAAAAAGGCCGGGTGGTCATCTTCGCCGGGGGTACGGGCAACCCCTACTTCAGCACCGACTCGGCGGGGGCGCTGCGGGGCAAGGAAATCAACGCCGACATTCTGGTTAAGGCCACCAAGGTGGACGGGGTGTACGATGACGACCCGAAGCTAAACCCCACCGCCAAAAAATTCGAGCGCCTGACCTATTTGGAAGCCATCAACTTGCAAGTTAAAGTGCTGGACATGACAGCGGTGACGATGTGCCGCGACGATGACCTGCCCATTTTAGTGTTAAATTTATGGAATGATGATGATTTACTGAAGGCCATGCTGGGGGAAAAAGTAGGGACCGTGATTGGTCGTTAGGGGCTTGCCCGCCTCGCCACTAACGGGTATCCTATACTTGTCTGGCCATCAGGTTCAGCCTGAATTTCCCGCTTTAGCGGTCCCGCTCATACTGGATGGATTACCTCTATGATTAAAGAAGCCCTTACCGAATCGGAACACAAGATGAAAGGCGCGATTCACGCGCTCGAAGAAAGCTTGGGCACCGTCCGCACCGGCCGCGCCTCCCCGGCGCTCGTCGAACGGTTGCTGGTGGAGTACTATGGCACGCCGACGCAGTTGCAACAACTCGCCACCATCTCGGCGCCCGAACCGCGCCTGCTCACCATTAAGCCGTTCGACCCGGCCTCGCTTAAAGACATCGAGCGGGCCATCCTCGGCTCCGAACTGCATCTCACCCCCAACAACGATGGCAAGCTCATCCGCCTCCCCCTGCCCGCCCTCACCGAGGACCGCCGCAAGGAACTGGTCAAAGTCGTCCACCATCGGCTGGAGGAAGCCCGCGTGGCCATCCGCAATATTCGCCGCGGCACGCACGAGGATATGCGCGAGTTCGAAAAGGAAAAAATGATTTCCGAAGACGACCTCAAACGCGGCGAAGCCGAACTGCAAAAACAGACCGACAAGTTCATCGCCGATATTGACGAGCACGGCAAGCGCAAAGAAGCCGAGATCAAAGAAATCTAAAATTCAGGCAGGAGGAAGAAGAGACGCCAGTCATCTCCTGCCTTCTTCCTGTTTCCTTCTCCTATGCCTGACATCCCCCTCGAAAAAATCCCCACCCACGTCGCCATGATCATGGATGGCAACGGGCGGTGGGCGCTCGCGCGCGGTTTGCCCCGGTTAGCGGGACACCGCGCGGGCGTGGAAAATCTGCGCCGCATCATCACCGCCACCGTAGAGTTCGGCATCAAGCATCTCACCATCTACGCCTTCTCCACCGAAAACTGGGGTCGCCCCCCCGAGGAAGTCAGCGGTCTGCTCTTCATTCTCGATGAAGTCCTCGAAAAGGAATTGAACGAGCTGAATAAACAGGGCGTGCAACTGCGCCACATCGGCCGGCTCGAAGGCCTCGCCCCCTCCACCCAGAAAAAAGTGCGCGACGCCATCGAAATCACCAAGCACAATTCGCGGCTGGTGCTCAACGTGGCCTTTAACTATGGCGGGCGGGCCGAAATTATTCAGGCGGTGCAACAACTGCTGGCCGATAAAATCGAGCCCGCCGCAGTCACCGAAGACCTCATCGCGCGCTATCTCTACACCGCCGGCCAGCCCGACCCCGATCTCATCATCCGCACCGCTGGCGAGCTCCGTATCTCCAACTTTCTGCTCTGGCAGGCGGCTTATTCCGAATACTACGCCGCCGATGTATTCTGGCCCGACTTCGACAAAGAACAATACCGCCGCGCGCTCGCACAATTCAGCGGGCGCGAGCGGCGCTTTGGACTGACCTCCGCCCAACTCTAATCAGCGGCTATGCTCAGCGACCGTTTGGCAATTTCGGCTCTGCTTGTCCCCCTCGCCATGTGGGTGATTGCCGCCGGAGGCTTGCTCTACCTCGCAGGCATGCTGTTGATTTTTGTCCTGGCCGCCCTCGAATATCACCACCTGTTTGCCACTGCCGGACTGCGCCCGGCGCGCCCCCTCGTCATCGGGGGGGTGATGGTGTTGATGAGCGCCCAGTGGTTTACGGTTCTCAACCCGCAGGGCCTCGCGCTCCCCCTGCTCGTATTGCTGGCCCTCACGTGGCACCTGGTGGACTACGAGCGCGGCGCCACCACCTCCGGCACCGACTTCGCCATCACCGTCGCCGGCATCGTCTACCTCGGCCTCATGGGCGGTTACTTCATCGCCCTGCGCGCCCTGCCCGACGGCCAGTGGTGGGTCATCACCGTCCTCTCCAATATGTGGATGGCCGACTCGGGCGCTTATGCGTTTGGCCGCGCGTTTGGCCGCCATAAAATGACCCCCCGCCTCAGTCCCAAAAAAACCTGGGAAGGCTACGCCGGAAGCATTGTATGGGGCGCGGGCTTTGGTGGCCTGCTGACCTATTTTTGGAGCCAGGGCGCCGGGCCGGGCAGTTTGCTCACTTGGCAAACCGGGGCCATACTAGGCGTGCTGGTCGGCGCGCTGGGCCCCCTGGGCGACCTGGGCATTTCCATGATGAAGCGGCAAGTCGGACTGAAAGACACCAGCAATCTCATGGCCGGGCATGGGGGCGCGCTCGACCGGATGGACTCGTGGTTGGTGGCAGTGCCGGTGGGCTATTATTTTGTATTACTCCTACAAACCCTATTTCATTAGTTGCCGGATTGCGGAGGGCGGACTCCGCGCCGCATATACTGCGCGCGGTCACAAATTGCGCTGTGGTAGGGCGGGCTTGTAGCCCGCCGTCTTCGGCACACTCCGGAGGTCACGCTACAAGCGTGACCTCCGGAAACCGCAAGCGATGACCGCGTTGAGTATAAACATCCACAATCCGGAATACGGAGAAACCTATGAGCGAAAAACCCGAACGCAACCTGGCTCTTGAACTCGTCCGTGTGACCGAAGCCGCCGCGCTGGCCGCCGGGCGCTTTATGGGGCGCGGTGACAAGGAAGGCGGCGACCGCGCCGCGGTGGATGCGATGCGCCTCGTCCTCAATTCGGTCGAGATGGACGGCATCATCGTCATCGGCGAGGGCGAAAAAGATGAGGCCCCCATGCTCTTTAACGGCGAAAAGCTCGGCACCGGTGATGCGCCGCAAGTGGACATCGCGGTGGACCCGATTGATGGGACCCGGCTCCTCGCGCTGGGGCGCGCCAACTCCCTGGCCACCGTCGCCATCGCCGACCGGGGCTCCATGTTCAATCCGGGGCCAATCGTCTACATGGATAAAATCGCCGTCGGCCCCGAAGGCAAAGGCGCGATTGATATCGAAGTCTCGCCGCTCGTCAACTTGCGGAGTGTGGCCCGCGCCAAAGGCAAGGATATCCGTGATCTCACGGTGATGATTCTTGACCGCCCGCGCCACGAAAAACTTATCGCCGACGTGCGCAAAGCCGGGGCGCGCATCCGCCTCATCACCGACGGGGATGTGGCCGGCGCGCTGATGACCGCCTGGCCCGACTCGGGCATTGACCTGCTCATGGGCATTGGCGGCACGCCCGAGGGCGTCATCTCGGCCTGCGCGCTCAAGGCCATGGGCGGCGAAATCCAGGGCAAGCTCCACCCGCGCAATGAGGCCGAGGCCCAGAAGGCGCGCGAGCTGGGCTACGACCTGAATCAAGTCCTGTCCACCAACGACCTCGTCAAGTCCAACAACGTCTTCTTCGCCGCCACCGGCATCACCGACGGCGAACTACTGGACGGGGTGAAATACTACGGCGATGGCGCGCGCACCCAGTCGCTCGTCATGCGCGCCAAATCCGGCACCGTGCGCGAAATCACGGCCCGGCATCGGTGGGATAAATTGATGCAGATTAGTCAGGTGAAGTACGACTAGCCCAACACCCCGCGCCCGGCGGTGGGCCATCCTCCCGCCGGGCGCGGGAAAATCAGCGGGGCTAAAATTGACGCTTGACTCACCCAATGTTATAATCGCTTCTGTTCACCCCGCCAGATTGATCGGCACGCTCAGTTTCCCCAACCACCCATCGAGCAATTCAGTCACCTAGGGCCCGGCTTCGCGCCGGTGGCCAACGCAAGCCTAAATCTCGACTCGTCCACGCACAAGCATCTGTGTCAGTTATTTAAGCCAATCAATGCTCACCCCCCTCGTTGAGTCTGCGCTCCACGAGCGTTTGCACGTCCCTTAGCGGGAGAAAGCCTTCCATGGAAATCAGCGAACTTGAAACTAAAAATCTTGAAGAATTGCGCGCCATTGCGCGTCAATGGGAAATCCCCGGCTATAGCCGTCTTAAGAAAGATGATCTGATCGTCCGCCTCACCCGCGCCTACGCCGAAAAACAGGGCATGGAATTGCGCGGCGGCATCCTCGAAATCATGGAAGACGGCATCGGCTTCCTGCGCGCCGAACACCTCCTGCCGGGCATTGACGACATCTACGTCTCCCAGTCCCAAATCCGCCGCTTTGGATTGCGTACCGGCGACATGGTCATCGGTCAGGTCCGCGCCCCCAAGGACTCTGAAAAATACTATGGCTTGCTACGCGTCGAAACCATGAACGGCGTGGACCCCGACACTGCCCGGCGCCGCCCGGCGTTTGAATCGCTCACCCCCATCTTCCCGGACGTGCGCTTCAATCTTGAAACCGCCAAAAACGTCCTCAGCACCCGCTTCCTCAATCTCATCGCCCCGGTCGGCAAAGGCCAGCGCGGGCTCATCGTCTCCCCGCCCAAGTCGGGCAAGACCACGGTGCTCAAAGAAATCGCCAACGCCATCAGTCGCAACTATCCCGAAGTCCACCTCATGGTCGCCCTCATCGGCGAGCGCCCCGAAGAAGTCACCGACATGGACCGCTCGGTTGAAGCCGAGGTCATCGCCTCCACCTTCGATGAGCCGGTAACCTCCCACGTCCGCGTGGCCGAGATGGCGTTGGAGCGCGCCAAACGGCTGGTCGAAGGCGGGCGGCACGTCGCCATTCTGCTCGACTCGCTCACCCGTCTAGCCCGCGCTTACAACCTCGTCGTCAGCCCCTCGGGCCGCACCCTCTCGGGTGGCCTCGACCCGGCGGCCCTCTACCCGCCCAAAAAATTCTTCGGCGCGGCGCGGAATTTGGAAGAAGGCGGCTCGCTCACCATCGTCGCCACCTGCCTGGTGGACACCGGCTCACGCATGGACGACATGGTCTACGAAGAATTCAAAGGCACGGGCAACATGGAACTGCACCTCTCACGCAAACTGCAAGAGCGCCGCATCTTCCCGGCCTTTGATATTGAGCGCTCGTCCACCCGGCGCGAAGAACTGCTCCTCGGCCCCGACATCACCCAGCGCGTCTGGCTTCTGCGCCGCATGTTCGGCCAGATGATCACCCCGCCCCCCAACGGCGCGGGCCTCGACATCACCAACGCCACCGAAGCCGTGCTCGACCAACTGCGCCAGACCGACGACAACATGGAATTTCTGGAAACGCTGGGCAAGAATGGGATACGGTAGGAAAAATCCCAAATCCCAAGCTTCAAATCCCAAACACAAACGCGCCCCGCTTTGGGGCGCGTTTTGATTTAACGAGATTTCCGAGCGGCCTCCGCCGAACCGCACAGCGTTGGCGGCTCCGACGGTTGCCCGCGCCCGAGCGTTTTTTGACTGCGCCCGCCGCGCCGCCCGCCGCGACAAACGTTTACCTCCCCCGAAGGTTCATCGTCAGTCATGCCCGCGTGCCTTTGGCGGGCATCCAACTTGGAATTTTATCCACGGCTGGATGCCCGCTACGAACGCGCGGGCATGACACTACCCCCACACTTTCACACTCACGCGCTTGTTCTCTGTAACCGTTCAGATGGTGGTGAGATTAGGTCGTAACCTTTGTCATGTTCGGCA
>CAYUFY010000318.1:0-6239 GCA_964443795.1 uncultured Anaerolineales bacterium | reverse complement strand
CTGTTCGCCAACTATAGCCCAGGTGAGGGAAGTTATTAATTTACGAACCCTTAGGCGAGTTAATCACTGACTTTCCGCAAAGACCGCCCTCTTCCACTTTTATTGCGCTTTTAAATAGACAGGAGTATTATCCTCCCATCGAATATCCGAGGCGCGTTTTTGTAAACGGAGGTGAGCATGACCCTGCCCACAGCAGACCGGACGCTTGATTGTCGGGGGCTAATGTATCCTGTGCCTATCCTCAAGGCCGAGCAGGCGCTGGCGGAGATGTCTGCCGGGCAATTGCTTGAAGTCATCTCAACTGACGCCAATACCAAACCCGACCTGGCCAAATGGGCCGAGCGCATCACCTCGGAGCTAGTGGCGGTCACGGATGGCATAGAGGGGGAATATAGTTTCTTCGTCCGCAAAGGCACAGCCCCGGCGGGGGCCTCACAGACCAAAGCCCAAGATGAAAATTTATTTTTGGTCGTTCTCCGCACGGGCATCAATCAGCCGGGGCAGGTGCGGGCGGCATTCATGTATGCTTCCTTGGCGGCGGCCATGGGGCAAGATACGATTGTGTACTGCGTGCAGGAAGGGGCCGACGCGGCCAAGAAGGATGTGCTTGAGAAGGATTCGTCGCCCAAAACTGGGCCGACCATCTCCCAACGGATTGCCGAAGCGCTCGACATGGGGGTGCACGTGGAGGTTTGCGAACAAACGGCCAGCGTCCGCAATATCAAAGCCGAAGATTTGATTCCTGAGGCGAAGTTGATCGGCGGGGCGGCGCTGATTGATTATGCCATCCGCGCACGAGGCCAACTAACTTTTTAAACACAATGAAACCACAGATTTCACCGATTACACGGATCTTCGAATCGCTTAAAAATCAGTGTAATCTGGGTAATCAGTGGTTACTGATCTGCCATGTGGTCTAACGAACCCGGTAGCGCCAGCAAGCGATTTTTTCTCGCGGCCATCTTTTGGCTGATTGTGCCAGGGGTGGTGGGGTTGACTTTGGCCACCCTACTCTACATCCCCGCCCTTGGGGATGCCTTGCCCCTGGCGGTGAAACCCTACCTGAGCTTTGGCCGGATCCGCCCCCTGCATGTCAATTTAATGATTTTCGGCTGGCTCTCGATGGCTTATGTGGGCGGGATGTTGTTCATCCTGCCGCGTATCACGCGGGCCAAGCTCTATAGCGAACGATTGGCGCATGTCAATTGGTGGTTGTGGAATGCGCTCATGGTCGGCGCGGTCATCACCCTGCCCTTCGGCCTGACTCAGGGCCGCGAATACGCCGAACTGATCTGGCCGCTGGATTGGTTGCTCATTCTCAACTGGGTTCTGCTCGCCGTCAACATCTGGGGCACCTTTGCCCGGCGGGAAGAGCCCAAGATATACATTAGCCTGTGGAATTTCATGGCGGCGACTCTGGTTTTCATTGGCGTGTATGCCATTGGCAACAAAGTGTGGGACTCGACAGGGGCCTACACCGGGATGAATGACAACATCATCAATTATTTCTACGTCCACAATTTATTCAATTCGTGGTTCACTACTGCCGGGTTGGGCTTGGCATTGTATCTGCTTCCCAAATTGACGGACAAGCCGTTATACAGCCATCGGCTCGGCTTGTGGGGATTATGGAGCGTGTGGACTGGGCAACATCACCAACTCTACAGCCCCGCCCCCGATTGGTTGGAATATCTCACCATTGTCTTTAGCATCCTCGCGGTGGTTCCAACCGTCGCGTTTATGACCAATTTCTTCATGACCATGCGCGGGCGGTGGGGCCAGGCCGCTCGCGAAGTGCCTTTGCGGTTCTTTGCTACCGGCGCGATTTTCTGGGCCATCACCTGTGTGCAGGGGGTGGCGCAATCGTTCCGCACGTTTTCAATGTATACCCACTTTACGAACTGGACCATCGGCCACAGCCACCTGGCGTTCTTCGCCGATTATTCGTTCTGGGCGTTCGCGTTGTTTTATCTCATGATCCCGGTCTTGGTGCGCCGCCCGATGTATAGCCGAAAGTTGATGGAATGGCATTATTGGCTGACGATAATTGGCATGAGCATTTTTATGGTCGCCTTGTGGATAGCTGGATTGATTCAGGGGCAGAACTGGCTGACCTATAGTGTGCCGTTTTTAGAGACGGTTAAATCCATGCAACCGTACTTTGCCCTGCGTTTGTTCGGCGGATTGATGGCGGGCGCGGGTGTGATGTGCTTTGCCTTCAATATCTGGCAGACCGCGCGGGGAGCCGCACCCGCGCCGGGCGCGGTCCCGGTGGGAGCGGTGTCCCCGCGCGGAAGCGCGGGAGGCGGCGGGTGAAAATCCAGCAAAATGTCGTTTATCTGACGACTGGATCACTCATCAGCCTGTTATTGGGTGTGATGGTGACCATTATTTTGCCCATGCAGGACCCGGCGGCCTTGGGGCCGTCACCGTCAGCGCGTCCGTATACCGAGCAGGAATTGCGCGGGCGAGAAGTTTATAAGCAGGAAGGCTGTCACTACTGCCACACTCAACAAGTGCGCGCACCGGAGGCCAACCGGGGCATGGTGCATCAAAAAGGCGATATTGGCCCTGAGTCCGTGCCTGGGGATTACTACTACCAAAGCCCGGTGTTTTGGGGCACCAACCGGCAAGGCCCTGATCTCACGCATGTAGCTAGTCGGACTGGCCTGGGCGACAACCCAGCCTGGCATCGCCTGCATTTCACCAATCCACGCGCGGCCTCGCCCGGATCGGTCATGCCATCATTTGATTATTTATCGCCGGACGACCTGGACGCGCTGATTGCGTATATGTTGACCCTGAAGTAGCGCATGGCAGGTAGCGGATAGCAAACTGCCATCTGCCATGCGCCATCTACTATTCGCTATTTGCCCAATGCTTTACCCGGCCACTTATCTCATCCTCGCCACGCTCGCGCTGATACTTCTGTTGTTCTGCCTCGGCTGGTATTGGGCGCGCACACATGGGCAACTGACCGACATGGAAGCGGCCAAATATGCGATGCTGGAAAATGAGCGCAGTTATGGTGATGAGCAATATTTAGGCCAGTCACAATGACCCAATCCTCCACTCCACCCCCGCCCACGTACACCGACTTCGCCGGAGAAATCCAGGTTGAAAACGGCCCGCCCCCGGCGTGGTTGGTGCACATCCCGCGAGTGGCGATTATTCTAAGTTTGGCCTATTATCTGTATGTACAGGCGTTTGACCCGGTCAATCTCATCTTTGGGGGCCTGTTTATTCTTTGGCTCATTTACACGCCCATCGCCCAGAAGCGGGGTTGGTTTTTTCTGCCAATGTAAATGCATTATCAGTCCTTCACGCAAAGCGCGGGCTGAGCTGGTCGAAGCCCGCCCCCTTCGGCATGGTGAGCGACCGTCGAACCATCAGGGTGCTTTCGTGAACTACTGATTATCTTTGAAAGGAGGTGTGTCTAATCTCCAATTCTCCAAGCTCACATCCCTAATCCCTACTGACGATTCATGTTTCACTTCTCATTTTTGGAGGCCAAAAACCATGTCTGACCGTGCTCAGCAAGCCAATGATTATATGAAGTCAAAGATGCTCTTTGTCCCGCGGATGTTCCAGATCATGAACACCGTCGCGCCCGAATCCGGCGAGCGCTTCGCCGATTTTTATGCCACCGTTTGGCAGGATGGCGCGCTCCCGCGCAAAATCAAAGAGTTGATGTTCACCTCCATCGGCGTGGCCTATTGCTCCCCGCGCTGTATCATCCATGTCATCCCGGCCATCGAAGGTGGCGCGACGGATGGCGAAATTTTTGAGTCCGTCGCGGTCGGCACGCTGGCCGCTGGCTTCGTCCCCGGCGGGCCGGGCATCCCCTACGCCTTCGAATATGCGATCAAGGTGCTCGATATCGCGGCCAAATATCGCAAAGGCGAGAAGTGGGAATATCTGCCGCCGACCAAGTTCGATCACGGCGTTTATTAATCTGCCGACATCGGCCTCCCTGCCGGTCGCCCTCGAGTTTATTACCCGGTGACCGGCGGGGAGGCCTTTTATCCAACCTTGAACCCCGACCCGCTGTTGGAGACGATTGACGGGCTGATTGACGATGAAGCGGCGGTCACGCAGACCTTGCTGGAAAAGTTGCGGGCGCGTGATGGGCAGGTGGGCCTGCTTCTGCGGATGTTGAGCCGCCGCCCGGAACTGTTTGTGCCGCATGTGATGCAAGGCACGCGCCTGTATCACGCGCCCCAAGCCATTGACCCGAAGACCGCCGAACTGGCGGCAGTGGCCGCGGCCGCCGCGTTGATGTGCGACCATTGTCTGGATGCTCACATGAGCGCCGCCCGCCGCAAAGGCGCCACCATGGAAGAGATTTTCGACGTGTTATTAATCGCCGGGGCCATTGCCGAGTCGTCCACCCTGGCCACAGCTTTCCGCCGCTTCCGGCACCTGGAAACCAGCGGCCCAACGGAGACAAACCATGACAGCCAAGCAAGCCATCTTTGACGCATTTGATTTAAAACCGGGGGCGGCGGTCCCCACCACCGTGTTCGGCGGCGGGGTGTGGACCATCCGCCACTGGCAAAAGCAATTCGGCGAACTGGTCGCTGACCCGCAGGCGTACGCCGACCTCATCATTAAAACCAATGAGGAAGTGAAAAGCCCGATTGTGTATGTTGGCTCGGGTTACAACAACTATCTGGCGGCGGCAGTGGGCGGCAAAATCAAAGAACGGCCATTGGGCGCGCCCGACCTGGAATCGCACCTGGTCAAGGAAACGGCTGATGAAATCGTGAACACCGATGTCACGATGATCGAAAATGACCGCGTGATTCAAAATATCCGCGAAACCGCGCGCTTGGTCGCCAAAGCCATCGGCGATCAGGTCATCGTCACGGTCACCGCGTGGGGGCCGTTCACGCTGGCCGGGCAAATGTACGGGGTGGAGTCAATGATGAAAGCCACCCTCAAGAAAAAGCCCGAAGTCCACAAGATGATGGAGTTCGCTACCCGGCTGGTGAAGCAGTTTTACAAGCCGCTGGTCGAGGAGAAAGTTATCCCGATGGTGGCCATCTCCGACCCTACGGGTTCGGGTGACCTCATCTCCGACCGGGTCTTCCGCGAGTTTTCTCTGCCCCATCTCAAGCCGTTGCTCGCCTGGGTTAAAGAAAATGGCGCTTACTCCTGGTTGCATATCTGCGGCAACACCACCGACAAACTGGAGTCCATCGCTGAGACGGGCGCGAGTTGTTTCAGTTTGGATTACAAAGTCAATCTCGCCACGGCCAAAGAGCGCGTAGGCGGGAAGATTGCCCTGGCGGGGAACGTGGACCCGGTCTCGGTGCTGAACCAAAAGAGTCCGGACGAGGTGCGGGCCGCCGCGCAAGCCTGCATCCAGGCCGCTGGCGCGGGGGGCGGGTTCATTCTCACCAGTGGGTGCGATCTGCCGCCGACCATTCCCATGGACAATCTGCGCGCCATGCTTGATGCGGCGCAAAGCTGACAAAACATGTCAGATTGACGAGAATCAGTTGACTCTGGTTCTTCTTTTGTGCTACTGTACACCACAGAGCAGTGGTGATTCTCCGCTCGTTAGGTGACAGGAGTTTGCTTGTCAGTGAGCACGCCTCTCAAACTAAAACCCCTGATGGAGTTAGGCCTGAGCAAGTACGAAGCTTGCGCCTATCTTGCCCTCCTCGGCCACGACGACTCCACTGCCGTGGAGGTGGCGGACCGCGCTCATGTTCCGCGCCAGCGCATCTACGACACCCTCGAAAGTCTGCGCGCCAAAAACATGATTGCCATCCGGGCGGGCCGCCCCGCCCGACACACGGCGCGCCCCCCGGCTCAGGCGCTCCCCGCCCTGCTCGTCGCGCGGCAACAACAACAGGCCGCCGAAAACGCCCGGCTCGAGCAACTCGTGCAGGGCCTCGTCCCGGAACTGGAAAATTCCAACAGCCAAGCCAGCATCAATCTTACGACACGCATCCTTGAGGCGCACAAAACCGCCATCGGAGGCTTTTAGCCATGCTGTTCGTTGTCATCGGCGAGGCCAAACCTGCCGCCACCCTCACACAAATTCAGGCTAATCGCCAAGCCTTTGTGGAGTGGGAACAACGCACCGACTTCACCCACCAGTGCCAAACCATCGCGCGTTACGAAGTCGTCGGGGCCTCACCCAAAAAGACTTTTTGGATTATGCAGGCTGATGACCCGGCGGCGATTCATGGGTTGGTTGAATTCTTCGCCGATGTTTGGAATATCAC
>CAYUFY010000317.1:0-6266 GCA_964443795.1 uncultured Anaerolineales bacterium | reverse complement strand
GATACCGCTCGGGGTCCACCAAATCCCAGCGGGGGCGGTAGGTGTCCAAATCCTGGATAAAGGGCCGCTCCAAATTAACCGTTGGGGAGCCGTGTTCATCTTTATAGGCCAAACCGGTTACACCCTGCCACAGGGGCAAGGTATCGCCCGCCAACATCCGCGCCAGTTCTTGAGTGGTTTCTTCGCCCTCATTGACCACCACAAAATCCACATAGGCTTCTTGCAACACTTCGGTGGGCATGATGGTGGCGTGAACGCCTCCCCACACCACCGGGAGGCCGAGGGCTTTGACGCGTTGCGAGGCGACGATGGTGGGCCGGAGCTGTGGCCCGGTGATGGTGCTGAACCCGACGAAGAGGGGCCGCGCCTCGGCGACCTGCCGGATAAACTCATCTACAAACGCCTCGGTTTCGTGGAAGAGCCGGGTCGGGAACCCGGCCTGCTCCAGCGCATCGGCGACATACATGATGCCAAAGGGCGGATACATATCGCGGTGGTTCCGAAAATTAATGAGGAAAACATTTCGGTTAGGCATGACCAACTCCATTACTTACTCCATCAACAACACACGAAACCCAGTGCCTTGCGCCCGATAGTCGCGGCTGGGGGTGGTGACACTGCCGGCGCTCCGCACATTCAACCGCGTATGATGCACACTGTAACCCCACGAGCCACCTTTGACCACATGAAAATCCGGCAGGGCGGGGTTGTACAGCGAACTCGTCCATTCCCAAATGTTGCCGCTCATATCCCAACACCCGTACGGCGAAACATTGCGCGGCTCCGCGCCCACCGGCCACGGATGACCGTTGCGCCAATACCAGCCGGCGCGCGCCCACTCGCAGCGCGGCTTAACCACGAGTGAAAAAAAATAAGTCTCCAGCCCCACTGGAAACCGCCGTTGCCATTGCAACTCCGGGCGGGGCGGGGTGACACCCCACGGGTAGCCGCGCCCATCGGGGCCACGGGCCGCCTTCTCCCATTGGAACTCGGTCGGCAAAGTGCACGGGCGCTGGAGTTGCCCGGTCAACCAATCACAAAAAGCGTAGGCCTCACATTGCGAAACTTCCACCACTGGAAAGTTGGCGTGGTCGGCAGGAAACTGTTTGGTGGGCGCGTAGGCCCGTAAAAAAATTCCGCGCCAGCCGCGCACCACGCGATACCACTGCCCGCCCCACGCATACCCGGTGGCCTCCAAAAAAGTGAGCCACTGCAAATTGGTCACCGGAACGCGCGCCAACCAAAATTCGGGCAAGTCGAGCGTTTGACGCGGCTTGAGCGCCGGACACTGTTCCAAACGCTCATAGCAGACCTCCGGCCCGTAGATGAATGGCCCGGCGGGGATGTGGACAAAATCCGAGCGCTGGAGCGTGGCCCCGGCGGGACTCATTTACCCCGCACGCGGGGCCTTAGCCCGAGCGTTATCCAGCCCAACAGAATGCCGCTGGCGTAGCTGGGCCACGTTTCTTTAAGCGTGATACTCAGCGCCCGCTCGGGCCGCCGAAAACCCACCAACCCCAACGCACTGCCCACCGCCCCCGCCAGCGCGGTCAGCGTGGCTAAATCGCTATTCCCGCGCCGGGCGAAGACTAGGCTCAGGGCGGAGGCCACCGGCCCGAGGCCCGCCCACTTGCGCGCGGGTTGCGGGCCAAGCGCCAGCTTCACATCACCCGTGAAACGCGCGGCGGCGGACAGATGATGCGTGTGGCCCTCGGCGTGCGAGGGGTCCACCCGCGCCAGCGGGTCGAGGCCGCGTTGATTGGCCCATGCCCACGCCCCCGCGACGAGTGCCAACCCCACGGCTCGCGCGCGGCCCGGCGGGAGAGTGAGCGCCGCTGTCGCCAGCGGCACGGCCCAATCCAAATTAAAGCCTTTATATTCTTCGATGCGTAAATAGTAATCCGGCCCGCTGGTTGCAGTGGCCATGGTCGCGGCGGCCACCGGTTGCGCCAAAACACTTAACCACCAGTGGCCCACACTTTGGCGGCGGGCGGCTTGCGCCGCTAAGACCGGGGCCAGCACCGCCGAGGCCAACGCCAAGGCTTTGGGAGTGTACGAGGGGGTATATTTTTCTTCCAAAGACCCGCGCGCGACATCCAAATAGGGCAGGAGGGCCACACTCCCCGCCGCCCCCACCGTGAGCGGCAGGGCCAACGCCTCGGGCAAGTTGAGGGCGCTATTCACTGCCGCCGCCGCCATCCCCGCCACCGCTACACCTCCGAGCGTTAATTCCTGTGAAGTGGGTTGCGGCATCGGCGTTGGCAGGGTGACATCCTGGCTTACCACAAACCCATCATGCTCCAAAGCTTCGCGAATGTGTTCGATGTAATGCAAACCCTCAAGCGGTTCGGTGGCGTGCAAGACCCGAAAGAAGTTGACGTAGCACAAGCGGATGCCCCGTTCGCGCGCCAACCACGCCCACTGATGCGCGGCGGCGTGAAAATCCAGCGGCACCATAGCCGCTGGGGTGAAGCGATGGGCCAGCACCACTTGCGGGGCGCGCCGCTTGGCCACGAACCAATCGCCCTTCTGGTGGCGGGACTCGGCAAAATAGACAAAGGTCAGCCCGGCGCGATGCATGGCGGCGAGGGTGGTCTCAAGGTGCATTTCGTGACCTAGCACCATGTCGCCCTCGAAAGCCACCAGTTTGCCAAACACCGCCGCTTGGGCCAGCGACAATTCAATGAGTGGGTCAGCGGGCCACGCATAACTAACCGGGCGCGGCACACACTCGAGGCCCGCGCGGTTAATCCGCAGGGCTAAGGTGGCCTCAAACCCTAAGCCGAGTTCGCCCACCGTCGGTAAATCGCCCGCAAACCTGAGCCAACCCGCCTCACCCGTAGCCTGGGTGTGCGGCAGACGCGCTTGCAGTTCCGCCGCCAATTGCGCGACCAACGCTGGTTGCCCGCGCAATTGATTCCAATGCCCCCAGCGCGGGGCCGCGACCGTATCCGCCGCGCCCACTGCTACCAGTTCGCCCGTCCGCAATAAGCGGTGCAGAGTTAATTCGGGCAACGAAACATGGGTCGCGCCATGATGCGCCAATTCATGGAGCAGTTCATCCAACTCGACATTGGCGCGCAGGGCGGCGGCGGCCACATCCTCGCCATCCACGCAAATGGCGACGCGGTTGTGGGTGGGTTCCCATGCTCGCCGCCGCGCTAACACGCCACTGGCTGCCACGCCCCCAGCGGCCATTAAGCCCAACGAAAGTAAGGAGGAAAGTTTCACGGTTGATAACAGGTGGGTTAGGTCTGGTCCAAAAATTTAGCCAAAGGGAGACGCACTACACTCACACCGAAGAGCATCGAACCAACTGGTACTAGGGACTAGGCGTGTGGCATACTCCGCCACACCAAAGCGGTTTAGTGGCTGCTGAAAGTAACTTGGGTCAGGTCGTCGTGCTTGGTGAGTTCGGGTTTCTCGTACATAGTGGTTCTCCTTTGAAAAGGGTGGACAACAAACGGATAGCGTGAAGTAGTGCGTCTCCCTTTGGCTAAAGGTAGACGGGGTAATTGGCTTAACTCTCGTGGTGCAACTTGGCTGTAATTTGCCCAGCCAACCAGCGGCTGGTGTCGGTGCTACTGACGCGGAGGGCGGTCTCCCACACGCGCCAGGTGTCGCGCCAATGCGTGGTCCAACGCGCGGCCTCGGCCCGGTCGGCCACCCCGCGTTGGAGGCGGTCGCGGAGGGTGGTGAGGGGTTTCTGTTGCGTGCGGTGTATCAAGTCCGCGAGGTCGAGGGCCGCAATCCGTTGCCGCAGGTGCGGCGCGACATGCGGGGCCAAGTCAGTGAGGGCGATGGTGGCGGGCACGGCCAAGAGTTGGTGCGCCAAGGTGAGCGCGGCCAACACATACGGCGCGGCCCCGCGCTCAACCGCCCGGTGCGCCAACACCGACCAGCGCACGCCCGCTTGAGCCACGGCTTTGAGGTCCAACAATTGCACCATGGCGGGCGAGCCAGCAATGAAATGAAAACTGAAATGCACGCACAGGTGGAGCATTAAATCTTCGGGGCTGAGCACGCGGCCGGGTTGCCCGCCGAGTTCGGCCCACACCGCCCGCTCGCGGAGTCCGGGGGTGATGTTCACGCCCAGACCGAACCAGGATTCTTCCAACGAGGTATGTGGTTCAACCATCCGCTCAGAGTCAGTGGAGAGATATGGGTTGGGGGTCGCTCCGGCTCCGCCGGGGCGCTGGAAGGTGCTGGTGTGTTTGACAATGCCCGGCCCCTGCGCGGCGGATTTGTGTTTGCCGCCGTAGCCTAAGGCCGCCAACAGGTTTTCGGCCTCGGGCAATTCTGCGGGGGTAAACAGCAAGTCAATATCGTTCATGGGCCGGAGCGCGGGCGCGGGATAAATCAGGGCCGCCAAATGCACGCCTTTGAGCGCGATG
Organism: uncultured Anaerolineales bacterium; assembly: GCA_964443795.1. Lineage (GTDB taxonomy): Bacteria > Chloroflexota > Anaerolineae > Anaerolineales > UBA6663 > DATDRS01. Next base: position 1,872 of record CAYUFY010000317.1, on the reverse strand, counting down.
GGGTGTAACCCGCGCGCGGCACCGGCTTGCAAGACCTCGCCCAGTTGAGCGAAGATGGCCGTGTTGCGTTTGGTCTGCATTTGATAGGTCACCGCTAGTTTGGCGGCGGCCCGCGCGGGCGGCGTAATCCCCCACGTGGTCAGTTGTTGATGCAGTTGCGGCGCTAACCCCAGAACAATAGCGCGGACGACCAGACTATCCCAATTGAGTTGGGCGCGTTCACAGTCGGCTTGCCAAGCGGCGGCGGTTTGGCCCACGCGCAACGCCGCGAGCAATAACCCGGTCTCCGTGGGGGCCGGGCTATCCGCGCGGGGAGCGGCATACCCGGCGGGCGTGCCGGCTTCATCGCTGGAGAGCGCGGAGTGCGGGGGCAGGCTAATTTCCTCGTGGTAGGAGCGGTCCAAATTCACATCCCAAACATCGTGCGCGCCACCGGTCAAGTTGCGAACAGCCAGCATGGCGGTCAGCATCGAATGGTCTTGGTTATTATATTTGTGCAAGCCGTTGCGCCCCACGGTTTGCAAGTTGCTAAAGCCGCGCAGGTAATCTTTGAGAATGGCCAGATAGCCCGCATAAGTGGCATTATAAATGGGATAGGCTTTGGGTTGGCGGATGACGGTACCATCAAACACCTCGGCGGCGCGCACCAAACCAATTTGCTCCATTTCGCGTTTGCCCAACTCAATTAGTTCGGCATCCGATTTATCCCATAAATCATCCCCCTCGGTGCAAAAATATTCCAACCCGAGGGAGGTGGTCGCTGGGTCGGGCACCATGTCGGGACTCCAGTTCCGAAAGTTTTGCACCCGGCCCACGCGCACTTCCGGCGAGTGGATATAAATCCAATTATCGGGAAACAAAGCGGGGTGCCCGACCAGCAACACCACCGTGAGAAAATCGCGATAGGTGAGGCCCCTCGCCGCCTCAACGACCTCCGGCGGGGGGGGCGGGTTCAGTTTAAGAATCAATTCGGAGAGGGGCAGGGTGGAGATGAAGGCCTCTCCGGCGAGGGTCTGCTCCCCGGTGGGGGTCCGGATAACAACCTCGGTGACGCGCCCCGGAACATGGTGGAGGGCGATGACCTTGGCCTTCAGGGTCACTTGCCCCCCGTGCGTGGTCACGTAATCGGCGGCGGCCTGCCACATCATGCCCGGTCCCAGGCGCGGATAATGAAATTGTTGAATCAGCGATTTGATGAGGCCTTGACTACCCGGCCCAAGGAACGCATTCTTAATCGCAATCGGTAAGGACAAACCCTGGATGCGTTGGGCCGCCCATTCGGCGCGGATTTCGGAGCAGGGCAGACCCCAAACTTTTTCGGTGTAGGTTTTGAAAAAAATGGAGTAGAGCTTCCGGCCAAAGCGATTACACACCCATTGTTCAAAAGTGTCTTCGCGGGGAAAAGGGAAAATTTGTGACTGGAGATAACTCAGGCCCACCGCCAGACTGGTTCCCCCACCCAAGTTTTGCAAGGCATTGAGCGGGCGTAGCGGGTAGTCGAAGAATTTGCCCTCATAAAAAATACGCGACAACCGGGGGCGGGCCAGAAACTCACCCCCCAGCATCTCCAACCAGAACTTTTCGACCTCGGGCACTTTGGTAAAGAAGCGATGCCCCCCAATATCAAAGTGATAACCTTTATAAGTTTCGGTGCGCGCAATACCGCCCACCTGCGCGGCTTGTTCCAGCACCGTCACGGCCCGAGGTTGGCGGCATAATTCCACCGCTGCGGTTAACCCGGCTGGCCCAGCCCCCATGACAATTATTGGATTACTTTCCACAAGCGTGGGTGACATCAAGTTACCTGAGTAAGAGACGTGACACTCCCCAGCCGCTAAAGCGGCGGGGCTTCTTGGGACACGCTCGGCCTAG
>CAYUFY010000316.1:0-6267 GCA_964443795.1 uncultured Anaerolineales bacterium | reverse complement strand
CATCGCCATTCGTATCCCCGCCAATAGAATCGTCTCTGATGGAAGTGAAGTACACAAGATTTAAGTTGCTTCCCAATACCCGCAACGAACCGTCCACAATTATTCCCGTACCAATATTGAATTTGACAATTGCTCCTGATGAGACAGTCAACGCTACCCCTGCGGCAATAACAACATTGCACGTTACAATATGGACATTCCCGGTATTCGACCACGTTTCGTTGGCGGTGATATTTCCGCAATGGGTTGTATCTGCATAAACAGGTTTGGGTGAAAGACAGGCCAAGAGGGCAATTGCAAAAATAATACCAAAAGCAAAGGATTTTGTACTCATTGTTTTCTCCCGTTTTGTGGTGTCCGGGCGCTTAAAACAGCGCCCAAATTTCTGCCGCACGCACGATTTTAATCGTGGAACACCAACGCCCATACTATATCCCTGCCACCAGCCCGCGTCAATTACCTCTCCACCCTCACCTCCCCCAACCACGGCCACCACCCCTGCGCGTTGAAACGCAGGCCCGACGATTGAAATCGTCGGCTGAAGTGGGGAAACTGGCTGAAGCCAGTTTGCAAGCACAAATTTTAGCCCGATGATTTTGATTGTCCATACAACCACGCTAATACCCTCCCCAATAAACTTGTGTTGTTGTAATCCGACAAAGGATATGCTTCTAAACCGGCTTTCATCGCCCCTTCGATGGTTCCATCGAGCTGGCCGGCCCCAGGGAATAGCCACTCTTCCGTGTCATAGCGCTCCCGGCTGTAGAGGTAGATGGCAAAATCCCAATTGTCCATACCGCCCTGATAAGTCAGGCGGCCAATTGGCCCTACCGGGCCGTAGTTGTGTCGGTCCAGATAGAGATAATTCCCCCGATAGCGCGGCACATAAAAACACTCTGGGTTTTTGATAACGCTTCGGTTGAATTCCGCAATGACTTGGTCCGCTTGCTCGCGGATGTCTGGGGGGATAGGAGGCTGTTTGCTCTTGCTCATTTCTCCACCCTCACCTCCCCCAACCACGGCCACCACCCCTGCGCGTTGAAGCGCAGGCCGGTGACTTTAGACGAAGCCATGTTTAGATTCACATAGTCGCGCAGGGGGATAAGGAGGCTTTGCTCGTGGATGATTTTTTGCGCGTCGGCGTAGAGGGCGGCGCGGCGGGCGGGGTCGGTGGTGAGGAAGCCGTCGGTGAGGCGTTGGTCGAGGGCGGGGTCGTTCACTTTGCTCCAGTTGTTGAAGCCGGTGGAGGTGAACCACGCGCGGAGCAGGTCGGGGTCGGAGCCGAAGAAGTTGAGGGCGATGGCGTTGTATTCCCCGGCGGCTTGCGCGTCGCGGAGCGCGCCAAAGTTGGCCGATTGCGCGCTGTTCACTTTGATGCCCACCGCTTTCCAGTTGGCTTCAATCAACTGCGCGGCTTGCGGCATCAGCCCAAACGGGCCGAAGTCGAAATCAATGGTCAGGGTTTGGCCGTCTTTGTCCAGCAGGCCATCGCCGTCGGAGTCTCGCCAACCCGCCTCGTTGAGCAGTTGCGTGGCGTGGGCCGGGTCATAGGTCGGCACGGGCGTGGGCGCATAGAAGCCAAACGTGACCGGGGTGAGGGCGCTGACGGCCACGCCCGAGTAGCCGCCAAAGACGGATTGCATGAGGCCCGCGCGGTCAACCGCAAAGATGAGCGCCCGGCGCACGCTTGGGTCGTCGGTGGGGGCGCGTTGGGTGTTGAGGTAAATTTGCAACGGTTGGCCGGGGATGGGCGTGGCGTAGAGCGTGAAGCGCGGGTCGCTCTCCAGCCGCTTGGCATCCTGTGGCAAAACTTCGCCGATGACTTGCACCGCGCCGCTTTCGAGCGCAATGGCGCGGGTGGCCGGGTCTTCATAGAACTTGAAGATGATGCTATCGAGATAAGCCGCGCCCCGGTTGCCGAACAGACTCGGGGCCCAGGCGTAATCGGGGTTGCGGGCGAGGGTGAGGTGGTCGCCGGGAATGTACTCGACGAACTTGAACGGCCCGGTGCCGACCTGATGGAATTGATAATCAGCGAGGCCCCATTGTTCGAGCGCGGCGGGCGAGGCCAGGCCGAAATAGACTTGCGAGAGTGAATCGAGGAGCGGGGCGTAGGGTTGCTTGAGGGTGACGATGGCCGTGCGGGCATCGGGTTCCGCGCAGGTGGCCAGATTCCCGCCGGGGCCAAGCATCCCAGCGGCTTTCTGCGATTTATTATCGGGATTGGCAATCCGGTTGAGGTTCATGCATACCGCGTGGGCGTCGAAGTCCGTGCCATCGTGGAATTTAACGCCGGAGCGCAAGTTAAACGTATAGGTCAGGCCATCGCTCGAAATCGTCCAACGCTCGGCGAGCCAGGGCGCAAAGGTGTGCGTTTGCGGGTCCTGATATACCAGCGTGTCATAGACGCTGGCGAGCGGGATGCCCAATTCGGCGGAGGCGTTGAGGTGCGGGTCTATGCCGGTGGGGACAAGGGTGAGGCCGTAGGTGAGCGTTTGGGGGACGGGTGTAGGGGGGGGCAATTGAACGCCCGTATTGGAACACGCTACGAGCAGGCCGACGATCAGCAGACGCGCGAGGTTGGCAAGGTGTTGAGGGAGCGGGTTGCGGTGGGTGATAATTGGCATAGAATGATTGTACAAGAAATCATGGGAATGCAAGGGCAGGGCTGAGACCTGCCCTGACGATGTGGAGATTTTATGACCCAACCAATCTGTTGCGTAGATGGAACCCAACCCGGCACCAAAGTGATTGGCGGGCGCTGGTTTTGCGATGAGCATTACGCGCGCGCGACGTATAAGCGCGGGGGCGTGTGGCGCTCGGAAGTGGCGGGGGTGCTGGCCCTGCTGGTGTTCGTGGGTGCGGTGGTGGCGCTGGATTACACGCTTAAGCCCAATCTGGGCGGCAACACATTGATGTTTGCGGGGGTGATCCTGGCGCTGGTGCCGGCCGCGCTGTGGCTGTTCTTCTTTTATCAGCAAGACCGGCTGGAGCCGGAGCCGCTGGGCAATGTGGCGCGGCTGTTTGTGATTGGCCTGGCGCTGGCAGGCGCGGTGGGCATTCCCCTGACCGACCAACTTTTTAAAATAGATGACTGGCTCTTCCGCGATACCTCGACCACGTTGTTGGGTTCAATTTTTATTCTCGGCACGGTGGAGGCGTTTGGGGTGTACGCCGCTGTGCGGTATTTTATTTTTGATTCGCCGGAGTTCGATGAGCGCACCGATGGCGTGGTATATGGCACAGCGGCGGCGTTAGGCTATGCCACCGCGCTGAACTTGCAATTCATTTTGGCCAATGGCGGCGCGGCGCTCGGCCCCGGCGAAATTTATGTGGCTGAGGTGGCGTTGGCGCAAGCGGCCTTTGGCGGTCTGCTGGGCTACTTTTTGGGTAAAGCCAAATTGGAACAAGAGCCAATCTGGTGGTTGCCGGTAGCGCTGTTGCTCACCGCCACGCTCAACGGTGTGTTCAACTATGCGCGCACGGTGGCCGACCCCGGCGAGGTGATGCTGGGCGCTGACACCGGGTTGCCTTCATTCACCGGGTTGTTGCTGGCGGGCGGGCTGGCGGTGATTGTCGCGGGCGTGGTGTATACGCTGATTAACCGCGACATTGCCCGCAGTTTGCGCGGGACGCAGACCGCCGCGACCGGTGACCCGAAGGTGGGCGACCGCCAATCGGGACTCGCGGCCCTGGGCGCGGTGGCGGTGATGCTGGCGCTCGGCGCGGTGGTGTGGAACAACGCGGTGAATGGCCGGCAGGCGTTTAGCGCGGGCGGCGTCTCGGGCGCGTATCCCGCTTATTTTGGCGAATCCACCGCTGAGGGCGAAATCCTGCGGGTGACCGACCTCAGCGGCACGGGCGCCGAATTTGTCCTCACCGCCGATGCCATCAAAGGCTCGCAGACCGCCGCGAGTGTGGCGGATGCGCTGGGCGGCGCGCGCAGTGCCGACTACGCGGTGTACAAAGTCGTCTCGCGCGGCACCTCCACCGTCAAGGGCCGTCAGGCCTTCGTCCAACGCTTTGCGTATGTTGACCCGTTGAGTTTGGTGAGCGTCATGCCGGAGGTGCGCGAGGGCGTGGATTATATTTTTGCGGATAACGGACAGGCCATTGTGGTGACTTTGCTGGCCACGCCCGAGACCATCACCGAGATTGAGCCATTGTTCGCGCGGTTTTTGAACAGCCTGACGTTGCCGTAAGTTTTTGTTGCGAATTTTACCCCCCTCGGTCCCCCCATTTGCGCCACCGAACGCATAGTGTGTCCTGGTCTGTATGGCGCAAATGGAGGGAAGCAGGGGGGGGTAGGAGTAAGTCATTATGCGTAAAGCATTGATACGGATTGGCAGTGCCATCCTTCTGATACTGACCGCTGTCCTCACGCTTGCGGCATCCCCGGCGGGGGCGCGTTCCCCGGCGGGCCTCGTTACCCGCGCCGGGTGCAATAATCTCCAGCCCAGTGATGTGGGCTGGGTCACGCTCACCGCCAACGGCGAGATTGACCAGCAAGTGAGTTCCTACCCGAGCGGCGTGAATACCATCACGCCCGTGTTTCGCTACGCCTGCGTCCCGCAAGGCACTACCATCGTCTCGGTGTTCACCTTCAATGGGGAGACCGTCTTAACCAATAAAGAATCACTCAAGCCGTCCACCCGCAAGGGCATTTATCAGTATCCCATCGGTTATGCTGATGACACCGCCCTCGATGAGGGCGAATGGGGCGCGCAGTTTTTCAATGGCAAGACCCTGCTCACTGAAGGCACAGTGATGGTAGGCGAAGCGGCGGAGGCCGCCACCCCTACTCAGGCCGTCTCGGTGCAGGGCACGGTCAAAGACAAGAAAACCAAGAAACCCATCAAAGGCGCGACCGTGCTGGTGTTGCAGCCGGGCGTGTCGCTCGACAGCTTTATCAAGGGCGGTCAAAAAGACAGTGATGTGTTCACCGCGGGCCAAACCGATAGCCAGGGCGAATTCGCTTTGGCCGCGCCCCTGGCGCGCGGTGAGACCTACGCCATCATCATCGTCGCCAAAGGCTACAAAGCCACCGCCAACAACGCGCTCACCGTCGCCGCCGACGCACCTGACCCGATTACACTGACAGTGACGATGACGAAATGATGCCTCACCCCCGGCCCCTCTCCCGACGACCAAGAGCGTCGTCGGGAGAGGAGAGTAACGCATACTGGAATGCCTTGCTCCCCTCTCCTGACCGCGCTTCGCGTAGCGAGCGGTCAGGAGAGGGGTTGGGGGTGAGGTCTTACACCATGCCTCGCCTCTTCCCTCTCCTCGCCCTCGTCTCCCTCCTCCTCGCCACCCTCGCCTGTTCGGCGGTGGATGAGTCGCTCCCGCCCATCGCCACGCTCGAACCCGAAGACACGGGCGGCGGCACCATAGAAGTTGAAGGCGGCACGGTGGACCCCGACGGTGCCTTCTCACTCAACCTCTCCGAGAGCGACCAGGACGGCTTGCGTGAACGTGCCACCGAGATTTATCAAAAGCTTGTCAACGCCGGCGGCGACGTGGATCGGAGCGCGCTCCTAGCCGCCTACGCCGAACTTAACAACTACCCCCGCATCGGCGGGACGTGGCGCGCCGCTGGCCCCGCGCCCATAGACGCCATCAACATGCCGCAGGGACAAGTCCCCGGCAGTGGGCGCGTCAACGGCTTTGCCATAGACCCGCGCAACGCCAACATCGTCTACGCCGCGGCCTCGGTCGGCGGCCTATGGAAAACCGAAGATGGCGGGCGCACCTGGCGCTCCCTCACTGACAACCAAATCCCACTCATCTACGGCGGCCTCGTCCTCGACCCGCGCGCTCCCGACACCCTCTACGCCCTCCTCGGCGAATTCGACGGCCAGCTCTCCTCCGACTACGGCTTCCTCGCCAATGGCCTCATGCGCTCGCATGACAGCGGCGCGACGTGGACGCTCGTCGGCGCGGAGGAATTCAACGGCGCGTCTGTCACCGCCCTCGTCCTCGCCGACGATGGGACACTCTACGCCTCATCGGGACAAACGGCCGTATACGCGGCCCCGAGCGACCAACCGGACTTCGGCATTTTCCGTTCGACCGACGGCGGCGATTCCTGGACCCGCCTGGTCTCTTGCTCCGACTACGGTGATTGCGAACCCGCGCGCGATACCGGCATCACCGCCCACCTCGGCGGCTTCATGGACTTGGATATATCCGGCGACGGCACACTCTACGCTTCGCTGTGCAACGTCGAGTGCTATGGCACCACCCTCCTGCGCTCGCGTGACGGCG
>CAYUFY010000315.1:0-6285 GCA_964443795.1 uncultured Anaerolineales bacterium | reverse complement strand
TCGGGGAGCGGGAAGGTGCCTTCGAGTTCGATGGGGTTTTGGGTGGCGAGGACGAGGAAGGGGCGCGGGAGCGGGCGGGTGACACCATCCACGGTGATTTGCCGTTCTTCCATGGCTTCGAGCAGGGCCGATTGGGTGCGCGGCCCGGCGCGGTTGATTTCGTCCGCGAGGATGATTTGGGCCAACAGCGGGCCGGGGCGGAATTCGAACTCGCCGGATTTTTGGTTGAAGACGCTGACGCCGGTGATGTCGGAGGGCAGGAGGTCGGGCGTGAATTGGAGCCGGTTGAAGGAACAGCCGAGGGAGCGGGCGAGGGCTTTGGCGAGTTTGGTCTTGCCGAGGCCGGGCACGTCTTCGAGCAGGACGTGGCCCTCGGTGAGGAGCGCCACGAGGAGCAGTTCGATGGTTTGGCTTTTGCCGACGATGACGCGGGCGATGTTGGTTTGGAGGGTGTGGATGGAGGCGGGGAGGTTGGTCACGAAGAGGCTTTCAGATAGAGGAGTGGAGGAACGCTGATAACGCTGATTAGACTGATGACTGCTGATTAAATCCAATTTAAAAATCAGCGGCCATCCCTTTTTTCAGCGCTATCAGCGTTCGCCAATGAGCGGTCGTTTAAACACCAGCCGGAAATGCTCCAGCGCGCCGAGGCGACTGTGGTCGGTGATGAAATCCACCAATTCCCAGCCGCGCTCGCCGAGCAGGTTGCTGAACTCGTAGAGCGTCATCTCGGACCATTGTTTGTTAAGCTCCTCGACTTGCTTACCATTGGCGTAGCGGGGCCGCCAGTCGGCGTTGATATATTCACAGGTGAGGAAGAGGTATTCCCATTTGGGCATGGTATGGTTCTCGTGTCGAATGTGTTAGTTATCCGCCTCGGACTGTAGGATTTTTTCTAAACCTATAACCAATGGCGGCAAATCGCTTGTAACAACCTGCCAGACAATGTCAAGGTCTACATCGTTGTAGCCATGAATCAGGCGGTGGCGCATCCCGATAATGTCAACCCACGGGATGTCGGGGTGTTGCTTTTGTGTTTTGACTGAAACTTGATCAGCCGCCTCGCCGATGACTTCGATTAGTCGTATTAGCGAGAGATTCAGCTTGCGGTCATTATCCAAATCCGCCCGCGTTTGGCCTTTGACGAAGGCCACTGCTTCTTTAGCCGCGTCCAGCATATGGCGTAGGCGCACCACATCACTTTTGGACATATTGCACCTCGGCCTCCGCCAACACCTGTTCGCGGAAGTAGCGACTCAGACTATTTGGAGTGTTCAAATCCACCGGACGACCCAACAATTCGGAGAGTTCGCGTTGCAGACGGATGAAACCAAAGCCGGGCACATGGCCGGGCTCAAATTCCACCAGAATGTCTATATCGCTTTTAGAGGTGAAGTCATCGCGCAAAATTGATCCGAAGAAGGCTAATTTGCGAATGTGATTGCGGCGGCAAAACGCGGTGAGTTGACGGCGCGGCAGGGCAGGCCGTTTGGCCCTTTGGGGCAACCCGGTTCGCGCCGATTTTTTACGAGTTAGGGATGATACACGGCGAGATGCTGGAGCGAGATTTTTCATTCTCAACTCTCTTTCAACACCCCCGGCAACAACGCATACCACTCCGTCGCCCGCACCATGTCATCCAGCGGCACTTGGTCTTGCAGGCTGTGCGCGGTGGTCTCGATGCCCGCGGCAAAGATGACGGTGGGGATGCCCGCTTTGCCCGCCCAGTACGTGCCGTTGGTGGAGAAGTTGAGTTTGCCGGTCTTGGGCGTGCCGCCCCACAGCAGTTTGGAAGTTTCCAACCCGGCTTGCACAAACGGATGGTCTTCGGGGTAAGCCCAGGCGGGGTAATACTTGTCCACCGGGTACACGAAGCCGGTGTAACTCGGCACCTCGTAGAACATCATCTCCACCTTCACATCATTTTTATGCTCCTGCGCAATCATGGCCTCGACCTGTTTAATCGCGTCTTCTTTGGTCTCGCCAAAGGTCAGGCGGCGGTCTATAAAGAGCGTGCATTCATCCGGCACGGCGTTGAGCGAGGGCGATTTGGATTGGATGATGCTGACGGTGATGCGCCCCTGCCCGAGAAACGCGTCGGTGTGCAGATTGTCGTTCAGGTCGCGGCACCCGGCGATGATGGGGAGCATTTTGTAAATGGCGTTGTCGCCCAACTGATTGGAGGCGGCGTGGATGGAGCGGCCCTTGGCGGTCACTTGAATCTCGACGCGGCCCTTGTGCCCGCGATAGACGTTCATCTCGGTCGGTTCGCCCACGACCACGTAATCGGGTTTAATGCCCTCGGCGTTGACCAGCGCGTCACAGGCAATGCCGTCGCAATCTTCTTCCATGTTGCCGAAGTAATAGGCGGTGTAGCCTTCGAGCAAGCCGAGGTCGCGGGCCAGAGCGAGGCCATACAGCATCCCCGGTGTGGATTGCTTCTCGTCCCCGGCCCCGCGCGCGTACAGGATCCCGTTCTCTACCTTGCCCTGGAAGGGATCCCACTGCCACTGGGTTGGGTCGCCCACATCCACCGTGTCAATGTGAGAGTCGTAGACCAGAATCTTGGGGCCGTGGCCAATGCGCCCCAGCACGTTGCCCATCTTGTCGAAGCGCACATCTTCAAAGCCGAGCTTGTGCATCTCGGCCATCACGCGCTCGCCGACCTTGCCAATGTTGCCCATCACGCTGGGGATGGCGCACAGTTCGCGCATGAAAGTGATGAGCGTCTCGCGTTGGGCGGCGACGCGGTCTTTGATTTGTTGCACAAGTGCGGGGGAGATCGGAGGGGTCATGGGCATTTATCCTTTGGAAGGGGTGGTTAACCAATTGATTAGATCGGCTTGCGTCCGGGTTTGGAATTCCGTCAACAGGTCCATGGTTTCCAGGGCCTGGGCATAACTCATGTCGGCCACACCTTTGACGTTGGCCTCGCAAAACGCGACGATATCGGCGCGGAAGGTCGGGGGCAGTTGCCCGGCGGCTTTGATCAGCCCGCTGGAGCCTAACCCCATCTCTTTGATGGTGGCCCAGTTGGCTTTTAAGTAACTCCAGGCGGCGGGTTGTGCGTGCCGGGCGGTGAGCAGTTGCCCCAGGATCGGCCCTAGCGCTTCGCGAGGGGCGATGCCCTCATCGAGCAGGCTGAGGGTGTGCGCCACCAGTTCGGGCGCGCGGAAGGCGGCAAAACTGTAGAGATAACGGTTGACCGCCTGGGGCGGGGCGCCGCTTTCCTTGCGTTGTTGGTAAATGGCCACATATTTTTCAAACAGCGCGGCATCCCCAAATTGCGCGTTGGCGGCCACAAACGTGGCGGCGAGGTTGGCATCCACGCTCTGCGGGTCAGCCGCTTCGCGCTCGGCCCATAGCCGGGCCTGGGCCACGGCCTCCGGCGTCTGCGCCAGGGTGGTCATCGCATCAATCACCGAGATGCGGAGTTGGCTGGTTTCGGTGGTTTCGTCGGGGTGCGGCTCAAAGCCCAGGGTCTGCAACCGCCCGGCAAACAAGCGCCCCACCCACTGTCGGAAACTGTCCAGCGCCGGGGCATTCCCGGTGTCCTCCACCATGCGTTCCAACGCATGCAAGCGCCCCACGATCTCGAACAACACGGTGTAGTTATGACTTTGAGCGGCCAGCGCGGTTAGCACTTCCAGGAACTGGCTGATGGTCTGATGCCCACTGCGGGTGAGCGCCCACTGGTCGGTCAGCAAACCCACATGCTCGCTGGGGTGAAGCTGATCGAGATGGGCCATGGTTTCGGTGAGCAGGGCACCAGTGAGATTTTGCCGATAAAAACCGATCTCTTCCGCGTTGGCGTAACACCAGCGCAGTGGCCCGTTGAGTTGGAGCGGCAGAGACTCGGCGGGCGTGGTGAGCACATGCCGCAGGGTGTGCGGCCCGGCGGCATCGGCATAGCGGATGACCAGCGGCACCTGCCACAGTTGAGTGTTATCTCGGGGCGCTTGTGGATTGGAGAAAAAACGTTGTTGGCGCAGGTGCAATTGCGGCTGGCCATTGACGGTTTCAAATGTGATAGTCACACAAGGGTAGCCACCCTGCAGAATCCAACTTTCCATGATTTGCACCACCGGCTGGTGGGAGGCCGCTTGCAAATGCCGCCATAAGTCGGCGCCGCGCGCATTGCGCTCGGAAAATTCCTGCATGTACGTGCGCAGACCGGCGCGGAAGGCTTCAAACCCCAGGAAGTTTTCCAACATCCGCATCACGGCGCAGCCTTTGATGTAGGTAATCGCGTCAAACAATTCCTGCGCCTGGGCCGGGGTCTCCACCGGCGAATAGATGGGGTGGGTGCTTTCCAGCGCGTCATTCGCCAGCGCATAACCCTTGTTCCCCTGAAAGTCATCCCACAAATGATATTCGGGCGAAAGTTCGGCAATCACCCGGTACGACATCCATTCGGCAAAGGCTTCGTTGAGCCACAGATCATCCCACCACTGCATGGTGACCAGATTGCCAAACCACATATGCGCGAACTCATGCGCGACCACATGGGCGATGCTTTTTTCCTGCCGCCAGGAGGCGCCCCCCGGGGCCATAATTAGCGCTTCCTGGCGGAAGAGCACCAACCCACTATTCTCCATGGCGCCCGCCGCAAAGCCGGGCACGGCCACCTGATCATACTTGTCGTAGTGGTACGGCACGTCAAAATATTCTTCATACCAGGCCAGGAGGCGGGCGGTATAGTCCAGCGCGAACGCGCCCATGTGTTCCTTGCCACGCATGGCCCATACCCGCAACGGGGTGCCGTTGACCACCTGCTCGGGTGTGCTAGCCACATCGCCGATGACCAATGCCACCAGATAGGATGACATGACTTTGGTCGGCGCGAACTGCCAGGTTTTGCTCCCGCCGTTGTCGGTGACCGCCAGGAGCGGCCCATTGGCTAAAACCACGGCTTCGGGGGCGGTGGTGATGGTGAAGGCGAATTGGGCTTTGAAGGTCGGCTCGTCAAAGCACGGGAAGATGGCGCGCGCGTCGGTGGCCTCGCACTGGGTGCAGAGCACTTGCTCGGGGCGGTTTTGCGCGAGATAAAGCCCCCGGAGGGTTTGACTGATGCGCCCGTTAAAGATGAGGGTGAGGGTGGCCGCGCCCACCGGGAGAGGGTGGGCGAACTGTAAGCTGACGCGCTCATTGTCCGGGTCGAGCGTCACCGTAGCGGGCTGGGTGTGTTCGGTGGCGGTGAAATGCGCCTCGCTAATGACCAAGTCACGGGCGTGCAGGTCAAGCGTGGTCGAGGCTGTGTGGAGCTCCAGCGCGATGACGACTTGCCCGCTGAATTCTTCGCGCCCGAGACGCGCATCGAGTTGCACATCGTAGCGACGCGGCTGGGCGTGGGTGGGAAGGCGATAGGAAGAAGCGCTCATCACTAATCTTTCTTGTCGCTTGGCTCGGCGACACCCATAATATTAAAGCCTGAATCCACGTAATGAATTTCGCCGGTCACTCCGGCGGCGAGGTCGGAGCACAGATAGAGCGCGGCGTTCCCGACATCTTCGATGGTCACATTGCGCCGGAGGGGAGCCAGGTGCTTAAATTCGGAGTGCATGGTTTTGAAACCGGCAATCCCCGCCGAAGCCAGGGTGCGGATGGGGCCGGCCGAGATGCCGTTGACGCGGATGTGCTTTTCATCTTCGCCCATATCCACGGCCAGATACCGCACACTGGCCTCCAGCGCCGCCTTGGCCACGCCCATCACATTGTAATGATGCACCGCGCGCACAGCGCCGAGATAAGTGAGCGTGAGCATGGAACCGCCGGGCCGCATGAGCGGGCGGGCCGCGCGGGCGAGGGCGGTGAAGGAATAGACGCTGATATCCATCGCCAGGCGGAAGCCTTCGCGAGGGGTTTCATAATACGGTCGCCCCAAATCCTCGCGGTTGGCAAAAGCAATGGAGTGGATGAGGATGTCAATCTCGCCCAGCCGCTCTTTGGCTTTGCCAAACAAAAGGCCGATGTCGTCATCCCGGGCGACATCGCACGGCTCGACGAAGGTGGCCCCGACTTTTTCGGCGAGGGGTTTGACGCGCTTTTCGAGCGCCTCGCCCGCGTAGCTGAAGGCCAGTTTGGCGCCCTCGCGGTGAAAGGCTTCAGCGATGCCCCAGGCGATGCTGTGATCGTTGGCGACGCCGAAGATGAGGGCGGTCTTGCCGGTGAGTAGACCCATGATGAAGGACTCCTGGTGAGGTAAAAAGTAATCAGTAATCAGTTATTACCGGATCTTTCGCTTAAATTTTCAGGACTTTCCAAGATTCGACCGGATTCACCTTG
>CAYUFY010000314.1:0-6308 GCA_964443795.1 uncultured Anaerolineales bacterium | reverse complement strand
CCGTTCTTAGCTGTGTTGCTAATGAAGGTGGTGTCATTCACACTCGCCATGTTGTGGAAATACGCGCCGCCGCCACTGCCGTTGGTCGCCTTGTTGCCCGTGAAGATGGTGCCAGTCATATTGATCAGACCATAGAAATACGCGCCGCCGCCATTGCCAGCCGCTATGTTGTTCATGAAAGTGGTAGCCGTTACGCTGGTCAGACCATAAACATACACGCCACCGGCTGTCCCCGCCGTGTTACCGATGAAGGTGGTGCTGATGAGACTCGCCGGTCTATTGAAGTCCGCGCCACCGCCCACGGCGCTGGCCGTATTGCTCATGAAGATTGTGCCTTTCACAGTAGCTGTGCTACTAGAAAGGCTAAAGTACGCACCACCACCAACGCCAGCCGCTATGTTGCTAGTGAAAATGGAGTCAGTCACGCTTGCTATACCATTGAAGAATGCGCCACCACCGTCACTCGCCGCTGTATTAAAGGTGAAAGTGGTAGCAGTCACACTTGCTGTATTACCGAAGTATGCTGCACCGCCATCGCCTATGAAGGGCCCGCTACCCACTATTGCCGTGTTGCTCATGAAGGTGGTGGCGGTTACATTCGCCGTGCTACCGAAATATGCGCCGCCACCGTTACCATTGGTCGCTGTGTTGCTGATAAAAGTAGCGGCTGTCACATCAGCGAATTTATTAAAGTACACGCCACCACCGTATTGAGCCGTGTTACTGGTGAAGGTGGTAGCAGTCATACTCACCATGCTACCGAAGTATGCGCCACCACCGTATTGAGCCGTGTTACTGGTAAAGGTAGTAGCCGTTACGCTGTTCGTATAAACGAAGTACGCGCCACCACCAATAGCAGTCGCGGTATTAAGAGTGAAAGTTGTACCCGTCACCATAGTCGAGCTACTGAAGTACGCCCCTCCGCCATTACCAGTACTGTAGCCATTTTGAACAATTAAGTCACGCAAAGCGAGTGGAGCGGAAGCAGTAGCGAAAACGACTCGCCCCGTGCCTTGCGCGTCCAACGTTGTTGGTTGGGTGATGGGGAAGGCGGTTATCCAGTTCGTGGTGGTGTAGCCGCCAGCCAACGTGAGGGTTTTACTGATGTACACGGTTTGCGTGATGTTCGCCCGCACTTGCACCCCAGCGCAGGTTCCGGCCACTTTCACCGTCCCGCCCGCGCTCGCGGCATCCACCGCGTTTTGAAGCGCGCTGGCATCCGTGCTGGAATAGACGGTTGTGCCATTATTCGGCGTGGAGAAGCAGGTCTCCCCCGCCGCATAGGCCACCGGCGGTTGTGCGCCTAAAGTCGTGAGCAGTAAACTCAACGCGCCAAGGCAAAAGATTATTGAGAGACCTAACGATACGATAGGGATGAGGGGGTGTTAGCAAACATGAACGATTCTCCTTTTTTCAAATGCTGGATAGTCCACGAAAGCGTCTAACAGCCCTTGAGAGGGCCCCTTAGCCGCCCCGTTTATATGGCTACTATAGACCCCTTCTTTTCTCCCTGCAAACCCGCGTATCGAAACCTTCGGGGTTTTAAGAAACCCCGAAGGTTTCGATACGCCTTTGGCGCGTTTGGGGGGTGAAGCTATTTTCAGACAGCGACAGCAAAAACCGCCTGCGCTTTCTGCGGCAAAGCAATCGGCACGAACCAGTCTGCCGGATACAGATAGTCTTCGTTGGACTCATCCACAACCCGCAAAAGCTGATGCGCGCTCGCCTGGCGGTCGGGCAGGACGCGATAGATTTTCAATTTCTCCAACGAAACACTATAGCCTTCGTTCTGGATACAGATAACGTAGCGTAATTTTGTCGGGCGGCGGGTGCTGGTTAGGTGTTTAGTAGTCATAGGGTTATTCCTTACCGTTCGCTCATTTTGGAAGCGGGAAAATTAGATTCGCGCCAAACTACTCAAAAAAGGCCGGAATTTCGGCATGTTCGCCTCAAATTTCCTGACGGGCGGCAAGCCAGCGCATGAAATCTTATGTCGCTAACCCGGCGGTGCCAAACGCTGTCATCAGAAAAGCCTTGTTTTGTCGGCAAAATCGCGGATTTTCAATTTGCGTTTCTGCTTTATAAAATGAGCGAACGGTCAGTTATTCTGTTAGAAGGTTTTTGATTTTTATCTCGCGTTTGCCGATGCCATGGGCTTCGTACCAGTGAACCTCGGCCTCGCCCAGAAAACCGTCTGGTAAGCGCACCCGAGCGATGCCTTTAAGTTTGCGCCAACGGCCTTTGCCGTACTTCTTTCGTAAACGAGCCAATTCCCGAATGGAATTCCCAATTGCGATGACTTCGATGTTGGTAATCTCGCCAGCCAGTTCGAAATCCATAGTTCCGCATTGTATGGCGAGTGGAAGTTAAAATCAAACGATTTCTTTTTCCCTCCCCGCCACCCCTCGTGCGCCCATCCGCGGTTGCAAACCGCTCCCACCTTCCCCTTTCGTTCACTTCCTCCTCCAGCCCATTCGGGAGTAAGATAAAGAACCATCCCCGCTTACTGACTCCCCTCTCCCATTTGTGCTTTTCCAAATGGGAGAGGGGCCGGGGGTGAGGGTTTTATGCGCCTCTCCCGCTACCGCACCGACGACCCCTTCCTCGCCCCGCACCGCTGGCTGGTCCGCCTCGGCTCGCGCTTCTATTACCCCATCGCGGCGGTGGCCGTCACGCTCATCATCGGCCTCATCGTGCGCGATGCCCTGCGCGGCAATGCCTATCTGGAACAACTCCGGCGGCTGGCCGACCTCGTTCTCATTGGCGGGATGTGCGTGCTGGTGCTGTTCTGGCGCTCCGAGCGCATGTGGACCCGCGGGCGCGTCAACTGGCTGGTGCGCTTCACCCGCCCCGACCTCGCCTTCCTATGGTCCGGCCTCGCGGTCGTGGTCATCGCTTTCGGCAATGTCGCCCTCGTCTACGTCGCCCCCACCACCACCGTCGCCAATCACCTCTGGCCCTTGTTCCTCTTCCCCCTGCTCTTCCTCTCCGAGCGCGGCGACACCTTCCCCTTCCTGTTCATCCTCGGCCTCACCTGCCTGGTCGTGCTCATCTTCCGCTACACGCTGGGCGGGCAATCGCTCTCGGCCATGGTCACCCCTTCGCTCTGGCTGGCCATCCTCGGCACATCCAATTACTACCTTGCGCGGCGGCATCTGCTCCTCGAACTCCGCGCCGACATCCTGCGCCAGATTACAAATCAATTCTCCACCGTCCCCGACATCGAGCAATCCTTTGAAACCGTCACCGCCGCCATTGGCCGCCGTTTGCGCCACGACCATTTACGGCTGTGGCTGGTGGATGACGATGGCGACTGGATGCGCCTGCAAGCTGTTTGGGGGACGCCGCCCGAAAAATGGAAAGGCCTCGCGCTCCCCGCGCGGGCCAGCATCCCCGGCGCGGTGGTGCGCATCGGCCAATCCGAGCGCTGGGATGCGGTGAAAGATTGCCCACATTACACGCCGACCCCGCCCTTCGAGTGGGTCGCCTCCGCCCTCGCCGTGCCCATTCAGGCCGGCGGCCAAACCGTGGGCGCGCTCGAAGCATTGAGCGCGCGCCCGGCGGAGTTCTGGGAACTGGATGAAGAGAACCTCAGCCTCATCGCCGACTCCATTGGGCTGGCGTTGGCGCGCGGCCAGCAGGTGCGCCGCGAAGCCGCCCGTCTGCGCGATACCCTCTGGGGCGCGGTCACCCGCCTCAACGACTGCACTTCGGTTCAAGAAATGTTCGACACCCTCGCCCGCGAAGCCCAAGCGCACCTCGGCGCGGATTTGGTGGTGCTGTATCAACTCGCGCCCGGCACCGGCTACCCGCTCACCCCGCCGTTCTGCACCGGCGACGTGCATGACCAGCCCGCCGAGGCGGTGTTATTTGATTTGCTCGAAAAGTGGGAACCGGATTACCGCACCGATGCGCCGCCCGACGATTTACTGCGCCCCGGCAGTTCGGAATCCGCGCCCGCCGGGGATGCGGCACCCCGGCCCGGGGGGCGCGCCCCCCGGCGGGCCTCGGTCTTTCTCCCGCTCGGGCCGCGGACCGAACGCGTGGGCGCGCTATTTCTCCATTACCGCGCACCCCGCGCCTTTTCCTCCCTCGATAAACTCACGCTCGAAGCCTTTGCCAGTTTGGTCGCCGAACAAATCAACCGCGAGCGCGCCCATTGGCGCAAGTACGAGGCGTTTGGCGGCGTGCTGTTTGGCGTGCATGGCCCGCTCACGCTCAGCGCCGACTCATTGCGCCGCTTAACGGGCACCGCGCGCGACCTGCTCCGCACTGACCCGGCCACCGCCGAAGCCGCGCTGGCGCAGGCCCAACAAGTGGCGCGCAAACTCGAACTCGCCGCCATGCTCACGCGCCTCTCCAAACGCGACGAAGATGACCCCACCACGCTGGCCGACGAACTACGCCGCGCCGCCACCAAAATTTTACAATTCAGCGAGCCCAGCGAAGCGCGCCGCGTGGTCATTGACATCCCCGAAGAGGCCGACGACTTGCCCTTTGAACTACTCGACGCGATTTACTGCCTCACCATGGAAGCGATAGTGAACGCCGCCTTTCACGGCCACGCCCAACGCATCGAAATCAATTTGGAATTAGAATCACACCGCATCCGGTTAACCGTGCGCGACACCGGGCTGGGCTTCGACCCCGCCGCCGCGCGGCATGGCCCCAACGGCATCTTTGAAGGCCTCGACCTCGTGCGCCAACAATTCGCCGCGCAGGGCAACGTGACCAGCACCCCCGGCCACGGCGCGACGTTAGAGATTATCTTTCCCTGCCTAAGTGATGTGTTAAGTGTGGACACGGATTGACACTGATCAACACGGATTTTTATTTTCAGGTTTTATCCGTGTTCATCCGCGTTCATCCGTGTCCCTAAAAAAACCATGCCCGAACCCTCCCTTGCGCCCCTCCGCGTCCTCATGGTCGAAGACTACTCGCAATACTACGAAGGCCTGCGCTTTGAACTCCAACCGCGCATCGCACTCGACAACGCGCCCGACACCGCCACCGCCGAGAAGCTGCTGGCCGCGACGCAGTATGATGCCCTCCTGCTCGACCTCGCCCTCCCGCCCACGCATAACCTGAAGGAAGGCCTCACCCTCGCCGAAAAACTCGCCGCCGATGAGACCCGCGCCTACCCCATCATCCTGCTCACCTCCAAAGACACCAACGCCGATTTACTCCGCAAACTCATGACCTGGCGCGTCTCGCTCATCCACAAAGATGACCGGCCCTCGGGCGTGGAAGTGGAAGCGGCGATTCACCTGGCCCGGCAGGGGTACTTCATCCTCTCGCGCCTGCCCGCCGGGGAACTGCCGGCCCTCGCGGCCTCGGCCCCCACCGCCAACGCCGAGCTCTTCTCCGAGCGCGACTTCGCCATCTACAAACTCATCGCCGATGAGGGCCTCACCAATCTGCAAATCGCCTACCGGCTTGGGCTAAAAGAAGACTCGGTTAAAAAAGGCGTCCAGCGCATCTTCCGCCGCATCGGGGTCGCCAGCCGCGCCGAGGCCGTGAAGTGGTGGTTTGAGCATAAGGAGGAGATGGGGGGGGGAAAGTGAGGAAAACAGAGATTAGACTACAATCGCGCGTTGAGAAAGGTAGTAAGAGGTTGCGGATTGAAGACCCGGTACGGTTCTGTGGCGATGATGGTCGTTTAATCGAGGCACCTCGCAAATACGTCAAAACTTCTCAATAATTATTTTTGAATGAAAGGTAAGGAGAGCTCACGATAGGGCCAATTCACCAAGCAGTCATACCTGAAAGGAATGTTGGGGTTGGGATGGGCCGCCTCGCAAAAACGAATATGGATATGGTCGTCATGCCCAGTGAAGGGCGAGGTTAATCCTTCATTAATCAAAACGGGGTCGTTGAAGAAGATAAGCTTAATATGGCCGGGTGCGGCGGCATAGATGGAGAGGATGAAAGCTCGCGTGCGTGCTTGGTCATAGTTGGTGTTTTGCCAAGTGGTGCCACCCGAACATTGGGCGTTGTCAGTGCGAATCAGACGCAAATCCACGTCCAAGCCATCTTCGTGTGAATCATGTCCTGCAATATCCCCCCCATGCTCCAAGCTAATATCACCAACCGGAACAAGGCGTGAGCCGTTAGTCAAATAAAAAGCCAAGGCAGCAGTCTCCAGCCATTTGATAGCTGAGGCCGTACCCCAATGGGCACTGGTTGCCTGTAATAGCACAAGCCAGTAGACGCGCCAAAGATCGGCTTGTCGTAATGCCAAAGTAAATTTTTCCGGTATCTTCTCAATAATCCGGGGTAGAACTCAGGACGTATTCCAAGACGTGCCC
>CAYUFY010000313.1:0-6314 GCA_964443795.1 uncultured Anaerolineales bacterium | reverse complement strand
CTGCATTGTGAGTAAAAGTGTAGTCCTGTTCAACTACGAGTCAAATTCTACACAGTCCCAGGGCGCATTCGCCGTTGGTGGTCAACGCTCACGTGCGACGCACCTCTAAGGTGCGTCGCACGTAAAAGCCAAAAATCCCGAATGCGCCCCAGTCCCCCGCCAATCCCGGCGCGCCCGCACTTGCCTTCGGCGCAGAATTAATTGGATATACTATGCCCATTGGGCTGATGAACCCCTTATCGGCCCTTTTGCCTAGTCGGCCTGGCTTCAAGCCATCCCCTTTTTGGAGTGTGTACCTGCCATGATTAGCATGACCAAATCCATCACCATCCCGGCCCCGCCCGAATCCATTTTTGATATCCTGAACGACACCCCCAACCTCCCCCAAATCTGGCGCAACATCCGCCATATTCGCAATGTGAAAACTTTGCCCAACGGCGGGCAGAGTTTCGATTTCGACTACCACATGGCGGGCATCACCCTCCAGGGTTCCAGCACACCGCTGGTATTTGAACGC
Source organism: uncultured Anaerolineales bacterium (assembly GCA_964443795.1). Taxonomy (GTDB): domain Bacteria; phylum Chloroflexota; class Anaerolineae; order Anaerolineales; family UBA6663; genus DATDRS01. The sequence goes on along the minus strand of CAYUFY010000313.1, from coordinate 5,797 downwards.
CCCACGCGCATCGTTTCCCGCACCACTGGCGGCATCATCAGCACGCTCACTTGGAACCTGACCCAGCAACCCGCTGGCACCCTCGTGGCCTTCCTTGCCGAGTATGAAGTCCCCGTGCCGTTGGTGGGCAAACTGGCCGAGGCGCTCATCGCCAAAGCCAACGAAACCGATATCGTTTATGTGATGAATTACCTCAAATTGAAATGTCGGTAATGTCCCGAGGCGCTCGGGCGGCCAACCGGCGCACACCCCGAGGGGCGCGGGAATTTTTAGCAGTCACGCGCGGCGCCCGTTTGCCCGGCCTGGGCTTGACAGCCATGCTACAATAGCCTCATGTTCAAGTATTTTATTGCCTTCTCCATGTCCATGCGTCACCTGCCGCTACGAGGCCGGAGCCGAGGCTCCGCCCCCGTTTTGGCCGCGTGAACGCGCTTCACGTCCGGTCACGGCAGTCCCCACCGTCAGCCTCGGCTGGCGGTTTTTGTTTAACCCGCCCCTATCCCCGGCCCCTGCTTGCGCGCCGTCGGGAAAAACACCGACAGGAGAAGGGAGTTCCCTCCCTGTTCGCGCTCTTTGCGAACGGGGCCGGGTGGGGGCCCATGATAAAATCACTCGCCCTAAGGAGCTCCTCAAATGCCCGAGCACATTCTCGTTTCCGTCGCGTGGCCGTACGCCAACGCCGACATTCATGTCGGTAACCTCGTCGGCGCGTACCTGCCCGCCGATATCTTCGCGCGCTATCATCGCCTGCGTGGCAACCACGTCCTCATGGTCTCTGGTTCCGACGCGCACGGCACCCCCATCACCGTCCGCGCCGATGCCGAAGGCAAGACCCCGCTGGCCGTCTTTGAGGGCTTTCATCAGCGCTTTCTCGAACTGTTTGTGAAGCTCGGCCTGTGCTACGACCTCTTCACCACCACGCACACCGAGAATCACTTTCAGGTCGCGCAGGACATCTTTCTCAAACTGCGCGAGAACGGCAACCTGTTTACCCAGACCGAGAAGCAGTGGTACTCGCCCGGCGAGAAGCGCTTCCTCCCCGACCGCTATGTGGAAGGTGAATGTTACCTTTGCCATTACCCCAACGCGCGCGGCGACCAATGCGATAAGTGTGGCAACCTGCTGGAGGCCACCCGGCTCATCAACCCGCGCACCAAAACCGGCCAGGGCCAACTTGAACTGCGCGAGACCGAACACTTCTATCTTGACCTTGCCAAACTCGCTCCGGCTCTGAGCGCCTATCTCCACGCGGATAAAGACCATTGGCGGCCGCATGTCCTCAACCCCTCGCTCTCGCAAGTGGATAGCGGCGAACTCCGCGGTCGCCCCATCACGCGCGACCTCGATTGGGGCATCCCCGTCCCCGTGGCGGGCTGGGAGGGCAAGTGTCTCTACGTCTGGTTCGAGGCAGTCATCGGTTATTTCTCGGCCTCCATTGAGTGGTCCAAGAATCACAACACGCCCGAAGCGTGGAAGCAGTGGTGGTATGACCCGGCGGCCAAGACCTATTACTTCATCGGCAAGGACAACATCCCCTTCCATGCGGTCATCTGGCCCGCTGAACTGGCAGGGATTGAGCGCCTGTATGAAACTGACCCGGCCAAGAAACTGAACCTGCCCTACGATGTGCCCGCCAACGAATTTCTGAATCTCGAAGGCGATAAAATCTCCGGCAGTCGCAACTGGGCCGTGTGGGGACTGGATTTCCTGAGCCGCTACGACCCCGACGCGTTGCGCTATTACCTCACGGCCATTATGCCCGAGAGCAAGGATGCCGAATGGGAATGGCCGGGGTTCTTCGCGCATAACAACGATGAACTCGTGGCCACCTGGGGCAATCTCGCCAACCGCGTGCTGACGTTCTGCTACAAACACTGGGAGGGCAAAGTGCCCGAAGCCGGAGACTTGCGCCCGCAGGATAAGGAACTCCTCGCCAAGATTGAAGGCGGTTTTGAAGTGGTGGGCAACTTGCTCACGGCGGTGAAACTGCGTTCAGCGTTGCAAGAGGTGGTCGCCCTCGCCACCGAGGCCAATCGCTATCTCGACGCGCAAGGCCCGTGGTTCCAAATCAAGACCGACAAAGCCGAGGCCGCTAAAACCATTTACACGGCGCTCCGCGCCATTGACTCGCTCAAGATCCTCTTCGCGCCGTTCCTGCCGTTCACGTCCGAGAAATTGCATCACAGCCTTGGCTATGCTGGCTCGCTGTTTGGGACGCAAAAAATCGTCGAGTACCACGAGTCCACGCGGGCGCATTCGGCGCTCACCTACGATCACACAGACGCCGTTGGCCGCTGGGAACCGAGTCGCCTTGCGCCCGGTCAACCCCTCCGCGAACCCGCGCCCCTATTCAAGAAGTTGGATGTAAAAATCGTGGCCGAAGAACGCGCGCGGCTGGGGCCGAAGAATGCCTGAAGCAAAGGCCGACAAGGTGACCGGGTGGCAAGGTGACAAGGTGACACATCTCACCCTGTCACCCCTTCACCCCTTCACCTTGTCGGTACTTCTCATCGTCTATCTCCTCCTCGCCTCTCTCTACGCCGCCCGCACCCCCGCGTGGCAAGTCCCCGACGAACCCGCGCATTACAACGTCATCCGCCAAATCGCGCAGACGGGCGCACTGCCTAAACTCGAACCCGGCGATTACGACCAGGATTATTTAGGGAAGATTGTCAGCGCTGGTTTCCCGCCGGAGATGCCGGTGGATAAAGTTCAATATCAGGATTATCAGCCGCCGCTGTACTATCTGTTAGCCACGCCGATTTTTATTTTGTTCAACGGCGCGCTCTTGCCCTTGCGTTTGTTCTCTGTGCTTCTCGGCGCGGGCGTGATTGTGTTTGCCTACCTCGCCGTGCGGGAACTCATCCCCGGGCGGCCACTGGTGGCCCTCGCCGCCGCTGGCTTTATGGCCTTCATCCCGCAACACCTTGCCATGCTGGCCGGCGTAAATAATGACTCTTTGGCCGAGTTGCTTATTGCCTATGGCTTATGGCGAATGTTGAGCTCACTCCGCACCTCGGCTTTGGGCATTGGCCCGTGGGACTTGGGATTTGTTCTTGGTTTAGCGTTTATCACCAAAGTGCAAGCCTACGTGCTCGCGCCCGTGACGGCCTTATTCTTTCTTTTGCAATGGCGGCGCGCGGGCTTTGGACGCCATTCCCAATTAATCGGCATCGCGCTCTGGACGTTTATTCCGGCGGTGCTCATCGGCCTGATTTATTGGGGGCGCAACTGGCTGGTCTGTGGCCCCGCCGATTTTGTGTGCGGCAACTGGCATAACCACGTGGTCGTCGGCCAACCCACCACGCGCGAATGGCTGGCCGAATATGGCTGGTGGGGCAGTGAGCAGAGTTTGCTCCCCCGCTTTTTCAAATTCACCTTTGATAGCTTCTGGGGCGTGTTCGGCTGGATGGGTGTGTTCATGGACTCCCGCATTTATCTGGCCCTGCTGGTTTTCACGGTTCTCATTGTCATCGGGGTCCTTGGCGCTTCCCGCCATTTCCCCGCCCTCACCCCCGCCGAGCGCGATGGCTTGCTTCTCCTCGCCGCCTCCGCCCTCACCACCCTCGCCCTCTACCTCTACTACAACGTCAACTTCGTCCAACATCAAGGCCGTTACCTCTTCCCCGCCCTCCTCCCCCTCGGCCTCGCCGTCGCTATTAGCCTCGAACAATGGGGCCAGTGGCTAACCGCGCTGGTTATCCGCCTCCCTCGCCACCCGCAGTTCGCAACTCGCGTTGCTGTTCACTTTTCACTTTTCACGCCTCTCCTCCTCCTCGCCTCCCTCTCCCTCCTCGCCCTCTACCGCTTCATCCTCCCCGCTTTGCCCCATTGGCCTCGCTAACCCGCGCTCCAATGAAACCGAAATCACTTTTCACTTTTCAGTTTTTCATCCTCGCCCTCGCCGCCTTCCTCCGCCTCTACAACCTAAACTGGAAAAGCGCCGATAACGACGAAGCCTGGAGTTGGTATCTCGCCAGTCGCCCGCTCCCCCAACTCCTCAACGAATCCCTCTCCGCGCGCGGCGACCCGCACCCGCCGGTTTACTGGCTCACCCTCAAAGCGTGGATGGCCCTCGGCGGCACCTCCGAGTTATCCATGCGCCTACTCTCCGTCGGCCTCGGCTTGCTGTTTGTCGCGCTCACCTACGCGCTGGGCCGCCGCCTGCTTTCGCGCCCCGCCGCCCTCGCGGCCATGCTCTTCACTGCCCTCAACGCCTTCCTCATCTGGAACTCTCAGGACGCGCGGATGTACACCATGGGCGGCACGCTCTCGTTGGCTGGGTTGTTCTGCCTCACCTCCGCCTTGCGCTCTGGCCGCTGGCGCGACTGGCTCGCCTACGCCTTTCTCACCACCCTCGCGTGTTACACCCACCTCGCCGCCAGTTTTCTCCTGCCCTTTGAAGGTCTCTTTATCCTCCTGGCGCTCTGGAAAAACCCTCGCGCTGACTGGCGTCGTGCCTTTACCGCCCTCGGCCTTATCGCGCTCAGTTTTTTGCCATTTGCGCTCAATGTCTGGCGCGCCTCCGGCCCCGGCCACAACGTCCTTCGTCAAAGCCTCGGCCCCGTGGCCCTCACGCATAACATCCTCCTGCAACTCACCACCTACGAAGCCAGCCTTACCCCCCTCGCCCAATGGCTCGTCGCCCTCTTCATCGCCGCGCTATTCATCCTCGGCCTACTCCCTCGCCAACGCCCCCTCACTCGCCCCTTCATCACGCTTTATTTTTCATTTTTTATTTTTATCATTCTCCTTCTCTCCCTCCGCGAACCCGTCTATCAACCCAAATCCCTCACCTTCATCGGCGCGGCCCTCGCGCTCGGCGTGGGCGCGGGGTGGGCGCGGCTCTACCACTGGCGCAAACTGCCAGCCGCTCTCCTGGGCTTGGGTTTAGTCGGCCTTCAACTCATGGGCTTGGCCTCAGTCTGGAGTCCCGGCACCTTCCGCGAAGACTGGCGCAGTGGCGTGGGCTACCTCAACCGGCACGTCGAACCCGGCGCGGCCATCCTCGCGCATCTTGAATACTATCAAGTGGTCCTGCGCTACTACTTTCGCGGCCCGCAACCCATCTTCGCGCCGTTTGGCAGTCACCTCCCCGCCGAACTCGACTCAGCCCTCAATACATATCAAACCTACGATACTCTCTGGCTCGCGCAATCCGGCACCTACATCACCGACCCCGACCACCGCGTGCAAACCTGGCTCGAAACCCGCTATCCCGAAATCACCGAAATTTATCCCTCTGGCATTTTGATTAAAGGCTTCGCCCCGCGCTTTCGATTCGCGTCCCTCCCAGCCTCGGCCATCCCCAGCGGTTTGCGCTACCCCGCGTTGAATCTGGCCCTCGCGGGCTACGCGGTTCCCGAACGTGAGTTGCCCACCCGCGATGTGTACTTGCATCCGCCGAGCAACTGGGTGCATACCACCCTCTACTGGCAAGCCGACCAACCCCTGCTGCAGGACATCCGTCTAACGCTCACGCTCGAAGATGACTCCGGCAATGTGTGGGGCAGTGACCTCCCGCGCGCCACCGACCTGCGCGCCTTCCACCCACCCCTTAAATGGCAACCGGGCGAAATCGTCCGCTGGGATTTCGATGTCAACCTTAATCCCGACGTTCCGCCCGGCTCATACAAACTCGTTCTGCGCGTTTACCCCACCAGCACCGACGCCCCGCTCCTCAACACCACCGGCGAAGACTGGTTCATCCTCGCCCCCATCACCCTCGTCCCCAATAACTAATCGCTCTTAATGGGTTTCAAGGAGCTAGCAAAAGTGTGAGCAAGGAGGACAGCAA
>CAYUFY010000312.1:0-6319 GCA_964443795.1 uncultured Anaerolineales bacterium | reverse complement strand
TCACGCTCTGCTCGCCCACGCCCTGCTGTCCTAAATTGCCCGCCACGATATCCAAGTGTCCATCGCCGTTCATATCCCCCAGCGCGAGGCCGTAGGTGGTGTTGGTGAGCACCCCAAAGGAGCCCGTATAATCCATCCGGCCCGTGCCGTCGTTGCGATTGAAGTAGATGGCGTTTTGGTTATACTCGATTGTGTTGACATCCTCCGCGCCCCCGCCCAACACAATGTCCAGCGCGCCGTCGCCATTCAGATCGCCCAGGGCCAGGCCATGACTCAACCCGCCGGTGAGCATTTGAGTGGTGGTGACCGCCCACGGGAAATTGCCCGCGCCGTCGTTGAGGGAAGTCCAGCCACCCAAGTTTTCACCGGCAATCAGGTCGAGAAAACCATCGCCATTCAAGTCGCCCATGACAACTCTATAAGGCCCGCTGTAACCATCGCCGTAGAGGCGTTGAGTGGAAAAGGTAGGCAGGGTGGAGACGGTGGAGGCGGCGACCGGGTGATGGGGCGCATCGGCCGCAGTCAGTGGCCTAGCCACTCTTGCCAGCGGCGCGGCGGTCACCGGTGTGAGGGCACTGACCATGAGCACCCCGCCCAGCACAGGCACGAGCAGGCTCACGGTCAACGCAAACACGAAACGCAAAGATGGTGTGGATGAGGATGGCATGATAATCTCCAATTATGATTGGGCCCTCATGCGTGACAGGAAAGCGAGGCAGCCTTTCTCTCCAAAATCAATTATACATCGTTCAATATGGGTTGGAACGCAATCTGACACGCGAGTATAATCCCCGGCAGTGCGCTACCCCATCCAGGCTTGGCCCATGGACTCCCTCACCGTCTACCTCCCTACCGACCGCCGCCACGCCCTCGCACGCGGCGAGAGCCTGCCCGCCCAGACCAGCGGCGCGGCGCTCTTCGCCGATGTCTCCGGCTTCACACCCCTCACCGAGTCCCTGCTGAGAGACCTCGGCCCCAAACGCGGCGCGGAAGAACTCACCCGCCAACTCAACCTCATCTACGACACCCTCATCGCCAAGATTGACCGCTACGCCGGGAGTGTCATCACCTTTAGCGGCGATGCCCTGACGGCCTGGTTCGATGGCGATGAAGGCTTGCGCGCCGTGGCCTGCGCCCTCGATATGCAACGCGCCATGAGCCGCTTCGCCGCCGTCAAGACTCCCTCCGGCGGCGTGGTCTCGCTGGCGATGAAGGCCACGGTCGCCACTGGCCCGGTGCGCCGCTTGCTCGTGGGCGACTCGACCATTCAACTGGTGGATGTGTTGGCCGGGGCCACGCTGGACCAAGCCGCCGCCGCTGAGAAACACGCCCACAAAGGCGAGGTGGTCATCACGCCCGCCACCGCCACCGCGCTCGGCGACAAAGTGGTGATTGGGGAATGGCGCGATGCCACCGCGACCGACCCCGGCTTCGCCATCGTGACGCGGCTGGCCCAACCGGCCAAAGCCGCGCCCTGGCCCGCGCTGGTTGCTCCACTGAACGAGGAACAACTGCGCCCGTGGCTTTTGGCCCCGGTGTTCGAGCGCTTGCAGCAAGGGCAAGGCCAATTCCTCGCGGAGATTCGGCCAACCGTGGCGCTCTTCCTCAGTTTCGGCGGGCTGGATTACGAGGCCGACCCCGACGTGGGCGCGAAACTCGATGGCTACATCCGCTGGGTCGAGGGCCGGTTGGCGCATTACGAAGGCCATCTCTTGCAACTCATCATGGGCGATAAGGGCTGTTATTTGTATGCGACCTTCGGCGCGCCGGTGGCCCACGACGACGACCCCGCCCGCGCGGTGGCCGCCGCGCTCGAGCTAGTTGCCCCGCCCATCGAATTTAATTTCATCCGCGAGGTGCGGCTGGGTCTGAGTCAGGGACGCATTTGGTCGGGGGCTTACGGTGGCTCCACGCGCCGCACGTACGGCGTGCTGGGCGATGCGGTCAACCTCGCCGCGCGGCTCATGGGCAAAGCGGGGGCCGGACAAGTGTGGGTCAGCCCCGAGATGGTGCGCGCCACCGCGAGCAGTTACGAATTTGAAGCGTTAGGCCCCATAACCCTTAAGGGCAAGCAGGAACCCGTGGAGGTGGCCCGCGCGCTGGGTCGCCGCACCCCGGCGGGCGGCGGTCCCACAACGTTAGCGGCACCACTCATCGGGCGCGAGACCGAACTGGCGCAAGCGAGTCAAGTTTTGGAAACCGCATTGGCCGGGGCCGGGCAAATCCTGCGGGTGGAGGGCGAACCCGGCGTGGGCAAGAGTCATCTCGCGGCCGCCGTTAACGCGCGGGCCACGGCGCAGGGCGCGCGCGTGGCGGTGGGCGTGTGCCAGAGCATCAGCCGCGACATCAGTTATGCGCCGTGGCGGGAAATCCTCACCCACCTATTTGAGCTGGCTCCCGAAGCCGAGCAAGCCAACATCGCCCGCGTGACCGCCGAGGTGCATGACCTCAACCCGGCGCTGGCCGTGCGTCTGCCGCTCCTCGGCGAGATTTTGGAACTGCCCTGGCCCGACAACCCCATGACCGCGACCTTTGAGCCGCAGTTGCGCCGCGAGGCGTTGGTGGCGTTGGTGGTGGAACTGGCGCAAGCCTGGGCGCGGACCCGCCCGCTGGTGTTATTTATTGAAGACGCGCATTGGATGGATGAGGCCTCGCAAACCCTCACGCTGGCACTGGGGCGGGTGTTACATCAATCATCGCTGATGCTCACGTTGACTCAACGCCCGCGTGAACAGGTCTTATCCGAGTTTGACCCGTTGCCGCATCATCACCGCCTCGCGCTCGGCGAGCTATCGGCCACGGGCCTCGCCGCGCTCGTCACCCAGCGCCTCGGCGGGCCGCCCTCCGAACTGGCGCTGGCCCTCATCGAAGCGCAGGCGCAAGGCAACCCCTTCTTCACCGAAGAACTCATCGCCCACTTGCGCGAGACCGAACAACTTTATCAGCGCGCCGATGGTCAGTGGTTAATGGCCGAGAAGATGGTGAACGCCTTGCGCGAGGCGAATTGTCTGGCCCCGGCGCGTGACCCGGCGCTCGGGCAGTGGACGTTGGCCCCGCAGGCCCCGCTGGCCGCCGCCGGGCTGAGCCTGCCCGACTCGGTGCGCGGGGCCATCCTGGCCCGGCTCGACCGCCTGCCCGAAGCCCACAAGCTAACCGCCAAAGTAGCGAGCGTGATTGGTCGCTTATTTGAAATGGAAGTGCTGACGCAAGCGCACCCCGCCCACCCCGATGCCGCCACGGTGCTGGAACAACTGGCACAGTTGGAACAACGCGAGTTCGTCAAACTCGACGACCCGGTGTTGCAGACGCTCTACACCTTCCGGCATAGCGTGACCCACGAGACGGTGTACGAAACCCTGCTCGAAGCGCAACAGCGCGACCTGCATCAGGCGGTGGCCGACATTATTGAGCGCCATCAACCCGAGGCGGTGGAGGCGTTGGCCTATCACTACCAACGCGCCGGGGCGCGCGCTAAAGCCATGCTCTATCTCGACCAAGCCGCGCGGCAAGCCCAAGCCGCCTATGCCAATGAGACCGCTTTGAATTATTACTCGCAAGCGCTGGCGCTCGAAGAACGCTGGGAGTGGCGGCGTGGGCAGGTGGAAGTTCTGCACATTCTCGGGCGGCGCGCGGAAGAGCTGACCGCCCTACAAGTCTTGGAAGGTTCAGAGGCCCCGCCCGCTATCTCGGCGTTTTTGCGCGGGCAATATCACGAAGTCATCGGCGAATATCCCGAAGCCCTCGACGCGGGGGAGTTCGCCCTCGCGGCCTATCGCGCCCAACGCGACTCGCTGGGCGAGGTGCGCTGTCTCACCCAGTTGGGTTCCATCGCCTGGCGGCAAGGTGAGTATGAAACGGCGAAGACGTGGTATGACCAAGCGCTGGCCTTGTTGCCCGCCACCCAGGTGGAGGCCTCCCCCGCGGCCGCCAAAGAACTGACGCAAGCGCTCAACGGTCTCGGCACCATTTATCGTCAGCAGGGAAAATTTGATGCGGCCAAAGGCTGTTATGAACAAGCCCTGGCCTTGAGTCGCCAGCACAATGACCGCTTAGTGGAGGCGCGCTCCCTCAGTAATTTGGGGTTGGTGGCGTTTTATCAGCAACACTATACCGAGGCGCTAACCCAGCATCACGCGGCGTATGACCTCCGGCATCTCATCGGCAACCGCACGGGTGAAGGAATCAGCCTGGGTAATTTGGCTATGACCACGCGCGAGGCGGGCGATTATGCTCAGGCTCAGCAATATCTGGAGGCGGCCTTACAAGTTCACCAAAGCACCGGCAACCGCTACGATGAAGTCGCCGCGTGGTTGGAGTTAGGAATTCTTTATCACGAACTGGGCGAATTGGCCCAGGCGCAAACCAGCCTGGAGCGTGGTCTGCGCCTGAGTGAAGCCATTGGGCATGAGGTGGGCAAAACCTATATTCTGGTCAACCTCGGGTTGGTGACCCGCGATTTGGGCAAATTGGAGGAAGCCGAAACGTTGCTCAGAACTGGCTTGGGCCTAGCGCGCGAACAGGCTGACAAGCAACTCATGGGAGCTTTCCTGAATTATCTGGGGAGTGTATGCCTTCGATTAGGGCGCTGGGAGCAGGCGATGGAATATGCTAACGCGGCCTTGACAATTCGCACGGAGATTAACCTGCCCCTGCGGACAGCCGATGACCTGGCGATTCTGGGTGAGGCGCACCTAAACGGGGGCGACTTGCCTCAGGCGTTAGAGGTCGCCCGCCGGGCGCTGACCATTCTGGATAACTGCCGCGGCGAAGGGCCGGAGTTCCCACAACAGGATTACTTCGCCGTTTATCAAGTGCTTTTATCCGCCGGGGAACAGCCGACGGCGCAACACGCTTTGCGCTCGGCTTATGCCCTGGTGATGAAACGCGCCGAGAAAATCGCGGACCCGGACTTGCGCCAGTCGTTTCTGGAGCGCGTGTCAACCAACCGTCAGATTGTAGAGGCGGCGCGGGCCGCCGGGGGTTGACCTCACTCACACCGGAAATTTGAGCGCTGGATTTGAATAACTCACCTTATGCCATAGCGCTGGTCACGCTTCGCGCCACGCGCTCGGGGCGGGCATCCAGTCGCTCATGCCAATCGGGATGCCCGCTAAAAGCGCGCGGGCATGACGATGGTAACGGGCTTGGCGTAGGTCGTGCTTGTAGCGCGACGGTTTTGGCCGCGTCAGGTGTCGGGCTACAAGCCCGACCTACATCGGTTTCCCGTTAAATTCGGTAGAACTACAAAAGGTAATAAGGCTGACCAACGCGGTTATCGCTGAACAACTGGCAAATACGTATGCCGCGCGGGTAGCAAGTTCACCGCCCACACTTGGCGGTTATCCCATATAGCGGGCGCGACCATTTCCTGCTCGGCCACTCGGAACCACACGCGGCTCCCCAACGTGGCACACTCACTCGGCACATCCACTGCAAATACAATCTGGCCCTCCACTGCGCGCGTTGCCGTCTGACCACAAGGCGCGCCATTGACCCAGGCGGTCACACGCATCTCGGCCAGCGGCGTGAAGTCGGGCTGGTCAATTAGCACGCCATAGAAGGTCGCGGGGGGTTCGGCGAGCGCCGCACTGGTTGGCGCTTGCGGCGTGAGATGCAAGGTGATGGCCTGCGTCACGCTTATCCAATACCCGCGCCCGAACTCCAACGTCTTCAAATCGTTCACCCAGCCCGGCACACTCGGGTTCGGCGCATACACCTTCCATGGGTCGGCGGTGTCCGTCACCACATAGCCATACACCAGCCCATACGTCCCGCTAATCGAAAGCAAAGCTGTGCTCACCGCTTGCGTCCCTCGAATGGGGTAAGCGATGTTGTTCCACCCGGCGCGATACAGCGGAATCTTCACGCTCGCCATCAGCGCATACAACCCCACGCCCTTACTCTCCGCCGTCGCCAAGTTGAAATACTCATCCACCGTCGTCGGCAATTCCTGCCATTGCCCGCCCGCCACACCCGTGTGGAAGTACACCCGCAGGTCGCTCTCCTCCGCGCCCGCCACCACCACATCGTTCGCCAGATACTGCACGCTCACCGACCCGCTCAACACCGGCGTGCCCGGCGTGGCCACCACGCTGTACCCCGTCCCAATCACCGCCCGCCCCGCCGGAGCGCTCGGCAACCCCGCCAAACTTTGCACCGCGAAGAATTGCCCCACACTCAAGTTGATCGCATCCGAGACATAGAACGTCATCTGCCCATCCGGCGACAGTGCCGGGGCGCCGCCCATGCCCAATGATTGCCCCCCGCCCATCCCCAGCGATTGGCCCCCGCCCCCGCGCAAGACCCCGCCCCCCATCCC
>CAYUFY010000311.1:0-6375 GCA_964443795.1 uncultured Anaerolineales bacterium | reverse complement strand
TCGCGAAGGCGGCTTGACCGTCGGCGCGGGCGTGATTACGAAAGTGATTGACTAATAGAGGACTCAAATCAAACTCGTACAATTCAAGGCCTAGGCGAATAGCGGTTTGCGTAAGATTGTACGAACTTTATTTGTTTCCTCTATAAGACTAAGGAAGGTTAATGGTATAAACCATGGCAAAGAAAGATGTTCGGCCAGTGATTACGCTGGCTTGCTCTGACTGCAAGGAACGGAACTACACCACCGAGAAGAATCGGCGGAACGATCCGAATCGGATTGAGTTTAAAAAGTTTTGCCCGCGGTGTCGCAAACATACACTGCACCGCGAAACGAAGTAGTCAATCGCGGATAACCAAACGGTGAGAGTTGTAAGCTAACACACCTGTCACCCTGAGTTATCCGCCCAGTAGGCCAGTGGCGCAATTGGCAGCGCTCTCGACTCCAAATCGAGTGGTTGTGGGTTCAACTCCTGCCTGGCCTGCCTCAAACTCAACACCGGGCTGTGGCCCTGTAGCTCAAGACACCGCAGTACGCGAGGCGGTGTTTTGATTGTCTGGAAGGACGAGTGTCGTATGGCGAAAGCGCAAGAACAAGCCGTAAAAGAACCCAACGCCGTAGTGCGCTTCTATCGCGAAACGGTGGGTGAGCTGAGAAAAGTCGTCTGGCCAACCTGGCCGGAGGCGCGCAATCTGACGGTGATTGTCTTGTTAGTGATTGTGTTCACGGCGGTCATATTAGGCGGCGCCGACTATTTGTTTTCGATCCTGTTCAAATGGGTGCTGAGTCTCAATTTTTAGACAGCTTCTGAATCAAGGTGAGTGAGTTTATGGCTGAAGCCGAAGAGCAATTGCCGGGTGAAGATGACGAAAAGTCGCCTGGCGAGACACACCCCGCCCCGGCGGGCGGATCTGCCGAGGATAATCGCAACTGGTTCGTAATCCATTGCTATTCGGGTTATGAGAATAAAGTGCGCCATAATCTGGAACAGCGCATTGAGTCCATGGGCATGAAGGGCAAGATTTTTGACGTGATTGTGCCGACCGAGGAAGAAATTGAAGTCAAAGAGGGCAAGCGTCGCACGGTCGAGCGGCGCGTTTTCCCCGGCTATATCCTCGTACAAATGGTCATGTCCGAAGAGTCGTGGTATGTGGTCCGCAACACGCCCGGGGTCACCGGGTTTGTGGGCATGGGCAATGCGCCCACGCCATTGCGGCCCGAGGAAGTCCAGCAAATCCTTAAGCGCATGGAAGCCGAAGCGCCCAAGGTCAAAGTCACCTACAAACCTGGTCAGAAAGTGCGGATTGTGGACGGGCCTTTTAATGATTTCCTGGGGACCGTGGCCGAGATTGATATGGACCGCGCCAAAGTGCGGGTCATGGTCTCGTTCTTCGGTCGGGAAACACCGGTGGAACTGGACTTCTTGCAGGTTGAGAAGGCCTAAAGTTAGTCAACAAGTTACCTGAGGTCGCTGGCGGCCCGGGACTTGTCCATATAGATGTGGGAGGGCTGAACGCCCGTTTGCACCACAAAGGAGAATTTTTAGATGGCAAAGAAAGTTAAAGCAGTTACCAAGCTTCAAATCGAAGCTGGAAAGGCCAACCCCGCGCCGCCCATCGGCCCGGCGCTGGCCGGTTTCGGCATCAACATCATGGCCTTCTGCAAGGAATACAACGCCCGCACCTCCAATCGGCCGGGCGAGGTGCTTCCGGCGGAAATCACCATCTACACCGATGGTTCGTTCACTTTTGTGCTCAAGACCCCGCCCACGGCCGTGCTTTTGCGCAAAGCCGCCAAGGTTGAGAAAGGTTCGGCCCAGCCGAATCGCAACAAAGTTGGCAAGGTGACCAAAGCTCAGGTCAAGGAAATTGCTGAAATCAAGATGAAAGACTTGAACGCCATTGATCTGGATGGCGCGATGAAGCAAGTGGAAGGCACCGCGCGTAATATGGGCATTGTGGTCGAAGGCTAATCACCCAATTACCAAGCATTCATTACCCTGGCTTATTCAGGGTAATGAGTAATCAGTCAGTGGGAGGGTCGGTCGTTACCGCCCGTTAATACCACAAGGAGACAAAAGACATGCGCAAGCACGGCAAGAAATACCGCGAGCAAGCGGCCAAAATTGTAGCCGACAAGGCTTATTCCCTGCACGAAGCAGTGGCGCTCGCCAAAGCCACTTCATTCACTAAATTCAACGCCACCGTTGAGACCCATATCCGCCTCGGGGTGGATCCCAAACACGCCGACCAAAACATCCGCGATGTCGTGGTTTTGCCCCATGGCTTGGGCAAAACGGTGCGGGTGCTGGTCTTTGCCGACGGCGAAGGCGCGCGGCTCGCCAGCGAGAATGGCGCTGACTTTGTCGCCGATGACGAACTGATGAAGAAAATTCAGGAAGGGTGGGCGGATTTTGATGTCGCCATCGCCACCCCGGAACTGATGGGCAAAGTCGGGCGCCTCGGGCGGGTCCTAGGTCCGCGCGGGTTAATGCCCAATCCCAAAACTGGGACCGTGGTCCCGGCGGTGGACTTGCCCCGGGTGATCAAAGAATCCAAAGGTGGCCGCGTTGAGTTCCGGGTGGATAAGACCGGCAACCTGCATGTGCCGATTGGCAAAGTCTCATTTAGCGAGGCTCAGTTGTACGACAACTTTGCCGCGCTCTTGCATGCGGTCATGAAAGCCAAACCGGCTTCGGCCAAAGGCGTTTATCTGCGCAAAGTGGTGCTAACCACCACTATGGGGCCGGGCGTCAAAGTGGACGCGAATGCCGCCGCCACTGTGGACACCACCGCTTAAGGTATAATTAGCCCATTCCTTGGGTAGCTCCTAGGTTACCCGCTTCGCCCTAGACAGCAGGCCATCCATGTGGATCTAAGCCCTGCCGAGGTGAAGACTGCCAGAAACGCGCGACCCGCGTTGAGCCTCTCCCACGTTTATCCGTGGTCTGAAAAGTCTTTGCCTGACTAGTGGCAAAGACTTTTTTTGTCTAAATCGCACCATCACTTTTTACCCGAAAGGAGGTGAACCAAACTTGGCTATCACCAAAGAACGCAAATCTGAACTCGTGAACGTGTACGCGGACCTTATTGCCAAAAGCGAAGGCATGATCCTGATCGAATATCGGGGCTTGAACATGTCCGGGATGGGGCCGCTCCGTGCGAAAGTGCGCGATGCCGCCGGTGAGCTCCATGTCGTGAAAAACACGCTGGCGCTATATGCCCTCAAACAGGCCGGTTGGGATGTCCCCGACAGCTTGTTCACGCAAACCACCGCCATCGGCTTTGCCTTTAGCGATGTCCCCGGCGTGGCCAAAGCCCTCACCGGCATCGCCAAAGACTCCGAATTTGTCAAAGTTAAAGGTGGCTTGCTGGGCCAGAAAATCTTGAACCCGAAAGAAGTCGAAGCGCTGGCCGAACTCCCACCCTTGCCCATCGTCCGCGCTCAATTGTTGGGCTTGCTCAAGGCCCCCGCCTCGCGCCTGGCCGGCGTCGTGGCTGGTGGCGTACGGCAAGTGGTCAATGTGGTCAAAGCGTATTCCGAAAAAGAAGCGCCCGTGGCCGCGTAGGAATTGGCACCCGGTCAATTCATTACACCCTAATTACCCATTACTATTCTAGGAGAATCATTCAATGGCTGACTTAAACAAACTGGTCGAAGATCTGAGCGGGCTAACCGTTCTGGAAGCCTCTCAACTGACCAAACTGCTCGAAGAGAAATGGGGCGTTTCCGCCGCCGCGCCCATGGCGATGGCCGCCATGCCCGCGATGGCCGCAGGGGCCGCCGCCGCCGCGCCCGTCGAAGAGAAGACCGAATTCACCGTGACCATCAAGGCCGTGGGTGAGAAGAAGATTGACGTCATCAAAGTCGTCCGCCAACTGACCAACCTCGGCCTCAAAGAAGCCAAGGACCTGGTCGAGACCGCCAACGCCAAAGTCCTCGACAGCGTGGGCAAGGACGCCGCCGAAGACGCCAAGAAGAAACTGACCGAAGTCGGCGCCACCGTCGAAGTCAGCTAAGTCGTTGCGCCTCCGCGCGCGGCTTGGACTCAGAAACCCGTTTCGGCTTTGGGCAGAAACGGGTTTCTTTTTTTCTGCTTGTCTAGCCTCCCGCTCGGGAGTATCATTTGCCCATGACCAACTCCATTCGCGTTCTAGTCATTGAAGATGAAGACCGCATTCGTCAATTCCTGCAACGGGGTTTAACCTACGACGGCTACCGCGTGGACGCGGCGGCCGATGGGCCGGCCGGCTTAAGCCTCGCCCGCGACAACCCACCCGACATCGTTATCCTCGACTGGATGCTCCCCGGCATGGATGGGCTGGAAGTCTGTCGGCGCCTGCGCCTCGGCGGCTCCGTCCCCATCCTCATGCTCACCGCCAAAGACGCTGTCGGCGACCGGGTGCAGGGCCTCGACGCGGGCGCGGATGATTATCTGGTCAAGCCCTTTGCGTTTGATGAATTGCTGGCCCGCCTGCGCGCCTTGCTCCGCCGGGCCTCACCCGCCCAACCGGAAATCTTGCGCTATGCCGATATGTCACTCGACACCGGCACCCGCCAGGCCTTTCGCGGCCCGCGCGCCATTGACCTCACCGCCAAGGAATACGAACTCCTCGAACTGTTCGTGCGCCACCCGCGCCAGGTGCTCACCCGCGAAATGATTTTCGACCGCGTCTGGGGGTACGATTTTGGCGGCGAGAGCAATATCATCGAAGTCTACGTGCGTTACCTGCGCCAAAAGACCGAAGCAGGCAACGAACCGCGCCTACTCCATACCGTGCGCGGCGTGGGCTACGTCCTCCGCGAAGAATAACCTCTCACGCCCTTATCACTTTTTATTCATGTGGGCCTCAGCCCAGGTTGCTAACCTCAACCTCGGATGTTGATTTATGTCCGAGGCCCTCAGTCCCCCCGCTTCCGTGTCCCTCCGCCTGCGTCTGACGCTCCTTTATTCCGGCGCGCTCGCCATCATCATCGTCTTCTTCGGGGTGGCGGTCTACGTCTTCCTCGTCGGCGGGCTGACCCGGCAAATTGATCGCACCCTCGCCGAAACTGCGGATGAAATCATCCGCGCCAGCAGTGTCAGCCGGGTGCTCAACCTGCAAGTCCTCAACATCCCCGCGCTCGAACGCTTCGGTAGTTCCAGCCTCTATGCCCAAGTCTGGCACACCGACGGGCGTTTGTTTACCCAGTCGCGCAACCTCGGCACCTACAGCCAGTCGCTCAACCCGCGCGGCCTCACCGACAACCATGACCCGTGGCGCGATGTCTTTGCCGAGGGCGAACATCTGCGGGTGCACACAGTGGTTATGACCACGTTGGATGGCAACGTGTTGGGCTATTTGCAAGTCGCCACCTCCCTCCGCCCGGTGGATATTGTCAAAAGCAGTTTGCTCATCATTCTGGGCGGGGGCGGCGTGTTGGCCGTATTGCTGGCCGCCCTGGCTGGTTGGTTCGCGGCCCGCCGCGCCCTGGCCCCACTCGAAACCATCACCCAGACCGCCCTGCAAATCACCCGCGCCGATGACCTCTCGCGCCGCATCCCGCTCGCCGACCGGGTCGAAGATGACGAAGTCCGGCGGCTCAGCATGGCCTTCAACGAATCCATGGAGCGGCTGGAGAAACTTTTCAACGCCCAGCGCCGGTTCCTCGCCGATGTCTCCCACGAACTGCGGACGCCCCTCACGGCCATTCGCGGCAATGTGGATTTGATCCGCCGCATGCGGGAAGCCGACCCCGACTCGCTCGACGCGATTCAATCCGAAGCCGAGCGGATGAGCCGCCTCGTGGGTGACTTGCTCCTGCTGGCCCAGGCGGACTCGGGTAACCTGCCGCTGGTGCGCGCCCCGGTGGAACTCGACACCCTCCTTTTGGAAGTGTGCAGTGACACCCAAGTGCTGGCTAATGGCGTGACTGTCGCTATTGGTGATATTGACCAGGCCGTGGTTCAAGGCGACCGCGACCGTCTCAAACAAGTGATGCTCAATCTGGTGAGCAATGCGCTCAAGTTCACCCCCGAGGGCGGTCGGGTGATCATGAGTCTGGCTCTTGTCAATCGGTGGGCGCGCTTCACCGTCACCGATAGCGGGGTCGGCATCCCGCCCGCCGAATTGCCTTTCGTTTTCGACCGTTTCTATCGGGTGGATAAAGCCCGCTCGCGCGCACAGGGCGGGGCGGGGTTGGGGCTATCCATCGCCCACCGCATCATCACCATGCACGGCGGCAAAATCGAGGCGGCCTCCGACGGTGTGCCGGGGCGGGGCGCGACCTTTAGTGTGTGGTTGCCCCTGGCGCATTCCAGCGCCGCATAAATAAGCCCCGGAGGGCTGAGTAGCTAACACTTTCGCCAAGCCGGAGCAAGTCGGAATGGGGTAAGGC
>CAYUFY010000310.1:0-6403 GCA_964443795.1 uncultured Anaerolineales bacterium | reverse complement strand
CCGCTTGAGCGCGGAACTGAACGCGCATCTCGCCGGGACTCTGCTCCTCCGCGAGGGTGCGCGCATCTTCAATGTCTTCGTGCTGGTCACGCCGGAGGGGCAGGTGCACAAGTATCGCAAGCGGCATCCGTTTGCGTGGGAGCAGTGTTACTTTGAAGCCGGGCGCGCGCCGCTGATTGTGGAGACCGGGTTCGGGCGCGTGGGGCTGATGACGTGTTGGGATGTGGCGCACCGGGATGTGTCGGAGGCGTATCGCGGGCGGGTGGATGTTGTGCTCATGGCCTCCGCGCCGCCGCGTTTTCACCGGGCGGTGTTGAATTTCCCGCTGGGCAAAAAAGTGTATCTGGCCGAACTCACGCCCGCGTTGTTGCGCGACCGCGAAGTCATAGATGGCTGGTACGGGGAACAAGTGGCCGCGCGGGCGCGGTGGGTGGGCGCGCCCATCGTCCATGCGTGTATGGCCGGGCGGTTTGTCTCCACCCTCCCCTGGGCGCGGGTGAGTTTGTTGAGCGCGTTGGCGCATCCCCGCTATTGGTCACTCATCCCCCAAGCGCCGCTGGCTTCTCTGCGCGCCACGTTTTATGCGAGCACCGCGATTTATTCGGCGCAAGGCGAGACGCTGGCGGCGGTGATGGATGAAGAAGGCGTGGCGGTGACGGACGTGCGCGTGGGGGCCGCGCCCCCGGCGGGTGAGGTGACCCCCGCGCCGTATCTCTTGCCCGCTATTCCAAGTCAGTTGGCCCTGCTGGAGCGTTTGATGGCGTGGCTGGGGGGCCGCGAATATCGGCGGCACGTTTCGCGCTAATCTATTACAATTCGCGGGGCTACCGGATTTAACGGGAAATTCTTGGGCCGCGAGTGACGCGAATTTGGCGAACGGCTTTTTTTCAAGTAATTCGTCACGCTTCAGCCCAACATGCTTTAGAACGCGGATGACGCTGATTCAACTGATGTTCGCTGACGATTAAGAAAAAAATCTGCGGCTATCGGCGGTCTTTCAGCGCAATCAGCGTTCCAGCCGGTGCTGTTACAGTAATTCGCGCAATTCGCGGCGAGTTTGTCCGCTCGAGTCGGAAGAACCTAATTCTCATATCTCATGGTTTGGAGGCATTACTATGAACAAAGATCAACTTGCGAAAACACTGCTGGGCGCCGCGGGCGTGCTGGGCAAAGCGCATGATGTGGCCCAGGGCGTGATTGATGCGCTCACCCCGGACGCGGAGCCGGTGGGCAACCAGCCCGAGCCGGTCACCCGCAAAGTGCTGGCCATCACCTATAACCCCGAAGTGCCCTCGGAGGGCGGGCGCAAATTGGCGGAGGTCATGGAGTGGAATCATCCTGACCAACTCATGCCCAAACACATTGACGATGTGCGCGAGGCCAGTTACGGCTATGCCAACTACACCGTCGTCGAGAAAATTGAAGTGGATAAATTGCCGGTCAAGGCTGATGGCTTTGTGTACCAGCCGGATGAGTTTGTCAAAATCCTCCGCACCAATCAGGGTTTTCACGACCCCGACGCGGTGGACTATCATCGCATTCTCGCCGACTTCGACATTATCAACCGCGTGAACTCCGGCGCGATTGATGAAGTGTGGCTGTTTGCCTTTCCGTACGCGGGCTTCTATGAGTCCATCATGTGCGGGCCGGGCGCGTTCTGGTGCAACGCCCCCGAACTCAAGAACACCGATAATGCCAACCGCCGCTTTGTGATTATGGGCTACAACTACCAGCGCGGCGTGGGCGAGATGATGGAGAACCTCGGCCACCGCGCCGAGTCCATCATGGAGCGCGTCTTCCGGCACGCCAAAGGCGACGCGAACCTGTGGGAACGCTTTACCCGTCATGAAAAGCGCAACCCCGGCCAGGCCGAATTGGGCATTGTCCACTACGCGCCCAACAGCGACGCCGACTACGACTGGGGCAACAAGAAGGTGGTGAAGAGTCGCTATCACACCTGGAAGAACTTCCCCAATCTGGATGGCGACGCGCAGAACGTGGACGACAAACACTGGGGGCAGGGCGACATCCGCACGCACCACCTGTGGTGGTTCGGCCACTTCCCGCACATCACCGGCTCGGCGCATGGCATTTCGTACAACTGGTGGAAATATGTGATTGACCCCAACACGGTGAAATAATGCCCCAGCCCGCGCTCTGGCACACCGACCCCGACTGCGGTCACGATGTAGACAACCCCAACCAAACCCACTACTGCACCTACATCCGGGTCCCACGCCTGCTCACCCTCCAAAACGTCCCCAGCACCAACCCCGGCAAACTCCTGCTCATCACCGCCTTCCAGTGGTACGAACTCTGGTTCAAAGTCCTGCTGGTGGATTTACGCACCTGCCTCACCGACGATGGCTCCACCTACGAGCCGGTCAAACTCCTGCGGCGCGGCGTGGAACTGTTCCGCTTGTTCGAGATGCACGCGGATGTGGCCGAGACCGTGATGGTGAACGACCTGCGTTTGACCCAACCCGTGAGCGAGACCGAGGCCCTCGCGGTGTCGGCGCAATTCAACGAATTGCTGGCCCTCGAGCGGCAACTCGGCGCGCTTGAGCGCAAACGTGGCGCGAGCCTGGTCTTCACCGAAGCCGCCCGCGAATACCGCGCCGCCTTCAAGCATTTCCGCGCCCGCTTCCAAAAATTTCTCAAAGCCACCCTCCTCTATCAGCCCGAGGCCCCCACCTACGCCGAGTGGTTGCGCCTGCCCGAACTCTTCACCCTCCAAAACGCCGTGCGCGCCGCCTGGGCGCCCGTGGGCGAGAAACCCGCCGCCCTCATGGAACCGCCCGCCATCAACGCCGATGAGAACATGTTTGTCATCGTCCACCAGTGTTTCGAAATCTGGTTCAAGGTCATGCTGGACCACGTTGACCGCTCCATTGGCGCGCTCAAGAATGGCAATGTCAACCAGGCCCTGCACCTCATCCGCCGTATCGTGCGCCTCCAGCGTTTGCTGGTCCAGCAAATCCAAATGCCCGCCACCATGCTCCCGCTCGACTTCCTGCGCTTCCGCGAACAGAAGAAGGACGAGGCCGGGGTCGCCTACGCCACCAGCCTGTCCCCGGCCAGTGGCACCGAGAGCTATCAATTCCGCGAGATCGAAATCGTGTGCGGCTTGCGCGACGACACCACCTTCCGCACCTATTTAGCTGGAACCGATAAACTCCCCATCCGTCTGCTCACCCCCCGCCAGGCGGAGCGGTTACAGCAGACCACGCTGTTCGAAGCCTTTCAAGTGGCCGTCCAGGCGCGCGGCCTGGCCACCCTCGACGAACTCTTCACCCCGGCGGATGTGCACAACCCCAACGACGACCTCGCCCAACTGGCCGACCTGCTCATAGACTTCGACGACTTTTTCCGCTTCTGGCGGCTGGGCCATGTGGCCATGGTGCAAAAGATGATCGGCACCAAAAGCGGCACCGGCTTCCTCGGCCCCGAATACCTCATGGAAACCGCCGGTCTGCAAATCCAGGAAAAGAACCGCATCTTCACCGAGCGTCAGGTGCGCCCCCGCTTCTTTGAAGAACTCTGGGCGGTGCGGACGCGGATGCGGGTTGGTTAATTAGGTGAACAAGCGGTAACACGAAGGTCGCTAAGAACCGCAAAGAACACAAAGAAAAAAACAAAACCTTTGCGCCCTTTGTGTAACCTTCGTGTCCTTTGTGTTTGGCTTTTGGATTTTTGAGAGAGAGACCCTCATGTCTTTAACTGACCTTGAATACGCCCAAGCCCTCGACGCGCACGACCCTCTCGCTCCCTTCCGCGATGAATTTGTCATCGCCGACCCGGATTTAATTTATCTCGATGGCAATTCGCTGGGGCGCCTGCCCAAGCGCACGGCCCGGCGGGTGCAAGAGGTGGTGGATAAAGAATGGGGGCAACGGCTCATCCGGGGCTGGCACGAAGGCTGGTTCACCGCCTCGCAACGCATCGGGGGCAAGATCGCGCAACTCATCGGCGCGCAACCGGATGAAGTGATTGTGTGCGACTCGACCTCGGTGAACTTGTTCAAACTCTACCTCGCCGCCCTGCACGCCCGGCCCGGCCGCGCGGCCGTCGTCACCGACGACATGAATTTCCCTTCTGACTTGTATGTTCTGCAAGGCGCGCTCAAACTGGCCGGCCCCAATTACCAATTACTAATTACCCGCTCTCAAGACGGCTTGACCATTACCAATGACGCTTTGCAAGCCAATCTCAATCCCAACACCGCTCTCCTCACCCTCACCCATACGGCTTTCAAGAGTGGCTTCATCTACGACATGGGCGCCGTGACCGAGATGGCACACCGCGCGGGCGCGCTGATGCTGTGGGATCTGTGTCACTCGGCGGGCGCGGTGCCGGTGAATTTAAACAAGCACCACGTGGATTTGGCGGTGGGGTGTACCTATAAATATCTTAATGGGGGCCCCGGCTCCCCGGCGTTTCTCTATGTGCGCCGCGATTTGCAGGAGCAGTTGCTCAGCCCCATCTGGGGGTGGTTCAGCCAAAAGGGGCAGTTTGAAATGGGGCCGGATTACTCGCCCGCGCCCGGCCTCAACCGCTTTTTGGCGGGCACGCCTAACCTGCTCTCACTGGCCGCCATCGAGCCGAGCGTGGAGTTGTTGCTCGAGGCGGGCATGGATCGCCTGCGCGCCAAGTCGGTGCAACAGACCGAGTATTTGATTGCGTTATGGGAAGCGTGGTTGAAGCCGTTGGGGGTGTCGCTCAACTCGCCGCGTGACCCGGCGGTGCGTGGTTCGCATATTTCGCTCGGTCACCCCGACGGTTTGCGGATTGACCGCGCGCTCATCGAGCAGATGAACGTCATCCCCGACTTTCGTTACCCCGACAATATCCGGCTGGGCCTCGCGCCGCTCTATACGACCTTTGCCGAGATTCACGAAGCCATGGCGCGCTTGAAGCGGGTGATTGAAGAGAAATTGTATGAGCAGTATCCCCTGGAGAGGCCGGAGGTGACTTAAAGCGGCAACGTAAACGCAAACACGCTCCCCCGCCCTTCCTGACTTTCCACCCAAATCTGGCCGTGTTGGGCTTCCACCGCCATCTTGCAGAAAGTCAGGCCCAGGCCGGTGCCCTGGCGCTCCACGATATCGCGCTCCACTTGCGCGAATTTTTTAAAGATTTTTGATTGTTGGTCAGCGGGGATGCCGTCGCCCGTGTCTTGCACGCTCAGGGTCATGTAGCCCGGCGGGGCGAGGTTAGCCGCGAGGGTCACGCGTCCCCCGGCGGGCGTGAACTTGATCGCGTTTGAGATCAGGTTCCCCAAAATTCGGCGCAGGAGTTGCGGGTCGGCGGTCACCGGCGGCAGATCAGCCACTGGCTCGGCGGTCAGGGTAATGCGTCCCAGGCCGGCCAGGGTTTCAAATTGGCTGATCGTCTCGGCGAACACATCCGGGATTTTCAGGGAGGTGGGTTTCAGGGTGAGTTGCCCGGCTTCCAGTTTCGCCACATCCAGCATATCGCCAATCATCACGAGCATGAGATGCCCCGAGCGGCGGGCGCTGGCCAGCAGGTTGCGTTGTTCGTCGTTGAGTTGCTTGCCGAGCACAATGTTGATGAGGTCGAGCGTGCCGAGCAGAACCGTTAGCGGGTTACGCAGATCGTGGACGAGCAGTTCGGTCATCTCTTTGCGGAAGCTTTCGAGACTGACCAGTTGCTGGTTGCGTTGTTTGAGGCGTTGCGCCAGGTTGCCGCTCATGGCCCCGGTGAGCAGGACAGGCGTGCCGACCGTGAGCCAGTTGACGATGAGGAGCAGGCCCTTGTTCTGCGCGTCGAACTGGATGCGCCAGATGGAGACGATGGGCAGGACGCCGGCGAATTCTAGCGTGAGCAGAATGGCATAGCCGAGCACGCACAACCCGGCGATGAAGTTGGCGCCCCGCCGGCCCAGCACAAACGACGCGGCTACGGTGATGAGCAGATAGAACCCCGGCATGGGGGTTTGCGGCCCGCCGGTGAAATGGATGGCGGCGGTGGCAATGAGCGAATAGGCCGCGAGCGCCACCCAGGCGATGCGCCGGACTGTGAACCCGGCCTGCAGGGCCATCCAGCCCCCGAGCGCCACCCCGCCCGTGAGCGCCGCGAGAAAAAACGTTGGCACCACTGGCAGGGTGATGACCCCGGTGCGGTCGGCCAGCAAGACCACCACCGCCAGCACCAGCGCGCTGATGCCGCCCGCGCCCAGCACCACTTGCAGGTCGTTGCGTTCGTCAGTTTGTTGTGGCGTATCCATTAGGGCCAGAGTGTAATCTGACGTTGACTTTTCAACAAATGGGGCTAGTATCCGCGCCATAACGGTTTTGAAACGTGGTAGTGGTAACAAAGTAAGTGGTGTGCTAGACCTGTCAGGTGGGCGCCGCCAAACGCTGTTTTTTTCGAGTGCCGAATG
>CAYUFY010000309.1:0-6417 GCA_964443795.1 uncultured Anaerolineales bacterium | reverse complement strand
CCTTTTTTGAGGCTTTTTGAAAAATGCCTATGCTATAATCCTCAACTGACAGGCCAAAGTGACTTCCAAGTCACTTTTCACTTTCTATTGGTGTCCATCATGCTAACCCCGGAACACATCGAGCGCCATTTACAGCGCATTTTGCCCACGGTTGAAAAACCCGGCCGCTACACGGGCGGCGAACTCAACTCGGTCGTCAAAGACTGGGCCGCCATCCAGACCCGCGCGTGCATCATCTTCCCCGATATTTACGACCTCGGCATGTCAAACCTCGGCGTGCAGATACTCTACGACCTCATCAACCAACGCCCCGACATGTTGGCCGAACGCGCCTATTGCCCGTGGAGTGACATGGAAGCGGCGATGCGCCAGGCCGGGGTGCCGCTCTATTCGCTGGAGACCAAACACCCCCTCGCGGATTTTGGCGTGTTGGGAATTTCGCTCCCCTACGAACAACTCTACTCGAACCTGCTCAATCTCCTCGACCTCGCGGGGTTGCCGCTCCTCAGCGCGGAGCGTGGCCCGGAGCACCCACTCATTGTCGCCGGGGGACACTCCACCTACAACCCCGAGCCGGTCGCCGATTTCGTGGATGCCTTCGTGGTTGGGGAGGGCGAGGATGTCATGCTGGAAATCATGACGGCCTACCAGAGTTGGAAAGTGGCTGGGGGCCGCGACAAATCGCAATTGCTCAAAACGCTCGCGGGCCTGTGGGGCGTGTATGTCCCGACGCTCTATGAAGTCAGCTACAACGACGATGGCACGGTCGCCGCGACCATCCCCACCGTCCCCGAGGCCCCGGCCAAAGTCATCAAACGCATCGTCGCCAAATTGCCACCGCCGCTCACCCGCATGATTGTGCCGTACATTGATACGGTGCATAACCGCTACCCCATTGAAATCATGCGCGGTTGCACGCGCGGTTGCCGCTTCTGCCATGCGGGCATGATCACCCGCCCGGTGCGCGAACGCACGGTGGATCAGATTCTCGACGCCATTGACGAAGGCCTGCAAAACACCGGCTTTGAAGAAGTGGCTCTGCTCTCGCTGTCGTCCTCCGACTACGACGACATTCTCGAACTCGTCCGGCGGGTGGGCGAAAAATATGGCGGGCGGCATCTCAACATCTCCCTGCCCTCCTTGCGCATTGAGACCTCCTCGGTGGCGTTGATGGAACTGCT
The DNA here is from genome assembly GCA_964443795.1 of uncultured Anaerolineales bacterium. Classification (GTDB taxonomy): domain Bacteria; phylum Chloroflexota; class Anaerolineae; order Anaerolineales; family UBA6663; genus DATDRS01. The sequence continues at coordinate 5,236 of CAYUFY010000309.1, read as the reverse complement.
CAAAGACCACAAGCGCGGCGGGTTCACCTTCGCGCCCGAGGCCGCCACCGAGCGCATGCGCGAAATCATCAACAAACCGGTCCCCACCGAGCAAGTGCTTGAAACCGCGCGCGCGGTCTTCTCGCGCGGCTGGACGACTATCAAACTCTATTTCATGATCGGGCATCCCGCCGAGACCCTGGACGATGTGCGGGCCATTGTGGATTTGTGCAAAGCTGTGCGCGATGAGGGGCGCAAAATTTTGGGCAATAAGGTCAATGTCAACGCCGGCGTGAGCACCTTTGTGCCCAAGCCGCACACGCCGTTCCAGTGGGTCTCTTGCGACACGCTGGAGCAGATTTACGCCAAACAGGATTTGCTCAAACGTGAACTGCGCGGCCCGGGCCTGAAGCTGAACTGGAACAACCCACGCGAGACCCAACTCGAAGCGTGGTTCTCGCGCGGCGACCGGCGGCTGGGGAAAGTGTTGCTCGAAGCCTGGAAACGCGGGGCCAAGTTTGACGCGTGGCAGGAGCATTTCAATTACGAGGCCTGGCAACAGGCCTTTGAGGTCTGCGGGCTCGACCCCAAGTTTTACACGCACCGCCAGCGGTTGATTGACGAAACCTTCCCGTGGGATCACATTGACGTGGCGGTGAAGAAATCCTTCCTCACCGAAGATTACTTGTGGAGTCTGCGCGGCCAAACCCGGGTGGATTGCCGCGAGCGGTGCTTTGCCTGTGGCATCCTGCCGCGCTTCACCAAACTCCGCATGGACACCCCGGCCGAGGCCTGGGAATGCCCCGAGGTTAAACCCAAACACTTGCGCGGGACCCAGCGGGCGGCGGTGGCGGTGCCAGCCATGCAAACCGTAAATTTGGAATTGCCGGTAGCGGGTGACTGAAAGAACCCGTGTGTAAGTGTGTAAATATGTAGGTGAAAACATACACGCTTACATACTTACACACTTACCCTCATGCTTCCCCCTCGCCCTGACCTTACCTCCGCCTCCCCGGAAGTCCTCGCCTATAGCGAAGCCCTCGAAGCCGAAGTCGCGTATTTACGGGAACAGCTTAGCCAAACGGGCGCGGTTTCCCCGCCCGAGGCCACCGAGTCCCAACGGGCGGAGGCACTCGAACCCGCCGAGCCGCCGACCACCATCAACCTCATCACCCTCAGCCGCGCGGGCGAGGTCAAACGCACGCCGCGCCATCTCTACACGCGCCAGCGGCGCGGCGGCATGGGCATCTTCGATATTGAGTTGGGCGAGGCCGATGCGCCCGCCGCGTTATTGGCGGTGGACGAGGCCCAGAGCGTGGTCGTGCTCACCGAACGAGCGCGGGCGTTTCGGCTACTGGTGAGCGCCCTCCCCGCCACTCCCGTGCATGGGCGCGGGCGAGCGGTGGCCGAATTTTTGCCGCTCGACCGGGGTGATCGCCCAATGGTCTATCTCCCAGCACATGAGCGCGGCTATCTCGCGGTGTTGACCAATAAAGCCTGGATCCGCATTTTGCCCGCGCATCTTTTGGGCGAAAAAATGCAACCCGGCTTCCCGCTCTTTCTCGCCGAAGAATATGGCGCGCCCGTGGCGGCGTGTTGGACCCCCGGCGATAGTGATTTGTTCATCGCCACCCGGCAGGGCCTGGCCATCCGCTTTGCCGAAAAACAAATACCGCTCACCGGCGCGCTGGGGATGCGCGTGGAAAGCGGCGATGAGGCCTTTGCGTTGCTCTCGGTTAAAAACGACACGAGCGTGCTTCTGCTCGGCGCAGATGGCAAAGGGACCATCCGCCTCATGTCCGGGTTCAGCGCCAACAAAGCGCCCGGCAGTGGCGGCAAGACCGCGCTCAAAACCGATAAACTCGCCGCCGCATTTGTGGTCAACGAAACCGACGACCTGTTCATCATCTCGCAACTCAGCAAAATCATCCGCTTCAAGGCCGCCGAAATTCCAGCCAAGGATGGCGTGGTGCAGGGGGTTAATTGCATGAGCCTGCGGGCCGACGAAGTGGCGGTGGGTTGTAGTAGCAATTAACTCGTGCTGGGTAATGTGCGCTTCGCTTTTCACTCCTCACTCTAACTCTTCACTCTAACTCTCGTGCAACGCCTCCGCTTCACCTTCGCCAAAACCGCCGCCATGAAATACAGCGGCCATCTCGACTTGCACAAAACGTGGGAGCGCACCTTCCGGCGCGCGCGCCTGCCGCTGGCCTATTCCGAAGGCTTCAATCCCCAACCGCGCATGCAAATTGCCTCCGCCCTGCCCCTGGGCTTCACCAGCGAGTGCGAGTTGATGGATGTCTGGCTGGAGACCGCGCAAGACTTGGCCGAGGTGCAGACCGCGCTGGGGCGCGCCGTCCCGCCGGGGATACATGTCACCGCGCTGGCGGAGGTGGACGAGCGCGCCAAAGCCCTGCAAACCCAAGTCATCGCCGCTGAATACCGGGTCACGCTCCCCAGTTCGTTAAATCCCGCAGAGATGGATGAACGCCTCGCCGCGCTTCTCGCCGCGCCCGAACTCAAGCGCGTGCGCCGCGATAAGCCTTACGACTTGCGCCCCCTGATTGAAACCCTCGCGCGGCTTGAGTCCGACGCGGCCGGGCACACGCTCGGGATGCGGCTGACCGCGCGGGAGGGCGCGACCGGGCGGCCCGAGGAAGTGGTGGCCGCCCTCGACCATCCACCCACCGACGCCGCGTATCATCGCGTGCAATTGCTTCTTCAGTCAACCTAACCCCCCAACCCCCATTCTTCCAAGGCCCTCATGTCCAAATTCACCGAACTCAAAAACCGCCTCGCCGAACTCGCCGATATTTATCACGCCGCCGCCGTTTTGCGCTGGGACCAAACCACCTATATGCCGTCCGGAGGCGCGGGCGCGCGGGCCGAAAGTTTGGCGACCCTCAACAAAATTTCCCACGAAAAATTTGTCAGTGATGAGATGGGCCAACTGCTAGAGGCCGTGGCCGCCGAACTGACCGGCGCTGACCCCGACAGCGATGAAGCCCGCCTGCTCAAAAACACCCGGCGCGATTACGACCAAGACCGAAAACTGCCCACCGACCATGTCACCGAACTCACCCGCGCCACGACCCTGGCGCAGGAAGATTGGATAAAAGCCCGCCAAGAGAAGAACTTCGCGCTCTTCCTGCCCGCGCTCGAAAAAGTGTTTGCCCTCACCCGCCAGTCCGCCGACTACCTCGGTTTTACGGACTCGCCGTATGACGCGCTATTGGATGGCTACGAGCAAGGGATGCAAGCCGCCACTGTGCGCCGCGTCTTCGCCGAACTGCGCGATGGGCTGGTTCCGTTGGTGCAGGCCATCGCCGCGCAACCCGAAACCGACGACAGCGTTTTGCGGCAAGACTTTGACGAACACAAACAGTGGCAGTTTGCCGAAGAAGTCATTAAACAATTTGGCTACGATTTCAACTGTGGGCGGCAGGATAAAGCCCCCCACCCTTACTGCATCCGCTTTGGCCCCGGCGATGTGCGGCTCACCGCGCGCGTCCATAAAAATCTCTTCCCCACCCACCTCATGGGTTCGATGCACGAAGCCGGGCATGGGATGTACGAGCAGGGCCTGACCGTAACTGACGGGCGTATCTTTTTTGGTTCGGCCTCGCTCGGCATCCACGAATCGCAAAGCCGGATGTGGGAAAACCTCGTCGGGCGGAGCCGGGGGTTCTGGGGGCACTATTACCCCCAACTCCAAGCCGTCTTCCCCGACCAGTTGGGCACGGTGGCCTTCGACGTTTTCTACAAAGCCATCAACAAAGTCAAACCATCGTTCATCCGCGTCGAAGCCGACGAAGTGACTTACAACCTGCACACCATGCTTCGCTTTGAAATCGAAGTGGAGGTATTGGAAGGCCGCCTCGCCGTCAAAGACATTCCCGAAGCCTGGAACGCCAAATACAAAAACTACCTCGGCCTCACTGTGTCAGATGACGCGCTCGGCTGTTTGCAGGATGTGCATTGGTCGTTTGGCCTCGTCGGTTACTTCCCCACCTACACCCTCGGCAACATCATCTCGGTGCAATTGTGGGAGAAAGCCCACGCCGCCCTCCCCACCCTCGCCGCCGACATCGCCCGGGCCGAGTTCGCCCCACTCCTCGGCTGGCTCCGCGCCAACATTCACCAACACGGGAACAAATACACCCCCACCGAACTGCTCCAGCGCGTCACCGGCGGCGGCCTCGATGCGCGGCCTTACCTCGCTTACCTCAAGCAAAAGTATTCCGAAGTTTACGGACTTTAGTAACTAGAGTCTATCGGAAATAAACCAATGGCTGTCAAAAATAAAGGGCTTAAGTCCCTTGCCCAATATTTCCGATAAAGTCTACTACTCAGCCTTGCCTGTCATTCCCACGTGACGCGAAGCGTGGCGGGAATCCAATCGCTAATGCCATGTGGATGCCCGATAAAAGCGTTCGGGCATGACAAGAACTGTTGGGCAACCCCATGCAAAAGTTAATTACGACACGGAGACATTCACAGATATAGCAAGGGTTTAATGAATTGGTTTGACATTGCGTCCGAGACCGTTTTTCATTAACCTATAAAAGGAACCGTGATATGACACAACAAGGCTTTCTGATCATTTCTGATATTACTGGCTATTCGAAGTATGTGAACGAGTCGGAACTCGAACATGCGCGCGACAGCCTAACCGCCCTGTTGAATCTATTGATTCATCACACACAATCCCCCTTGGTAATCTCCAAGTTGGAAGGCGACGCTGTTTTTTCATATGCTCCTGCTGGTGGTTTCTTGCAGGGACAAAGCCTGCTGGATATGATCGAATCCACCTACGCTTCCTTCCGCAAGGCGCTCGAACTGATGGTGCTCAATACCACCTGTCCCTGCAATGCCTGCCGAAACCTCCCTAATCTCGACTTGAAGTTCTTCGTTCATTTCGGTTCGTATATGACCCAAAAATTAGGCAGTTTCACCGAACTATTGGGGAACGATGTCAATTTGGTGCATCGCCTTGCGAAGAATCACATCAAGGAAAAACCGGGCTTCAAGGCGTATGCCGCATTTACTGAGGCAGTATTTAAAGCGTTGGGGCTGATAGATTTCCAAAACAGCCTGATTCCGCATCGTGAGACCTTCGCGGATGTGGGCGAAGTACAAATGTATGTGGATGATATGCATATAGTGTGGGAGCGTTTGAAGGACAGAGTCAGGATCGAAGTTCGACCCGAAGAGGCATTGGGTATTTACAAATTTGAGTTCCCCGTCCCCCCATCTA
>CAYUFY010000308.1:0-6445 GCA_964443795.1 uncultured Anaerolineales bacterium | reverse complement strand
TGTCACCTGCTGAGAGCGTTGCCAGCAGTTTTTCCACCCGGCGCAAAAGTTCGCCCTGCGTCAACTCTTCAGAGAGAATAATGCCAGCGTGGTCACGCCCGGTTTCATACCACAGCGCCGCCAGGGGCGAGAAGTGTTTAATGTTGTAAGTGAGCAAGGCCCGGTTTTGGCGGGTGGCAAATTCTAATTGCAGATCATCCGCCAGCCCCTCTCGCCCAGCTTCAATGACATGTAGCGCATCATAACCTTGCGCGTGTAGGGCTTTGGTCAAGCCTTGCCAGATATGCTCATCCAAAAACAACTTTACGGGCGGCCCGCTCATTAGGCTTGTCCCATGAGGCGACGATAACCTTCATCTCCCAACCGCTCACGCAAATAGCGTTGACTGGCTTCTTCGGTATTTTCCGCCCGCTCACGGTCAATCTCATCTTTGTGGTCGTAGTAGTAACTCAGCGCATCATGGATAACCGCCAGGGAGATATGCGGCATCACTTCGGCGGCTAAGGTCTCAGGGGTTTCCCCCGCCTGGATGTACCCGATGATGATACTCACTGGAATGCGCGTGTCTTTAAGCATGGCCCGCGCGCCCGAGGTCGTCTGCACGATTTCAATGTGAGCATGGGGTGGGGACAAGAGTTGAGTCAGCGCTTCCTCGGCGACTTCGGCGGGAGAACGCTTGAGTTGCTCGGCACGATGCGAAAGTAACTGAAAGGTGCGCTCGGAGAGGGCGATAGTGTGGTTCATAGAAAGTTCCTGACTCGATGAGAGCATTATAAACCCGCTGGGGAGCTGGCCCCTCACTTCACCACAATCGTCACCGGCTCGCTATCGGCGAAATTGCCCGCCGCGTCGTAGACCCGCGCGAAGAGGGTGTGCGCGCCCACCTCGGCGGCTGAAATTTTCCAGCGGATGGAATAGGGCGGCACGGTGGCGGCTTCAGTGGAGACGCCATCAATAAAGAAGGCCACGCGCGCGATGGAGAGGTTGTCGGCCACCTGTGGTTGGAGGATGATGACTTCATCCTGGCCGAGGGTGTATTCCTGATTGGGCGTGGGGGCGAGGATGGAAACGGTGGGCGCTTGGTTATCCACCGTGACTTGGATGGTGGAGGTCTCGAATTGGAACGGCCCACCCTCTGGGTCATTCTTGACCACGACGAGTTGGAGGGAGTAGAGGCCGTCGAGGCCCGCCGTGTTCCATGTTTGCAAAATTCCGTTTTCAATTTGTTCGCCCCGGTCGCCTTCAATTTGGAGCCAGTTGGCGGGGTAGAGGCCGGGGCCGTATTGCACGCGGAAGAAGGCGAAGTTATCGCCTTTGGCGGTGCCGGAGATTTCGACCACGCCACGGAGATAGGCAAACGGCTGGGGCGCGAGGATGGCGGCGTTCCCGGCAGGGAGGCAACTTACGCCGAGGGGGTCGTATTCCTGCGGGGGTTGGGCGAGGCCGGTGGCGTTGACCCAATCGGTGGCCTCGGGCGGGAGGATTTGGTAGATGCGGTTTTCGATGAGTTCGGGCGGAGTGCAGACCGTGGCGCGTTTGCCGGTCTCGCGGTTGAGGGCCACGCTTTGCCACAAATTGTCGGGGGTGGTTGGTTCGTTGCCCCGAATGAACACATCTTCGCGGGTGCGCTGACAAGTGGGGGTGGGCAGGAGGCCGCTGGGGTCGCAGATTCTTACCGCGACAATGCCGGGGGGCGGAGTCCACGCTTGGGGCGCGAGCGCCGCGCTGGCCCACGTCATCAGCGCGTGCCAGATGGGGGCCGCGCCGGTTAGCCCGGTCACGCCTTTCATCGCCGAGTTGTCCGAGTTCCCCACCCACACGCCAATCGCCAGTTGCGGCACATAGCCCATGGTCCAGTTGTCGTGGAAGTCATTGGTGGTGCCGGTCTTGGCGGCGGTGGGGCGGTCGGCGAGTTCGAGCGGGTTACCTGCGCCAAAGGCGGCGAGGCGCGACTCGTTGTCGGAGAGGACGTTGTTGATGAGGTAGGCGAGGTCGGGGCTGAGGATGGGTTGGGTCTGCGGCGCGGTAAATTGATAGAGAGTTTTTCCGGCGCGGTCTTCGACGCGCAAAATGCTCACGGGGTCGAGGGTGCGGTAGCCGGGGCGCTGGTCTTCAGCGGGCACGGGTTGGCCGGCCATGACGCCCATGTTGGCGAGGACGCTGAAGGCGTAGGTGTGGTCGAGGAGCGTGACTTCGCCACCGCCGAGGGTGAGGGCCGGGCCGAACTGACCGAGTTCAAGCGAGTTGATGCCGAGGCGATGCGCGAGCCGGATGACGTTATCCACGCCCACGAGGTTGATGGCGGTGACCGCCGGGATGTTGTAACTCCGCGCGAGGGCCACGCGCATACTCACTGGGCCATGAAATTGGCGGTCGTAGTTTTCGGGCGAATAGGTGGTGCCGTCGGGCAAAGGATATTGCGTGGGGATATCGAGCAGAAGCGTGGCGGGCGAGTAGCCTTTGCTAAACGCAGTGAGGTAGGTGTAGGGCTTGAATGATGAGCCGGGTTGTCGTAGGCCATCTATGGCCACGTTGAAACTGCCGGAGATGTCGGCGTTCCAATAATCCACCGAGCCGAGGAGGGCGAGGACTTCGCCGGTCTGCGGTTTGAGGGCGACGATAGCGGCGTTGGTGACGTGATGATCCACGCCCGCATCGGATTCGCGGAGCGGGGGGAGGAAGGTGGCACTGACACAGCCCTCACCCCCGACCCCTCTCCCGTCGGAAAGAGCGCCGACGGGAGAGGGGAGAGATTCAATCGGCGCAACGTAATTCGGGTCGGCTCCGCTGAGGCGGGCGACTTGGGTGCGGGCAATGCACTCGGCTTGGGTTTGCAAACCCAAGTCGAGAGTGGTGATGACTTTCAGGCCGCCCCGATTGACCAAATCTTCGCCGAACATGGCGACGAGTTGTTGGCGCACGTAGACCGAGAAGTGCGGCGCAAGGATGTTGAAGCGCTTGACCGGTGGCAGGATGGTGAACGGTTTTGTTTTAGCGGTTTCGGCTTGGGCGGCGGGGATGAAGCCTTCGCGGGCCATCACATCCAACACAAGTTCCTGTCGCTGTTTGGCTTCTTCCGGCTCGTTCACCGGGTTCAGGCCGGGCGCGTTGGGCACAGCGGCGAGGAGCGCGGCCTCGGCGAGGGTCAGTTGGTCGGCGTGCTTGCCAAAATAGACGAGCGCGCCCGCGTCTATACCGTAGGCCAGATTGCCGTAAAAGGTGGTGTTGAGATACCACTCCAGAATTTGCTCTTTGGAATAGCGACGCGTGACTTCAGCAGCCAGCAATATCTCGCGGATTTTGCGCGGGTAACTGCGCTCGGCGCGCGCCTCGATGGGGATGAGCGTGTTCTTGACCAGTTGCTGGGTGATGGAACTGCCGCCCTGAATTTGCTCGCCATGTAAATTTGAAATGAGCGCGCGGGCGATGCCGAGCAGGTCGTAACCGGGATTGGTGAAAAAAGTTTTGTCTTCAATCGCTACTGTGGCGCTGATGACATACGCGGGCAGGGCGTTGTAGCCAATATATTGGCGGTCGCCCCCGCGCGGGTCAATCACTTCATAAATCACCTGTTGCCCGGTGCGGTCGTAAATGCGCGTAGTCTGGAAGAACTCGCTGTTCTCGGAACTGAATGCGGCTTGCAAGGCCTCGGCGGAGGGCAGGTCTTGGGTGAAATAGGCATACACGCCCGCCAGCACAGCCACGATGGCGAGGAACGCCAAGACAACTCCGGCGGCGAGCGTTAGTCCGGTTCCGGCCAGCGCCCGCAAGGTGCGCTGTGACCCCTGACGTTTTTTGTCTTCTCGTGCTTGGCGGCGGCGGATGAGGGAGGAGGTGGAGGGCATGGCTTATATTTTCTCCACCACCACCAAATGCGACAGCCCCAACCAATTCAAAGGCGACCGCTCCACCGCATACATCGCCCCTCTAATCACCCGCCCCAACACCCCAAACCGTGCCACAAGATTGTCGTATCCGCCGAAGATGCGCGTGTGAGTCACGACGCGAACTGGCAAACCCGCAAACAATTTTCTTAACCCATGTCCGGTGTAGGCGCGGACGTGCGGAGCCAGCCGGTTCCGCAGGGGATCGGGCAAATAGTTGACGAGCGGGATATTGCCGAACTTATATTGCCCGCGCCAATAAATGCCGTGCGTCTCCACCGGGTACCAACGATTGGGGCAAAAGATCACCGCCCGCCCGCCGGGTTTAAGACAGCGCGCCATCTCGGCCACCGCCGCGCGGTCGTCCTGCACATGCTCAATCACTTCATTCGAGAGAATTAAATCAAAGGTGTTGGCGGGGTAAGGCAAATGTTCGCCCGCGCCGCAGACCACCAGGTTGGGCGGGCTGGGTTGCCCCGCCTCCACCGCGCGCGCAAACTCGTATTCGAGGCCGTACACCCACGGGGTCAGGGTGGTGCGGAGCGGGTCAAGATACATCCCCACGCCACAGCCATTCTCCAGCACCCGCGCGCCGGGCGCGAGCGGCGGCGCGGCGGCGCGAATCATCGCCAGCCGCCGATCCTGCCCCGCGCGCCACACATAGGAAGGCTCACCGCGCAAAGCGGCTTTATCCGAATGAGTCATAGTGGCGCGATTATACCCGCGCTGAAAAGCTGAACACGAAGGAGGCCCGCAGAAAACCTTTGTGGCCTTTGTGAAATCTTGGCGCTCTGCGCGTTAGGCTCGTCACCCCGTTGGTATAATCATTCAATGCGTTCACTCAAATTTTGGCTTATTGGCCTCGCTGTGCTGGGATTAGGCGTGGCCCTCGGCGGTTGGTGGGCTTACGAGAACAACTCCAGCGTGCGCTTTCGAGTGCAGATGTGGTATGGACAGGTGCGCGATGTGGTGGCCCCGCACCCGGACGTGGTGCCGACCGCGCTGGTGATGGCCGCGCCCCCCACTTTTGCTTTTCCCAGTCCCACCGGGACACCGTTCCCCACCGGGACCAGTACCCCCGCCGCCACAGCGTTAACGCCCGAGCCAACCCCCACCGCCACGCTCGTCCTTCCGCCCCCCTCGCCCAGTCCCACGCCCCCGGCCAAATTCATCCTCACGGGCCTTAAACATGAATATCAACTCTTCAATAACTGTGGCCCGGCCTCGCTCGCCATGGACTTGAGTTTTTGGGGTTGGCAAGGTTCACAAAAAGACACCGCCAAAATCCTGAAACCCAATCAAGATGATAAGAATGTCTCCCCCCGCGAGATGTATGAATACCTGACCACCATCGGCTACGACGCTTACATCCGCGTGGGCGGCGATGTAGACACGCTCAAGCGCTTCATCGCCGCGGGTTACCCAGTGATCGTGGAGAAGGGCTTCCTCTGCACCAACACCGAGCGCTGTCTGGATTGGTTCGGCCACTACTCGGTCTTTAGCGGCTACGATGACGCGCAGAAAGTTTTTATCACCCAAGATTCGTTTCGCGGCCCCGATATTAAAATCCCTTACGACGAACTCGTCCCCAACTGGCGCGTGTTTAATTATTTATACATCGTCCCGTTTCCGGCCTCGCCCGAACATGACGCGCGCGTGTTGGAACTGCTCGGCCCGGCCGCCGACTTGACCGACAATTACACTGCCGCCCTCCTCCGCGCCCAAACCGAAGCCATTAAGTTGGCCGGGCAGGATGGCGCGTTCGCGTGGTTCAACGTCGGCACTAACTTGGCCTATCTGCAAGACTACGGCGGCGCGGCGGCGGCTTATGACCAGGCCCGACGTATTGGCTTGCCCTACCGCATGTTCTGGTATCAGTTCGGCGCGTATCGGTCTTATTATCAAATGGCGCGCTATCAAGACGTAGTGGACATCGCCACCTTCTCCATCAACGTCGCCAACATCCCGGCCATCGAGGAAGCCTTCTATTGGCGCGGCCAAGCCGAAGAATCACTCGGCCAGCGTGACGCCGCCATCGCCGATTACCGCGAGGCGCTGGTTTGGCACCCGGGGGATGAAGAAGCGACAGCGGCATTAGTGGCGCTGGGGGAAGTGCCATAGACGGCAGTTGAAACTGCGGCAACACAAAGCGAAACCCGCACCCTAAAGGGTATCTGCGACCTACGCGGGTTGGTGCATAGTTGCTAATCAAAGAGAACCTCATGCGAGCCCCGTTTACGCAACTTTACCTCCATACAGTTTGGGCTACTTGGGATAGATTGCCGAACAATCTTTTTGGGCAGACTGGGAAAGGTGTGAAATTACAGACCAAGATGATGATTGGTCGGCGATGAAATTTTAGTCGGCGTAGGCCGACTTCGCTTTGTGTTGCCGCGATTTCAATCGCCGGATACGGATACCAAGCTATGCGCCAGCTCCTCTCCACCTCCACCTTCGTCGCTCTCCTGTTGGGCTTCGATAAAATTGTGGCGTTGGCCCGACAAATTATCGTCGCCCGCGTGTTCGGCCTCGACCCGGCGCTTGATGCCTATAACGTCGCC
>CAYUFY010000307.1:0-6467 GCA_964443795.1 uncultured Anaerolineales bacterium | reverse complement strand
CACCGGAAATCGCGCCTCACCGACCCCCACCAAATCCACGCCCACCGGACGCGCCAGCCCAACGCCCACACCACAGGCCCCGGCGGCGGCCGGCTCCACGGGCTACCCCATCACTACCCCAACGCCATAGCCGCACGAATCTAATCGGCCCAGCGCCCACAAACACATGAGCAAGCATAAACACCGCCAGGCGGCCCCTCAGCCATCCTATCTTGTCGTTTACATCATTGCCGGAGTTTTCGTCTTACTCGGCGCGTTTCTGATCTATAACAGCTTCTTCAAATCCAGCGCCAAGCCCAAAGTAACCCAGTGGGACACCGCGCCAGAAATGCAAATTGATGTCAACAAGCGCTACCTCGCCACGCTTGATACTGACAAAGGGAAAATTGTCATCGAACTACTTCCCAAGGTTGCGCCCATTACGGTGAATAGTTTCGTCTTCCTTGTCCGCCAGGGTTATTATGATGGCGTCACGTTTCACCGGGTGCTACCGGGCTTCGTCGCCCAGGGCGGCGACCCAACCGGCTCGGGCAGTGGCGGGCCGGGCTATTCCATCCCCAACGAAGATTCAGACTTGCGCTTTGACGCGGCCGGCGTGGTTGCCATGGCCAATTCAGGCCGGGATCAGAATGGTAGCCAGTTCTTCATCACCTACGCGCCGCTCCCCAGTCTGGATGGTGGCTATACCATTTTTGGCCGAGTCGCCGAAGGCCTAGAAGTCGCCCTCGCCATTACCCCGCGCGACCCGGCTACCAACCCCGATGCCCCGCTGGGTGACAAAATCAATTCCGTCACGATTGAAGAACAATAGGCACTGGGCCAATCCCCACCTTAAACAGCGAAGCCCGGCCTCACAGAAAACTGTGGCACCGGGCTTCATTATTGGTATATCCGATCAGTGGGTGTTATTCCACTTCCGACTTGGGTTGCTTGCCCAAGCGCCCCTTAATCCAGGCCACCAACTCATGCCGATTTTCCTGCCAAAGATGAATGGCGGTCGGCAAGACTGAAATAAAGATGACCACCACCACAATGAGCAGGAAATATTTATCGAGGATTTCGGGGGGGAAGAGACTGCCAAGCACATAGCCGGCCAACGTCACCCCAGCCCCCCAGATCAACCCGCCGATCAAATTGAAAAACATGAACCGCCGATAATCCATTTGCACCGCCCCGGCGACAATGGGCGCAAAAGTGCGTATAAACGGCATAAATCGCGCGAGGATAATCGTCTTCCCACCATGTTTATCATAAAAGGCTTTGGCCGCCAGCAAGTTCTTGGGTTTGAATAATATGGATTCTTCACGGGTGAAGAGTGGCGGTCCGGTCTTGCGCCCAAACCAATAGCCGACGTTGTCGCCAAAGACTGCGGCAATAAACATCAGCGGGATTAGTAGCCAAATATTAAAGTAGCCTTTGTAGGCAAACAACCCAGCGGTTAGCAACAAACTGTCTCCAGGCAAAAAAAAGCCGAAGAACAAACCGGATTCGGCAAAGATAATGGCGAACAGTCCCAGATAAGTTAATGGCCCCAAGGCTAATAACATTTGTTCGATCAAATATTGCGGGTCAAGAAAATGCATACAAAATCATCCTTCGTGAGGGTTGAGTGGATTAAACTGAATTTGCTTTATGCGCCAATCAGGGGTAAAACTAGTTTCTAAGTGTATCGCTGGGTATGGCTAATGAATATTATACCAGTCTCATCTTTGGAGGTGCGAATAATTTACAACGTAAGCTTAACCAAACTTGACAGCCAATTATGGCTATGCTAAATTACGTCGCGTTGCATTTCTTAATCCACCCATTCTTCCTCCTCAATAAGGAGATGTTGCCTTGACCAAATCTAGAACTGAACTCATGGTTGATCGCTTGCGCGATATGCAAGTCAGCAGTCCCGATATTGAAGCCTCGGCTGTGGTTAGTGTGGACGGTCTCCCCATTGCGACCGCCCTGCCCCGCGATGTCGAGGAAGATCGTGTCTCGGCCATGTCGGCGGCCATGCTCTCCCTCGGCGAACGCATTGCCAGTGAGTTAGGCCGTGGGGATTTGAGCGAAGTCCAGATCAAAGGAGAAAAAGGGTATGTGATTCTCCAATCTCTGGGGACGGAGGCGGTGCTCACCGTGCTCGTCCGTGAAGGGGCGAAACTCGGCTTGATTTTGCTGGATATGCGCCGGGCCGCTGAAGACTTATCCAAGCTGGTTTAATATTCTCAACGCTTCCCCCCGGGAGAGACAAAGTGACTCCTATTCCTAAGAGCGGTCTATATTATCCTAACCGGATTGCTCGTATTTATTTACAGGCCATGGAAGAAGTCATGGGCAAGAATGGGTTAAATTCCATCTTGAACATGGCGGGCCTCCAGAATCTCATTGACAACTATCCGTCGGAAAATCTCAACAAAGAGTTTGACTTTGCCGATTATTCGGCCCTCAACGGGGCTTTGGAAGAAATGTACGGCCCCCGCGGTGGGCGCGGGCTAGCCTTGCGCGCGGGCCGGGCCTCATTTGCCCAGGGGTTGAAAAATTTCGGCGCGCTCGCGGGTGTGGGTGACCTCGCCTTCAAGGTCTTACCTCTGCCAGCCAAACTCAAGTTGGGCGTTCCCTCGCTGGCGAAAATCTTCACTCAAGTCAGCGACCAAAAGAGCACCGTCAGCGAGACCGACACGGAGATTCTCTACACCATGAAACCGTGCCCGGTGTGTTATGGGCGCAAGAGCGATAAACCCATGTGCCATGCGGGCGCCGGTCTCGTGCAAGAAGGCCTCAAGTGGTTGTCGGGCGGGCACGAATTTAAAGTCTACGAAAAAGACTGTATTGCCTGTGGCAATGATGCGTGTGTGCTGGTCATTGAAAAAGAGCCGATCGGCTAGGGAGCGGGCGTGGCCGACAAGCAGACTATTCTGATTGTCGATGATGACCCCAACCTCGCCGGAATGCTGGACGAATATTTTCACGCGCAAGGTTATAACGTTTTAAAAGCAGATTGGGGCGCGAAGGCCGTGGAGGCCTGCCAACATACGATACCGGACATCGCCTTGCTGGATGTCCGTCTGCCGGATATTGATGGCTATGAAGTCGCGCGGCGGTTGCATGCGCAACGCCGCACGCAACATATCCCCTTCATTTTTCTCACACAACGCAAAGATCGCCGTGACCGCCTGCAGGGGCTGGAATTGGGGGCGGTGGATTACATCACCAAACCCTTCGACCTGGAGGAGTTGCGGATTCGCGTCCGGAATACCATCAATCGGGCGCGGTTAAATAATCTGGTCAACCCGGTCACCGGTCTGCCGGAAGGCGCGGTGGTGGATGAGCGGTTGCGGCTGTTACTCAAGTCGGTCAGTTGGGCCGTGATTTTGATAAGCGTGCGCGGACTGGAAGAATTCCGGGAAAGCTATGGTTTTTTGGCCGCGGATGATGTCCTGCGAGTGACGGGCCTGATCATGAGTGAGACGCTCCGGCAGGTGGGCTCCCACAGTGACCTGGTCGGCCACCTCACCACCGAAAATTTTGTGGTCATCACCACCCCGCAACGCTTGCACGTTTTGCGGGAACGTCTGAAAACCCGCCTGAGCCATTCACTTGAATATTTCTACCCGCTTAAAGCGCGGGTGGATGAACCCAGCCTGCCCCGCGACCGGCTGGTGCATCGCCTCAGCGAAATTGCCACACCGGGCAAAAACTTCGACGACCTGGATGAGTTCAAAACGGCCATCTTGCGTTCGTACGTCAAATAACAGCAACTGATATTGGGCCGCCTGGGGCCTGCCGGGATATTCGCCCGTGCGGCCCCATTTTTTTGTCCAATGAACGTCGTCGTCCTGCCCACTTACAACGAAGCCGACAACCTACGCGCTATCGCCGAAGCCTTGTGGGCGCTCCCGTTAGATTTATCGCTGTTGGTGGTGGATGATGCCTCCCCGGATGGCACCGGACAACTGGCCGCTGAGTTGACCACCGCTCACCCTGAGCAAATCCGCGTCATCCATCGCTCCGGTAAATTGGGATTGGGGACCGCTTACCTCGAGGGTTTTAGTCAAGCCATCCAGGCCGGGGCCGAAGTCATCATCCAAATGGATGCTGATTTCTCCCACTCGCCCCATTATTTGCCTGAGTTGGTAGCCAAACTAAATGAATACGATGTGGTCATCGGTTCACGCTATGTGCCGCAGGGCAAACTCGATGAGCGCTGGGAAAAAGGTCGGGTCTGGCTCTCGGCTTGGGCCAACCTATATGCCCGCGCCATCCTGGGGATTAAAGTTCTAGACGCCACCGCCGGGTTCAAAGCCTGGCGGGCCGACACCCTGCGCGGCATTGGCCTCGACCGGGTGCGCTCCAATGGCTATATCTTCCAGGTCGAAATGGCCTATCTCACCCAGCGCCTCGGCTATCACGCCCTCGAAATGCCCATCTACTTTGAAGACCGGCGCATTGGTCATTCCAAGATGACCATCCCGGTCAAACTCGAAGCCGCCTGGCGGGTGTGGGAAGTGGGACTGAGACATCGCGGCCTAAAACCCAAAGACCGCCGAAAATGAAATCGTAATGCGTAGTGCGTATTTCGTTACACGCATTACGCAACACGCCCCATGCGCTTCATCCTTTCCCGCTTCAAGTCCGATCTCCCCAACCTCGCCATTCTGCTGGCGCTTCCGCTGTTGCTCTTCGCCCCGGTCGTTTTCGGCAATCGCACGCTTCTGCCCATTGACAACCTCATCGCGGTTGAGCCTTATCGCAGTGTCGCCGCGCAGTTTGGGATTGGCCTGCCGCACAACGGCCTCCTCGCCGACCTCGTCCTCGAAAACTATCCGTGGAAGAAATTCATCCTCGAGTCACTTCGCGCAGGTGAACTGCCACTCTGGAATCCCTATCAGTTCGCGGGCCTGCCGTTCCTCGCCGCCGGACAACATTCAGCGTTCTACCCGTTCTCAGCCATCTTCTACCTCTTCCCCCTGCCCCATGCTTACGGCCTCTTCACCGTCTCGCAATTTTTTCTAGCCGGTCTATTCACTTACATTTTTTTGCGGGTTCTCGGCCTGCGCCGCCTCAGCGCCCTCTTCGGTGCCATCGTGGCCGAGATGAGTCTCTTCATGGTCGTGAGTGTGGTTTTCACCATGATTATCGCGGGCGTAGTGTGGCTCCCGCTCATCCTCACCGCCATTGAACTCAGCCTTCAGCGCCAGCCCGCCCTCGGGGGGCGACCGGCGACCCTACCGTGGCTGGCCCTCGGAGCCTTTGCCCTCGGCTGTCAAATCTTCGCCGGGCACATCGAAATCACTTACTACACCCTCCTCATCTCCGGCGCATATTCCCTCTTTCGCCTCATCACGCTCTTTGGCCCCAAAAATTCTTCCAATCCCCAATCTCCAATTACCAATTACCCATCTCTTCTAAACCGCGCCCTCGCCCTCCTCGCCTTCGTCCTCCTCGGCCTCCTCCTCGGCGCACTTCAAATCCTGCCGCTCTACCAAGTTGTCACCCAAAACTTCCGCAGTGGCTCGGCCACCTACGAACAAATCACCGGTTGGGCTTATCCAGTCAGGCATCTCATCGCCTTCTTCATCCCCAATTTCTACGGCAACCCCAGCCACCATACATACTTCGACCTCTTCACTTGGCAAAACATCCTCGCGCCACTCAATAACCACACCATAGACTGGGGTATCAAAAACTACGTCGAAGGCGGAGCCTATGTCGGTCTGCTCCCGCTTTTTCTAGCCGCGCTGGTCTTCATCCTTTGGCTTCGTGTCACCCTCCGGCGCAAAACCGAATACATCCTCCGCGCCCTCCTCCTCTCCACCTTCTTCACCCACGTCCCCTTCTTTCTCCTGCTCGCCTTCTTCTCCCTCGCCTTTGCCTTCGGTACACCGCTCTATCGCCTCATCTTCTGGCTCCCCGGCATCAACCAACTCCACTCACCTTTCCGTTGGGTCTGGCCCTTCGCGTTGAGCATGGCCGTCCTCAGCGCCTATGGCATCGAATACCTCTGGCGCAGTCATCCCGCCCAAATCGCCCTCGGCTTCTACGGCATGCTCCGTAGAAATCCCAAATCTCAATCTCCAATCTCCAATCTTTTTGCGCCACTTTTCCTCTGGTCTCAACCTTCACTCATCACTTTTTACTCCGGTCTCGCGGTCTGGGGCGGCACACTCATCGCTCTCGCCCTCCTTGCCGCGCGCGTTTTCTACACCCGCCTCGACGGGTTAATGGATCGCCTCGTCGCCGACCTCGCCCTCGCGCCCCAAGCCTTCACCGATGGGCGAATGTTCTTCTCCTACGAAGCCCGCTGGGTCTTCATCTTCGCCCTCCTACTCATCGCCAGCGGCATCGTCCTCCGTGTCAGCCGTTGTTCAATCTATCTGCGCGGGCGCACCGTGTGGGAACTCCTCGCCCTCGGCGTGTTGGCGCTTGACCTGCTCGTGGCAGGCTACGGCTTCAACCCCGCCGCCGACCCCGCGCTCCTC
>CAYUFY010000306.1:0-6489 GCA_964443795.1 uncultured Anaerolineales bacterium | reverse complement strand
GAACACTCTGTCAGAATAAAACTATTTCAAGTCAAAAGCAATAGACAAACGTCACTTTTCTAAAAATGGACTGATGGTTCGACTGTCGTTCACGTGTCAAAGCCCGCGCCATCCGCCCGGCGCAGGGTGCTTTCGTAAAGGACTGATTATGCTGATATTGGGGCAGGTTGCTCAGTGACCACCGGGATAGCCTCATCCTTGCGGAACTCGATGCCCACGCCTTCCAACCAATCCACTACCACCGCATCGCCGGATTTGAAATCGCCTTTGAGCATTTGGACCGAGAGCGGACTCTCGACGTATTTCTGCAACGCCCGGCGCAGGGGCCGCGCCCCGAACTGGGGGTCGAAGCCCTCGCGGGCCAGCCAACCCCGCGCGGCCTCGGTGAGCCGTACGGACAGGCCGTGCTCCGCCAGCCGCGTCTCAATCTCTTTCATCTGCAAACCCACAATGCGTTCCACATCTTCCACCGACAGCGGCTTGAAGGTGATGATTTCATCCACGCGGTTGAGAAACTCGGGGCGGAAGGTGGATTTGAGCGCACGCTCGATCTTTTCGTTGTTGGCATCTTCACCTGAGCCATCGTCGCCCTTGCGGAGGAAGCCCAGCGTGCCAGCCTTCTTCACAAACTCGGTGCCCAGGTTCGAGGTCATAATCAACACCGTATTGCGGAAGTCCACCACGCGGCCCTGCCCGTCGGTCAGGCGGCCATCATCCAGAATTTGAAGAAGCGCGTTCCACACATCGGGGTGCGCTTTTTCGATTTCATCAAAGAGCACCACGCGGTAGGGGCGGCGGCGCACGGCCTCGGTCAACTGCCCGCCGTCGTCGTAACCCACATAGCCGGGCGGCGCGCCAAACAGGCGGCTGACCGTGTGCTGTTCACGGTACTCGCTCATGTCCACGCGCACCAGCGCGTCCTCGTCGTCGAAGAGGAACGCGGCCAGGGCCTTGGCCAGTTCGGTCTTGCCCACGCCCGATGAGCCGAGGAAGATGAACGAACCGATGGGCCGCTTGGGACTCTTCAGCCCCGAGCGGGCGCGCCGGATGGCGTCGGCGATGGCGTGCACCGCCTCGTCCTGCCCAATGACACGGTCATGCAGGCGCTCCTCCATTTGCAGGAGTTTCTGCGACTCGGTTTCGAGCATTTGGTTGAGCGGAATGCCCGTCCACTGGCTCACCACCCCGGCGATGTCGCTTTCGTCCACGACCTCATCTAGTTTATGTTCTTTCTCCCAGACGTCGCGCCTTTCGTTGAAGTCGGTTTCAATGCGCAGGCGCTCGGCTTTTTTCTGCGCGGCGTGCTCGTAATCGCGCGAGAGGCCGGCTTGTTCTTCCTCGGCCATCAGCCGATCAATCTCGGCTTTCAGGGTTTTCAAGTCGGGCGGGAGGGAATAGAGCGCCACGCGCAGTTTGGCGGCGGCCTCGTCCATCAAGTCAATGGCTTTGTCGGGCAGGCGGCGGTCGGTGACATAGCGTTGCGAGAGTTTGGCGGCGGCCACCAGCGCGGCGTCGCTGAACGTGACTTTGTGGTGCGCTTCGTAGCGGTCGCGCAAGCCGCGCAACATGAGGATGGTATCGTCCACCGAGGGTTCGTCCACATACACCGGGGAGAAGCGGCGCTCGAGCGCGGCGTCTTTCTCGATGTGTTTGCGGAACTCGTCGAGCGTCGTGGCCCCCACGCATTGCAGTTCCCCGCGCGCTAACGCGGGTTTGAGCATGTTGCTGGCATCCAGCGCGCCCTGCGCGGCCCCCGCGCCCACCACCGTGTGCAGTTCGTCAATGAACAGGATCACATCGCCTTCGGAGCGTTGCACTTCCTCGATGGCCGATTTGAGCCGTTCCTCGAACTCGCCGCGGAAGCGCGACCCGGCGATCATCGCGCCCAAATCCAGCGAGACCACCCGCTTGCCGCTGAGGATTTCCGGCACATCGTTGGTGGCGATCTTTTGGGCCAGGCCTTCCACGATGGCGGTTTTGCCCACGCCCGCCTCGCCGATGAGCACCGGGTTGTTCTTGGTGCGGCGCGAGAGGACTTGAATGACGCGCAAAATTTCGTTGTCGCGCCCGATGACGGGGTCGAGTTTGCCGGACTTGGCGAGGGCGGTCAGGTCGCGCGAATATTTTTCGAGGGTGCGGTAGCGGGTTTCGGCCTGGGGGTCGGTGACACGCTGGCCGCCGCGAATTTCCTTCACCGTTTCGTACACGCGCTCTTTGCTCACCCCAGCCTCGGCCAGGATGCGCGAGACGGCGGTGTTGCGCTCGGAGAGGATGGCTAAAAACAAATGCTCGGTGGAGATGTATTCGTCTTTGAAGCGACCGGCTTCGTCGTTGGCCAGATCCACGATGCGCTTGAGGCGCGGGGTGACGAAGACTTGCCCGGTGCCGCCGCCGTAGATCTGCGCCCCGCGCGGGGAGGCCCGTAGCACGTCATCGAGGCGGCGTTTGATGATTTCCATATCCACGCTCAGGCGATCGAGGATTTGCGGGATGACCCCCTCCGGTTGTTCGAGCATGGCCAGGAGCAAGTGTTCGGTATCTACCTGGTTATGGCCGTAGCGTTGCAATATCTCAAACGCGCGCGCGGCGGCATCCTGCGCGCGTTCGGTGAAGCGGTCAAAGCGCATCATGGAGAGAGTCCTTTGGCAGAGCAGTTATCAGTGAGCAGTTATCAGTGACCAGTCCGCCATTGACTGATCACTGATGACTGACAACTGATGACGGCTCACCTCATCACTTGCTTGGTCACGGTCACTTCAAACACCTGCGAGTACTGCCCATCAGTCGTGATGTCCCAGTCGTACTTGTCTTTGAACTTGCGCACCACGTTGGGGTTCGGGCTGACCGCGCGGGCGGCGCCTTCCACGATGTGCGGGTGGGTGCCATCTTCCAGGGCCAGGGCAATCTGCGGGTTAGCTTGCAAGTTGCGGGCCTTCACACTATCGGGCGCGGTGCAAATGTACCAGTGACCGTCGTCCACCACAAACCAAATCGGCACCAGGTGGGGTCGCCCATCGGGGCGCACGGTGGCCACCCAGACGTTTTTATCGGTGTTCATATCGGCCATAACCGGATTATACTGCGAGTCGGGGTGAGTGTAACGGCAGGCGCATTAGATTCATATTGGCGGCGCGACTAGCCGGATGGGTAGGAAGGGTTAAAATGAGGCGCTATGCATTCAAAGTGGTTTCGTTGGCTGGCGGGGGGGGGCGCTGTTTGTGGCGGTGTCGTTGCTCAACGATTGGGAAGCGCGTTGGTGGGGGGCAGTATTCTGGCGCGGGTTGATGGGCTGAGGAGACGCAATGTCGAATGAACCGATTTTTGTGCCGGGGCGCGTATCCCCGGCGGGGGTGGAGGTGTTTCGGGGTTTTCTGCGCTTGGCGTTCAAGGTCTGCGCCCGGGTGGAGGTGCGCGGCCTGGAGCGGGTGCCGCCCTCGGGCGGAGTCGTGCTCTCGCCCAATCATTTGAGCCTGCTCGATGCGCCGCTGGTGTTATCCCTGCTCCCCGGGCGCAAGCTGACCGTCTTCGCCGCCGACACCTATCGTCCCCGCCCCATCTTCCGCTGGATTGTTGAATTACAAGACACCATTTGGGTGCATCGGGGCGCGATCCCGCCCTCAACTTTGAAATATGCGGTTCAAGCGCTCAAAGCGGGGAGCGTCATGGGCATCGCGCCCGAGGGGACCCGCAGTCCCACCTATACTTTGCAACCGGGCAAGCCGGGGGCGATCTTTCTGGCGGCCAGCGCGGGGGTGCCGATTGTGCCCGTGGCGTTGACCAACTTGCAGAATGTTTTTAGTGAATTGCGCCGCTTTCGCCAGGCGCGCGTGACCATAACCTTTGGCGCGCCGATGCGCATCCCGCCCCTCGACCGGCATAACCGCGAGGCGCAGTTGGAAGCCCAGACGCATGAATTGATGTGTCGCATTGCGGCGCTGTTGCCGTTTGAGTACCGGGGCGTTTATGCAGATGAGGTGAGAGTGCAGGAGTTGCTTGACAATCAGCCGGGGAGCGGGGGAGCAGGGGGGCAAGGGTGATTCTCCCCGGCTCCCCAGCAAAGCGGGCTCCCTTGCTATTTCTTACACTGGCTTAAATTGTTCAAACGATTGCTGGCAATTGCGGCAATAGTGAATGGCCCGGCAGAGCGTGGGGCCGAAGGCGCTTTCGAGGACGGTGTTGTCTGAATCGCAGAAGGGGCAGGCGATGAATTGGATTTGAATTAAATCCAGCGGGCCGGTCTGGCGCTTGGGTGGAGCGAGGCCAAAGGCTTTGAGCTTACGGCGGCCTTCTTCGCTGATGCGATTTGAATCCCAGGGCGGGTCAAACGTGATCTCGACTTTCACATGCTCCACCCCCAACGCGCGGATCCGTTGCTCGGCCTCAGCGCGCATCACTTCCACCGCCGGACACGCGACAAAGGTGGGCGTGAGTTTAACGGTCACGGTGTTTTCGCTCATTTGCACAGCGGCAATCAACCCGAGTTCGACAATGGAGATGAGGGGAATCTCCGGGTCTTTGACATCTTCGAGGGCAAGGCGGATATCGGTTTCGGTGAGCATGAGGGGGTAAAGCATGTGTTTAAGTGTCTCGTGATACGTAAATACGGCTCTACCGTTTTTGACGGGATTGACGGTAGGTCGCGCTTGTAGCGCGACAGTTTTTGCCGCGTCAGGTGTCGGGCTACAAGCCCGACCTACCTGGGTTTCCCGTTAAATCCGGTAGAGCCGTAAACACTTAAACACATCAGAACTTACCAAGTAGCTTCCGGGTCGGTGCGAAACACCAACTGCATATCGTTCAGCAAGGCCGTGAGATGCTCGGTGTGCTGACCGCGTCGTCCGCCAGTGAAGGCTGGCGCGGTGGGCACGGTAAGCCCGGCCTCCGTGATGAGTGGGGTGATGAGGGCGAGCCACTGGTTGCATAATTCCGCTTCGGGCGCGCACAAGCCTTCGGCCACGATGGCGGCATCCGCTTCGGTCGTCTCAAATAAACCTAAAGCGTAGGGGAAGGTCTGGTCGAGCGCGGCTTGCAGGCGCGCGCGGCTTTCATCCGTGCCGCGCCCCAGATGTGTAAGCCACGTTTTGCCGTGCAGAAAATGATATTTTTCCTCGCCCGCGAATTTGCGCGCGGCCTGGGCGAGTGGCGTGTAACCGGAGCGGGAGAGCGCGGCGAGGCGCACGGCCTCGTAAGCGTCGTAGAGAAATTGCCGGGCCACGCTGAAAGCCCAATCGCCTTTGGGCAGTTCCACAAGTTGAGCGTTCCGGAACGCCGGAGCCTCCCGGTAAAACGCGAGGTGGTCCGGGTCGGCTTCGCCCAATTCATGCAGGAGTGAATAGTAAATTTGCGCGTGGCCGAATTCATCCTGGCCCATCGAAGAGAAGGCAATATCCTCTTCGAGGATCGGGCCGAGGCCGGTCCATTCCATATTGCGGTGGCCGATGATGACTTCGTCGTCGGCGAGGCGGAAGAGTAATTCTTTTTGGGCGACTTGGAAATTCATGTGTAATCCTGATGAGACTGTAATTGGTAAATGGTAATTACCATTTACCAATTACTTTTCACCCTTCCTCATTTTCTTCACCACCTTATACCCATACGCCTCGCGGTAACTCTTATCCACCGCGTGGCCGAACATGTCGTCATCAGCGTATTCGGTGGCGTGGATGTCGCTGGCTTTGACGACCCACAAGTTGACGCACGCCATGCGCCGGGCGTATTGCTCCTTGGCGAGGATGAGCGCCATTTCGGGGTCAGTGGCATGCACCGACCCGACGTGGACATGATGCTCGCCGCGCGCTTTTTGGTGAAAGACTTCGTAGACTTGCCATTGGGTATCAGGCATTAGGTGTCAGGTGTCGGGTGTCGGGTGTCAAGTGACCTGACACTTTGACACCTGACACTTCGACACTTTTACATCAGGGTGACTGGCTTATCATTCCCCGCCAGTGCCGCCCTTACCCACGCGCCATCGTCGTGCGCCATTTGGCGGGTGGCGAGGCGCTCTTTGTTGCAGGGGCCATCGCCATTGATGACGCGCTTGAACTCGCCCCAATCCGGATCGGAAAATTCCCATTCGCCGGTGTCGGGGTTCTTATGCAGGTTCGGGTCGGGCACGGTCAGGCCGAGCTCCCAAATTTTGGGCACGTATTGGCCGAGGAATTCCTGGCGCATGGCATCGTTGGTTTTGATTTTGATTTTCCAACGCATGAGAATTTCGGTGTGGGCCGAGACTTTGTCGGGCGGGCCGTGGAAGTGCATGATGGGCCGCCACCAGCGGTTGAGCGCATCCTGCAACATGGCGCGCTGAGCTTGGGTGCCGTTGGCCAGCGTCACCACCGAGTCGTAGCCGTATTTCAGGTGGAACGACTCTTCGTAGCAGATGCGCTTGAGGGCGCGACAGTAGGGGCCATACGAGCCTTGGGCGTTGGTGTTCTGGTTGATGATGGCCCCGGCGTCAATGAGCCAGGCGATGACGGCGGTGTCGGCCCA
>CAYUFY010000305.1:0-6497 GCA_964443795.1 uncultured Anaerolineales bacterium | reverse complement strand
TGACACCGTAGATTAGACGCTGATTAGCGCAGATAAATCAAAAAATCAGCGACCACCAGATTTTTCAGCGCCATCAGCGTTCCTCGCTACGTTGGTGTGACAAAATACGCCAGTTTGAATCCCAACGCGATATTCCCCCAAGCCAGCATTTGCCCACGCAGTAACGCCCCGCCGGGTCTAAGTTGTAAAGTGAACAACCGATAGAGCGTATCGAGCCGCGCTAACCACAGAGTCAGCGCCGGGCGCGGGGCTGGGCTCTCGCCGCAGGCTCCCCCGTCGGGCGCAAGGGTCAAGTGCCAATGCCCGCCGCCCGCCCCGGCTACATTGAAATTGATGCTGGCGCGTATCGCCCCGCCGCGCTCCGGCCAGTAACTGTGCGACATGATGTTGAATAAGCGGGTCATTTGGCGGTGCGCCAGTTCCGGCGAGTAATGCGTCCATAAAGGCTTTACGCCCGCGCCATTGGCGAGTTGCGCGGCGTGGATGGCCCCGGGGTGCATCAACTGCCAGCCAAGCGCCTCAGCCACAGTGAGCGAGCGGTTGTAGAACGGCGCGGCGAAAGACAATTCCAGTTCGCGCGGGGTGAGCGTTTGGCACCGCGCGGCGCATTGGTTCAGGAGGTCCAATAATTGCCGAGTCAGTTCGGGCGGAGGAATGTGCTCTCGCGCGGCAATCTCGCGCGCGTTGAGCGCGGGCAGTTCGGAGCGTTGGGTGATGCCGGGAAAGACAGCGGGTTGGCCTTCGAGCGTGGCTTCTGTTGCGGCCCAGATGAGTTCCGCGCCCGCGACCAGATGCGCGAGCGTTTGATGCAGAGTCCAGTCTTTGGCGCGGGTGCCGGTTTTGCGTTCCCAATCTTGCGGGGAACGGGCGGTGCAAAAATCGGCCAGCACTTGGCTGAGTTGCATGAAATCCTCGGCGAGGCTCGAAGCGCCAAAGGCGGTCACAATTCCACCAGCGCCACCAAATACACGGCATTCGAGAGCGAGACCGTCACCGCCAGGGTCGTGGCGTTGTAAGCCGCGCTCTTAAAGCTTTCAAGTTCGGAGAAAACGCGCGTGTATTTGCCGTGCGAGACCGTGCCGCCTTCATTGAGTTTGAAAGGTGAGCCTTTGAGACCGGTAGCGCGGGGCATGGTTTCGGCCCGATGAAAGGTCGCGCCGAAAAGGTCGGCGGTGAGGCGCCATTGTTTGTCGTTATCGCTAACGTGGAACTCGCCGTCGGAGCAGGCCACGGTGGGCGGGGCGAGGAACAACCCGCCGAAGCCGCGAAACGCGCCCACCCGCGCCACGATTTTGAGTTCGAGATTTTTACTGCGCTTGCCGTCGGCATAGGCGGGCGGGAGCCACGGGTCGGCGAGCAGGTCTTTGATGATGGTTTGGATGGGCGGCGAATCTTTCGGGAGACCGAGGGCCGCGCGGGCGAGGCGGGGTTCCAACGTCCGGGCCAAGTCCAATGCGCTGGGGCGGTAATGCGCGAGGCCCGCGCGCCACGCGAGGATTTGCCCCATCTGTAAGAGCGTATCGGGGTCCGGCGCGAGGTCGGCGAGCGCGAGCATTTGCCCGGCCCATTCGTGGGGGCGCGCGCCGGGCGTGGCCGAGAGATTGTAGAGCGCGTTGGTCACCGAGCCGACAAACTGGCGCGGGTCGCGGGCGATGAAGCGGGCGAGGCGCGGGAGCAGAACGCGCCAGCCTTCGATGAGATACGGATAGCGCGAGGTCGGGCCGAGAAATTCCTGCGCCACGAGGTTGAGGCTGATGTCGTAGAGGGCTTCCGCCACCGCTTCGGTCGCGGATGAATCCGCCTGGGCCACGGCTTCCACCAGTGGGGCGACCAAAGTGGTCAGCACCTCGCCAAAATTGTCCGCATCCAATTTGGGATAGTAGCGGCGCGCGGCGGCGAACTTGGAATTGAAGCGGGAGCGGTTGGAGGCGAGGGCTTGGGCAAGAGTGCCAGTGAGAGGTACGGACATGAGGCAGATGTAAATCGGCAGGAGAGCGGGGGAGCAAGGGGGCCGGGAAGATTTTCTTTTCCGGTGCTCCCCGGCTCTTTGGCCATTACTTCAACGTCAACCAGTTCAAATAATTCGTGTAGCGCTGATGCAGATATTTCAACTTCAGCACATCATCAAACATATGCCCGTAGAACTTGCGGCCTTTGCTCCACTCGCCGAGGAGTCGTTCAATTTTGACGAGGCGGGCGCGGGTCTCTTGCTCGCTCACGCCCTCCAGCCCGGCGGCGAATTCATCTGCAAGCGTGGCGACCGGGTCGTCTTTGTCTAAGTTCAGGCGGTCATACTCGGCGCACGACATATCAAAGAGTTTGCGAATCCAGCCAATTTTGTCGGTGCGGTAGATGGCGTTGCCGGGGGCCTCGAAGAACGGCGCGTCGTGGTCGGGTTGGAGTTTGTCGTGAAGCACAAAGGGGATGAGTTGCCGCAGATCTTCCAAGTCCACGTCGGGGTCGCCGCGGAAGTACGACATGGCTTTGACAAAGGTCAGCGCGGTCATCAGCGCGCGCACCGAGAGCCCGTTCTTGGTCTGGCTCCCGATGTCCTTCATCTTGTCTTTGCCGGTGTCCTGCATCGCCATTTGGTGCAGGTCACTGCCCGCGAGTTTGGCAGTGTCTTTGGTTTTGTATTCCAATTGCTCGGCGGCGGACTCGAGAAACTCAAACTGGCTGGCGAAGAACTCGAAGCGGCGGCGGATGGGGTCCGGCACGATGACTGCAAGGATTTCGTCGTTGAGGCGATCAATCTCGTCGGGGGTAAAGATAATTTGCGGGGGGACGATATCTTCAGGGCGGAAGTTTTCCTCCACACGAGTCAACAGCTCGGGCAGGAAGCGCGTGTTGAAGGAGAGTGCTTTGACCACGATATCAATCCGGTCGCGCAAGGCTTCAATCACTTGATACGTCCCGCCGCCGCCATCGTCGTTGGCGGTGAGGTACCACGCGCCGGGCGCGCATTCGTAAATGTGGTCGAGGATTTCGGCGTAGCCATCGGCCATGAGGGTGAGGAGCGCCGACTGCGTGCGGGTGGGGATGCGGTTGTACTCGTCAATGATTTTGACGCGCATACTCAGCCACTTGCGCCACGAGATGCGGATGTCGTCCATGGTCTGCGCGTTGACCAGGTCGGCGGGGAGCGGGTTGCCCAGCAGGTCGGAGATGGTCATTTGCGGCTGGCCGTGTTGCATCCCGCGCCGCACTTCCTGAATGGTGTGGCCCCCGAGGATGCCCATGAGAATGGCGGTCTGCGTCTTGCCGCGCCCCGGCCCGCCAACCATGAGACAGCGTTTGCGGACGGCGAAATTTAACAATGGGAGCAAAACAAAACTGGAATAGCTTTGGGCCGAGGGCAGATTGATTTTGCTCTTGAGGTCGCCCAGGGTGAATGTCTGCGGCGGGGTGGTGTTGTATTCAATGTCGTAGTGCGGGCTGATGATGGCGTGGTTGACAAGCCAGAAATACGCTTGCCGCAACTTTTCATCCAGCCGGAGGCCGCCATCGGTTTTGGGGCGCACCTCGGCCACCGGGCCGGAGTACAGGTCGGCGACATCGAAGGCTTTGGAGGGTTTGGGGGCCTTGGGGTTGGTGGGCGCGGCGGGGACGTGTTGGTAGGGTTTTGCGGTGGGCATAGGAGGCAACGGATTGGCAACGGATGTAACGGATGAGAACGGGTGGAGTGTATGCGAGGGGGAGGGGCGCGTCAAGTCAGAGACGTGCTAAACTCCGCAAGACACCATTCAGCCACAACTCGGGAGCGCTACGATGCAACTCATTGACCTCAGTCACACGATTGAAGATGGGATGATCACTTACAAAGGTTTGCCCGCGCCGGTGATTTGCGATTATCTGACCCGCGAGGCCTCGCGCAGTCACTATTCCGGCGGCACGGAGTTTTACATTGGCAAGATTGAGATGGTGGCGAACACCGGCACGTATGTGGACAGTCCCTTTCATCGCTATGCGGATGGACAAGACTTGGCGGAACTGCCGCTCACATCATTGGCGAACTTGGAGTGTGTGGTCGTGCGAGCGGTGGAGCGCGCGCAACGCGGCGTGACCAGCGCCGATTTGCGCGGGCTGGAAGTCAAAGGCCGGGCGGTGATTGTGCATACCGGCTGGGACCGACACTGGCGCAGTGACCAGTATTTCGAGGGGCATCCCTATCTCACACGCGAGGCTGCCGAATTTTTGGCCGAGGCCGATGCGGCGCTGGTGGGGATTGACTCGCTGAACATGGACGACACCGACGATGGGACGCGCCCGGTGCATTCGACCCTGCTCCGCGCGGGGATACCGATTGCCGAGCATTTGTGTGGGTTGGGGGCGTTGCCCGAGTCCGGCGCGCGCTTTTTTGCCGTGCCGGTGAAGGTCAAAGGGCTGGGGACTTTCCCGGTGCGGGCGTTTGGGGTGGTGGGGTAGGCACGCCTAGACCAGTGAAATGCCAGAGAGCCTATGGTGCAAATGGGAGACCGAGGGGGTGGGGAGAGGTTTTTCCAATCGGGGTATAATCCCCGCTGTTCGAGAGCCTTAACACAGGAGAACCTTTATGGATTTAGCCGGTAAAGCGGCCGTGGTCACCGGAGCCTCGCGCGGCATTGGGCGCGCGATTGCGGTGGAACTGGCCCAACGTGGGGCCAAAGTCATCGTGAATTACGCCAAAGACGCGGAGGGCGCGGCCCTCGGCGTGGACGCCATTAAATCGGCCGGGGGCGAGGCCAAAGCTGTGCAAGCCGATGTGGCCGACTACAAAGCCGCTGAAGGGCTGATCAAAGCCGCTGTGGAAACCTATGGTCAGTTGGATATCCTTGTCAACAACGCCGGCACCACGCGCGATATGGTGATTATGATGATGCCCGAGGCCGATTGGGATATAGTGATCCAGACCAATCTCAAGAGCGCCTTTAATTGCTCCAAGGCGGCGGTGAAGACCATGATGCGTAAACGCTCCGGGCGCATCATTAACATCACGTCCGTCTCGGGCATTGCCGGCAACGCCGGGCAGACCAACTACTCGGCCAGCAAAGCCGGGCTGATTGGGTTTACGAAAGCCCTCGCGCGCGAGGTGGCCGCGCGGAAGATTACGGTCAACGCGGTGGCGCCGGGGTTTATTCCCACCACGCTCACCCACGATCTTTCCGCCGAGTTAAAAGAAGCCTCGGTTAAGGCCATCCCGCTGGGGCGGTGGGGCACACCCGAAGAAATCGCTTATGCCGTCACGTTTCTCGCCTCCGACCGGGCGGGGTACATCACCGGGCAGGTGTTGAGCGTGGACGGCGGAATGGTGATGGGTTAACGATGACAGAAGAACCGCCGCGCCGCGGCAAAACTATTATTGCGCCGGATGTCCTGCTCACCATTGCCCGCCTGGCGGCGCTGGGGGTGCCGGGGGTGGCTGGCATGAGTCCGGTGCCGGGCGGGGTCAACCGCCTGTTTATGCGCGGCGTCGGCGACGGCGTGCGCATTGAAGTGAAAGACCAGTCGGTGGCCGTGGAACTGTATTTGGTGGTCAAGCATGACGCCAACGTGCCCGAGACCAGCCGCGTGGTGCAGGCGGAAGTGACGCGCGCGATTCATGAAATGGTCGGCATGGAAGTTTTGTTGGTCAACGTGCATATTGAAGATATTGCCTACCCAGCCGTGATGGATGGCCGATAGCCGTAACCGTCTGCCTGCGGCTAGTTGCCATCAGCCATAAACCCATGAAAGCTCGTCGCAAAGCGCGCACCGTCGCGTTGCAAGCTCTTTACGAACTCGCCTGCACCACCCACCCCGTCGCCGAAGTCATGGCGCAACGGCTGGAAGACCAGCCGCTGGAACCAGAGTTGAGTGAATTTGCCCAACGACTGGTGACGGGCGTGTTGCAATATGCGGCGGCGCTGGACCAATTGATTGAAAAACACGCCCCGGATTGGCCGCTCGACCAGATGGCGATTATTGACCACAATATTTTGCGGCTCGCCATTTGGGAATTTGCGGTGGACCGTCAGACCCCGACCAAAGTGGCGATTAACGAAGCGGTGGAACTGGCGAAGCTCTATGGCTCGGATAGCGCGCCCCGGTTTGTCAACGGGGTATTGGGGGCGCTCACAGTCCGTGAGAACGAGATCGTGCAAGCCCTCGCCAAAATCCCGCCCGCCCAATCTTAGTGACCCCCTATGGAATTTCTTGGTATCGGCCCGCTCGAACTATTATTTATTGTGCTGATTGTGGTGCTCATCTTTAGCCCCAAAGATATTGCTGGCGGCGCCAAGACCATCGGGCGCACGCTCAACCGGATGTACCAATCCGATAACTACAAAATTTTGCAGAAGACCTCGGATGAAATTCGCAACCTGCCGCAACGGTTGGCCCGCGAAGCCAACCTGGAAGACTTCAATGCCGAATTGAAGGCGGAGAGTCCCCCTGCCGCTCCTCCGGACTCACCGGCCACGCCGCAAGCCCCCTTCCAGGCATGGACTACCCCGCCCCCCAACGAAAAACGAATTGCGCCC
>CAYUFY010000304.1:0-6529 GCA_964443795.1 uncultured Anaerolineales bacterium | reverse complement strand
CTTGATAGCTTCCACTTCGTCGCCGGAACCGGCATCGGGGTTGAGTTCGTTCACTTTCAAGCCATATTTGGCTTTGAAGGCTTCAATCGCCTCACCATAATTGCACCAGTCATGCGGCAGAGCAATCACGGTCAGTTCGCCTTCGGCTTTGGCGTCGGCGATCAGTTTATCCATCCCGCTGACTTCCGGCGCGGTGGTCGGCGCGGCCGCGCCCCCGCCACAGGCGGCTAACACCATCGCCCCGAGGGCGATCAGTGCGGCAATCTTATACAACTTGCGACTCATAATCTTCTCCTTGGTGAGTATAAAAATTCAGTTCCGGGTGTGTTTAAGTTTGGAAAAGTGGTTTGGTTGTAGGCTTCACCTCCTCGCCTGGCCGTTTATAAAAAGCGTGGTTCAAACCGCTAGCAAAACTGGGCAGGGGTGTAGTGTAACATCATTCGATTAAGTGTCAAAATTTTTAGCCGAGGCCTGAAGACCACCCTCGGCTCCAGCTATGGCATGGCAAGGAGGCGAGGCTACAGCCGGTTATTTGTGGCTTCAATCACCGGCTACAGCTTCGATTCCATTTCAGATGGAGAATTACTGGCCAGCTATTCGGCAATCCATTCTATGCTAAACTCATTCCATGCTGACCCCTTCCCTAAAATTTTGGCTCGAATGGCATACCTCTCACAGCCCGGCCCCCGAGGCCTTGCAGGCCCGGATCATTTTGCTGACCGAGAGCGCCACCCCCGAAGCCATTGCCGAATCCCTGGGCGTGCCGTTCGTGGATGTGACCACCACCCGGCAACATTTCGCCGCCCACCAGTTGGGCGACTTCCCGCGCCCGGCCTTTACCCCGCTCGAACTGCTCGACCTGGTCCGCGCGGATGTGGCGCATGCGCGCCGGGTGGCCGACTCGGCCCTCACCATGTTCGATGCGGCCCCCAACCTCCATCATCTCCCCGCTTCCCTGCGGCCAGTCCTCGAAACCGCCGCCCTGCTCCATAACCTCGGCGCGGGCGTGGACGAGCCTAACCGCCACCTGGCCGCCCGCGAACTTCTCCAACACCCCAACCTCACCGGCTTCACCGACAATCAACAAGCGCTCATCGCTGATGTGATCGGCCTGCACCGCAAAAAAGTTGACCCCGAGGCCATCGGTTACCTCGCCGATCTCTCCCCCGTCCGGCAACGGCAAACCCTCGCGCTCGCCGCCCTGCTCCGGGTAGCCGATGGTCTGGATGACTCTCAAACCCAAACCACCGAACTGCACGGCCTGGTCCTCACCCCGGAGGGCGCCACCCTCCGCCTCTCCGGCCCCCACACCAAAGCCGATGGCGCGCGGGCCCGCAAACGGGCCGATCTGTGGCGCAAGGTCTTCCATCTGCCGCTCGAAACCGCCCCGGCCCCCGAGCCGCCGCCCGACCTGGAATATCTGGCGGCCTTGGAGCTTACCCCCGACACCCTCATGTCCGATGTGACGCGCCGCGCGCTGGCTTTGCATCTCTTGCGCTGGCAAGCCCATGAAACCGCCGCCCTCGAGGGCGACCCGCAAGCGATCAAAGCCTTGCGTGTCTCGGCGCGACGGTGGCGGCAAGCCCTGCTGGTCTTTGGCGCGCATTTCAAATACAAACCGATCAAACGCTTACGCCAACGCATGCGCCAAACCGAACGGGTGCTGGGCGAACTGCGCGATTGGGAAACCCTGCTCACCGCCGTCCGCGCATATCAAGCCAGCTTGCCCCAAGCCGAGAACGCGCCCCTGAATCAGGAACTCCAAGCGCTCATCACCGTTTGGGACAAGCAACGGGCCGCGGCGGTCGTGGGGGTTAAAAAGTGGCTCAGCGGCCCACAGACGACTGATCTCCTGACGGCCCTCACCCAATTCATCGGCACCCCGCCCATCCAGCGCGGCGCCGATGAAACCCTCAAAACCGCCGCGCCCCAGCTCTTGCGGGAAGCCGTCGCCGCTGTTGCGCCAGCCCAGGCCGCGCTGACGAATGACAAGCCCCGGTCATATCACGAACTGCGGTTGACCTACAAACACCTCCGTTATGCGCTCGAATTTTTGGCGCCCGCCCTGCCCAGCGAGGCCCCGGAGATCGTCGAAGACCTGGTGAAGATGCAAGACCGGCTCGGCGCGCTCAGCGATAATTATGTGTTACAAAAACGCCTGGATGACTACCTTGACCTGTGGGCCGAGAAGCAAGCCAAACGCAAAGCGCCCCAACTCCACGGTGCGCACGCTCTGCTCGACTATCTCCGCGTCTCCCGCGAAAGCTGGACCGCGCAAGTCCACGACCTGGCGGTGGACTGGCCCCCCGTGCGCGCGACCCGGCTCAAACAACGGGTGAATGCCTTGTTGAAGAAGCTATGATCCGCCAGTCTCATTCCTCATATCCAAACAACTATGACCAAAATTATCAAGCGTAGCCTCCTAGCCATTCTCGGCTTCATCGGTGGGGTGGGGTTGTTTTTAGCCGGGTCGGTGCTGATTGACCGCCTCGCCGACGGCAACCGCCTTGACCCGCTGACCAACGTCCGCATCCCCAACGGAACCGGGCCCGAGATCCGCGCGTATGTGGCGCGCCCCATCACCCCGGGACCGCACCCGGTCGTGATCATGATTCATGAATTCTGGGGTTTGAAATCAGAAATCTTGGGGAAAGCCGACGCGCTGGCCGCGGAAGGCTATCTCGTCATCGCGCCGGATATGTTTCGGGGGCACACCACGTCCTGGATCCCGACCGCGATTTACAATGTGGTCGCCACCCCGCCCGCGCAAGTCCTGAGCGATCTGGACGCGGTCTTCGGCTGGCTAGCAACTCAGCCCGAGGCGCAGATGGACCGTGTGGGCATCATGGGTTTTTGCTTTGGCGGCGGCACTTCACTCCGCTATAGTTTGCACAATACCCAACTCGCCAGCACCGTCGTCCTCTATGGTTCACCCATCACCGACCCCGAACAACTCAAGTCACTCCCCGGCCCGCTCCTCGGCATTTTCGGCGACGCCGACCAATCCATCCCGTTGGAAGAAATCCAGGCCTTCGAGGCCGCGCTCAACACTGCCGGGGTGCCCAATACCATTTCAATTTACGAGGGTCAGCCGCACGCTTTCGTGAAAAGCATTGAGGCCATCCGCCAAGGCGGGGCCCAGGGCCAGGCCTGGGCTGAAGTGGTGGCATTCTTCAAGCAAACATTGCAAGACACGCCTTCTAGTCGCCAAACCCAACCCGTGGCACAAATAAGTGGAGTGGCTTGGGGCTATTACGCACGCTTGGTTTACGAACATACACTGGGGACGGCGGCGCATGAACATTAAACGTGGTCTACAGACCAATTGAGGGGATTTTGCATTTCTATATTGCCCCGCGTTTTAATTGGTGCTACACTCACTTTTGTTCGGATGAGTTTGCCCTCCTCTATTTGAGAAGGGACTAGGTGAAACCGGAGGCTTACAATCATGAATATCTCCTCAGCTTTTTCTCAACACGCTATGAATCGACTTGCCCGCCCGAGTCGTCTGCTGGGGATCATGGGGCTTCTCTTAAATCTGCTCGCCCCGCTTTCACCTCACCCCGTCACGGCCCAACTAGATTCGCCCGCCACAGCTCCAATTGCCCCTCGCTTTCAACTGGGGGCGCCAGTGGCTATCCCCAGCGTGGATGCCCGCCCCTTATTGGACGAATACCGGGCGCAACACAATGAAAAGTTACTCGCCCCTCCAAGCCAGGTCAAAAACTTAAGCGTCAGCCAAACCCAAGCGCCGCTGGCGCCGGTGGTTGGTGGAGGCATGAGCGCGCCGGATTCAACAGCGGCGGTTTCGGCCTTGAGTGGTTTGGTCGGCAAGCCACTGGGCGAAATTCCAGCAACCATCATCACCCCCCAAGTCTCCGTGGCCAGTTGTTCCGCGCCGCTGTATAACTCCAGCCTCGATTATGGCACCGGGTGGTATTCATATGCCGACACGGTTTACCTGTCCTCCGCCGCGTATAACACGCCCCCACATTCCATTCGCATGGTGGAAGATAATGACGGGGTAGTTGGCTCGAATTTTTATGACCAAGATGCGTTTGGACAAACTTTTTATTTTCCTTCAACGGTTAATAGTTTCATCGTTGACTACAAAGTGGCTTATGCCCTAGGCTCTACCAGCGGTGGAGACAAGGTTTATTTCGGCCTGTATCAGGTAAATTCATCCGGCACGCTCATAGAAGAGATAGCCTTTGCCGAAGTTCCTAAATACTCTGATAATCAATGGCACTCAGTCAGTGATGTGACCGGCTATCAGAGTTTTTTTCAATATCTACAAGGATATCAATTGGCATTAGTATTTTACACCGTCACTGACGGCTTGAATCCCAAAATTGATGTTTATCTTGACGATATCGTGATGACCATGTGTACCGGCACGACCCCGCCCACTGGCACCCTCAGCGGGCAGGTCACCCAAACCGGGGTCACTGGTGCCCTCAGCGACACGCTTCTGCTCCTGACTTACAAACCGGCGGGTGGTTCATTGCAGTTGGTGGACTTAACCTTCCCCGCCCCCAATGGCGCTTATAGCTTCAACAACCTAGATACGGTGACAACGGGCGACTATTACAGTATCTGGTACCTCAACGATGGATTGAACTCTAACCGGATGAGTTTGTGGCTGAAGTCGCCGATTAATTCCGTGAGCCAAAGCAACATCAATTTCGACATCAAAGATGTCACCCTCACCAATCCCGCACACGAAGCCGAAGCAACTTTCCCGGTCACGTTCCAATGGGCCAGCCGTCAACCCGGCGACACTTACTATCTGTGCATTTACAACATGGATGACCTTTCGGAGGCTTGCACCACCCAAGCCATCAGTAGCACCAGCCTCACCGTCAACGCCACCGACTTACAAGGCGTTTCCGGCTTCACCTTCGGGTACGGGCGGCGCTATGGTTGGTATTTGCTGGTATCCGGCGCGAATTCCAGCGGAGCAGGATTTTCCTACTCTGCCCGCGCGGTGACTTTTGTGACCACCTCGAGTAGTAAGTTAAATCCCCAAGTAACTCCCAGTGGACCGTCTCCCACCAACACGACCACCACCAAAGATTGGACCGTGATGATTTACATCGCTGGCGATAACAACCTCGGCGACCCGGAGCGTTACACCGACCCGAGCCATAATCTGCAAGGCCAGTTCGCCTCGCTCAAACAACTGGCCGCGAGTTATCCCAACATCAACCTCGTCACCCTCACCGATTTCTACGACAACAGCGGGACAGAATTGTGTCATATCAAATCAGATGGCCCGCCCAATTGCCAGCAGTTGGGCGAAAAGGATACTTCCAACCCGGCCACCCTGACTAGCTTCATCATCACCGCCACCACCAACTTCCCGGCCACGCGCAAGATGCTCATCATCGCCGACCACGGGCACGGCCTCAACGGCCTCGCCGCCGACGAAACCACCAGCCGCACCGCCCAAATGACGCCCGATGGCCTGCGGCAAGCACTGCAAAACGCCAACCTGGCCGGCAACAAACTGGATGTGCTGTTTTATAACGCCTGCTTGTTAGGCAACTTCGAGGCGGTATACGACGCCAGTTCGTTTGCCAATTACCTCGTGGCCAGCGCCAATGAAGTGTGGGTCATCAATATCTATACGCGCCTTTTGCCGTTGCTCACCAGCGGCACAACCACCAAAGATGTCGCTAGTGGCATTGTGAACGCCTACCGGCAAACCGTGGACGCTCTCGCGCCGGGCTACTTCGTGTCCAGCGCCGCCTACGACCTATCCCGGGTGAGCGCCGTTAATTCAGCCCTCTCGGCGCTCGCTACCGCCATTAGCAACGACCTGGCCTTCAGCCGGAGCGCTATTGCCACAGTGCGCAGTCAAGTCCAACTCTATGACTCATCCGGCGATAGCAAGATTGGGACAGAAGATGCCTTTGTAGATGTGCGCGATTTAGCCACCCGTCTCCAAGGTTCAACGGCCACCAATGCCATCAAGACTGCGGCGGGAACCGTGTTAACCCAATTGGGAACCGTCGGAGGCGCGTCATCGCTCGTCATCGCCAGCCAGCAAGTGACCGGGCGCAATGGCGCGGGTGGCACCGATAACCTAGCCAATGCCTCAGGCTTATCGCTCTACTTCCCCAATGGCGAACACACCGGCCAACAACCCACATACACCAACATCTATCTGAACAAAAACACTTATCTGACCTATAACAACACAACCCAATGGGATGAGTTCGTGCGCGGCTATGTGAGCGGCGCGGCCACGGGCGGCCCGACCAGTATTCAATCGGGCGCGCGGCCAGTGAGTGGTGCCTTGCCTCAATCGCAATCCCTCTACCTACCGCTCATCCGACGCTGATTCACGCTGATAGGCTTGACCCAGCCATCACTTCCGATCAAACCTGACAGGTCGCGCACAGCCGACCTGTCACATTTAACCCGCATGACCGAAAACATTGCCGCTGAACCACTGGCCCACGCCCTCGCGTGTTACCTGCCCCCGGCGGTGATTCGCGCCCTGCAGGCCACCCCGCCCCCGTGG
>CAYUFY010000303.1:0-6541 GCA_964443795.1 uncultured Anaerolineales bacterium | reverse complement strand
TGCCCCGGTTAGCTTGGGGACAAAAAACCGTCAACGATGTCGTGATTAGTGATACCTAGCTCTAAACCTGTCAGGTCTTTAAGACCTGACAGGTTTTTTAGGCGCGCAACTTTAACGCCCCATCCAAAAATTCCTGAATCTCGCCGTCCAACACTTGTTTCACCTTGGTCGTGCGCTGGTTGGTGCGGTGGTCGTGCACGCCTTTGTCTTTGGTGTTGCGGATGTATGAACGCACAATGCCGCCGGGCGGCGGGGGCAGGCGCGGCTCCAGCTTCTCGGCTTCGAGATAGAGCGCGGTGCGGAGCAGGCGCGCGGCTTCGGCGGTGAGGTCATCGGCGGGCAGGTTCCCCGCGAGGGTCAGGCGACGCTCGCTGGGGGCATGGGTGACCGCCGCAAGCGAGGTGATGCGCGCGATGAGCAAGCCGTTGCGGGCCAGCGCTTTCGTGCTGGTCTCCAATCCCGCCGGGGCCGGGGGCAGTTCGTCATCATCCAGTTCGGGCCAGACCACTACACTGGCGGCCAGCCGTTGTAATGATTCGCGCCCGGTTTCTTTGACGGTTTGCACCAGCCGGTGCGCGCCGGTTTCATTTTGCAACAGACCATAGACCCCAAACCCGCTGATGACGAGCGTGGCCGTGAAGGTGCGGCCCTCGGGGGTTTGGTCTTCGCCCAGCACGTTGGCCGCCAGCCCGCGCTGTTTGGCCCACCCCAAATACATCTTGGCCAGCGTGGCCGCCCATTGGCGCGCCGAGGTCAGTTTGGATTTGACGGTGATTTGCAGATACGCGCCGTTGGCATCGTGCGGGCCGCTGAGCCACGCGGCAAACTCGATGCGCGGCAGTTCGTGGATGAGGAATTTGTAGGGCCGCGCCACTTGCTCGGCGCTGGGGGTGTCCCGCGTGCACTGGTCGGTGAGTGTGTCGAGCGAAAGCCGGAGAGTGCCGAGTAAATCCACGGTGCTGGAGGCGCGTTGATAAGCGTCGAGTTTGCGGCGGGCGATGGCCTGATTGTTCCAAAAGCGCACGTCGCTCATTTCGGCTAGGATGGTGTCGCGCTCGGCGCGGGCCTCGGTGATGCGATAGACTTCCTCAAGCGCCTCCACGCGCGCCGCGAGGATGGGGAGCGCCTCGCGGATTTGCACGAGGCTGACGGCTTGCACTTCGATGAGCGCCGGGCGCTCGGCGGGGAGGTCGTGGCCCAGCGGGGCGAGGTAGGCCGAGCGGATGCGCCCGTGTTTGCCGTAGAGCCGGATGGTGCCGCCCGCCGAGGTGGGCGCGAGCGCGTTGATTTCGCGGGCCAGCGGGTAGGTGATGGTCTTTTCGATTTGGCGCTTGAGATAGCGTGCCCCGTAGCGCGGGCTGTAGCCCACCTCGACCACATGCTCAATCACTTCATCGGCGATGTCAATTTCAAAATTGCGGCGGGTCACGCCGTCGCGTTGGAGCAGGTCGCTGATTTCGCGGCGGGCAATCTCGGCCATGACCGCGCGGTTGAGCGGGTGGAAGATGCACACGGCGTCAATGCGGTTCATAAATTCGGGCGTGAAGTATTCCTCGGTCTCCGAGAGCACCCGCTTCTCGCGGGCTTCCAGGCTCTCGCGCACGTTGAAGCCAATCTGGTCTTGCTCAATCAGCCGCGCGCCAAAATTGGAGGTGAGGATGAAGATGGCATTGCGGAGATTGATGGTCTCGTCGTTGCCGTTGATGAGCAGGCCTTCGTCGAAGAGTTGCAGGAAGTGCTGGTAGATGAGCGGATGGGCTTTCTCAAATTCATCGAGGACGATGACCGAGAAGAACTTGCCCGCGAGGCGGTTGGTGAGTTGCCCGCGTCGGGTGGGCACATCGTGCGCGTATTGGTTGCCGAACAAATCGGCCCCTTGATACGGCGCGGAGTAGTCGGCCATGTTGAAGCGCACCAGGCGGTCACGGTTGCCGTAGAGGTATTCGGCGAGGGTGCGCGCCAGTTCGGTTTTGCCGACCCCGGTGGGGCCGAGGAACAAAAAGACACCCATGGGGCGCAGAGGGTTTTGCACGCGGGCGCGGAGCAGGCTCAGGGCTTGCACAATCGCCTCGACCGCCTGCTCCTGGCCCAGCACATGTTGTTTGAAATAGCGCATCACCTCTTCTTCGTTGAAGGGGATGGCGTCATCGAGCAACATGCGCGGCAAACCGCTTTGTTCGCCAAAGCGTTTGATGACGGCTTCGGCGGTGAGTTGTTTGCCTTCACCGGTTTGCGCCACCGCCAGCGCGTCGCGCAAAATATCAATGGCTTTGCCCGGCTGGGACCGGTCGAGGGCGTAGCGCTGGCTCAGATCCAGGGCTTGTTCGCGGGCTCCGTCGCTCACGGTGACGCCATGCAAAATGCCGAGGTCTTGCGCCACGCGTTGGACGACCTCGCGCGCTTTGGGCAGTTCGAGCGCCTCGACCCGCACTGGCAGAAACAAGTTGCCGTAATCGCTATACATTTCGGCGAAGCGCCGCCAGGCATTTTCTTCGGCTTCGGCGAGGCACAAGCCCGAGAGCCGCTTGAGCGCGGTCGCCAGCGCGGTGGCCACATCGAACGCGCCGCCGCCTTCTTCGTCGCTCACGCCGGGGAGCCGCGCCGCGCGGGTGATTTCGTCAAAATACAAAATGATTTCGGGATGCCGCGCCCATAGGTTCATGAGCTGATCCAGGAACATTTGCCAGTTGCCGCGCGCCGACAGGCCGGGCAAACTGCTGGGCGTGAGTCGCCAAATTTCGCGGCCCTGCAATTCGGGTGGGCAGGCACCCTCGGCCAGGCGTTGGGCCACGGCCTGGATGACCGCGCTTTTGCCCGCGCGGGTGGGGCCGACCACCACCACCCGGCCTTTGATGGGCGACGCCAGCGCCTGCAGGACTTGCTGGACTTCGGCCTCGCGGTGATATAAATCGAGCGCGTGGTCGGCTTTGGCGCTGAGGTTTTCGGCCACGCCCGCGAGTAGCGCGCGAATGTCTTCGGCGGTTTGGTTTTCATCAGACTGAGGTTGAGTGTGAGGCATAAGTTGTAATATCCCTGGACTCCGGCGGCCCCGGCGCTTGAGAATCATCACGAGGGCCCGCCGGTCTATTTTTTCGTCGTCGTCGTGGAGGGGGCGTTGGCGGGGCATGAGTGCGGGTAGTTTAGCGCAAGTTGGGGAATAGGGGAAAGGTGGAGCGGGGAGATGGGCAACTGGTGGGGTAGTGGACTAGATTGAGTCGCATCCCCAATGAACATACAAGCCTAATCCGCGCCCGAGCGTTAACTTGCCCCCGGTGGGTGGTGAGAACGTAGGGTGCGTACAACGCTCAGGTCACGCGCCACCACCGGGGGCGCGGATTAGCCTGAGTCTCGTTTAATCAAGAACTCGGAGTTTCCCCAGAACTCCGAGTTCTACAAATTAATCCATGCCCCGCACATGTTCTCAAGCGACTTTTATCATTGTTTCGCCAGCGTGCGAATGTAATTCACCACATGCCAGCGGTCATCGTTGCTCAACTTGTCTTTGAAGGCCGGCATCACTGACCCGGCAAAGCCATTAGTAAGCCAGCCATAGAGTCGCCCATCGGGGTGGATGCCAAGCACGGCGTGTTGGGAGAGGTCGGCGGGGCGCGGGTTGAGGGTAAGCCCGACCGGGCCATCGCCCTGACCGGTTGGGCCATGACACGGGATACAATTTTCTTGATAAAGACTCTGCCCGCGCGCGATTGAATCCGCGTTGGGCGGGATAGGGTTGACGAGGTCCGCGCGGTCGGGCGGCGCCCGCAGGAAAACCGCGCTCCCCACGGCGAACAGCCCCACCGCCGGGGCCAGGGCCAACGCCACCAGTTGCCCGCGCGTCCGCACGAGCGCGCGCAAACTCCCAAGGTAGGCCAAGGCCATCAGGAGCAGAAGCACCCCCGTCCAGCGCGTCCACGCCACACTCGCCACCGAGGTGGCGCTCAAGTTGAAATTAAAATTGGCAAAAGCGTCGAACTGATCCACCCGCCGCACCACGGCCTGCACTTGCCATTGTTCCGAGAGACTGAAGTTCGCGCCGCGCGCGCTGTAGAGGCCGGGCTGGTCCTCACGGAGAATGATTTCACTGGAGGCGACTGCTTGCGTGCCGCTGAGAGGCGTGAAGCGGAGGGCCACTTCTTTCGCGCCAGTCACGGGTTGACCATTGGCAGTGACCTTAAGCGTGAACGTGTTGACGCCGACGCGCCCGGGAGTGATGTTGATCCCCAGTGCGAGATCGTCGGCCCGGGCGGTAGCGGCCAGCCCGGGCGGAGCGGCGGCCCGCGCCGGGGCCAGCACGGTCAGCACGGCCACGCTGAGCATCAGCAACAAACTGACGCCCGCTTCGCTGAGCACCAGCCAGCGAAAGCCGAGGGTGATGGGCGAGTCGTTCGGGGCGTGTTTCAGGCGCGGGGTAATGAATAAAAGATTGTTGGCCCCAAAGCCAACCATGAGGAGCGCGAGGCCAAGTTTGACCAGCAGGACTTGCCCATAGAAGGTGTTGGTGAGTGCGGCCCACTCGCCGATGCGGAGCAGGGCGTTGTAAAACCCGGTCAGGCTGAGCACGCCCACGCTAACGAGCGCGAGGGCCGAGAAGCGCGGGAGCAGAGTCGCGGTGAGGCGGGTGCGCGGCTCGGGGGCCAGATGCCGCGCGGCCCACAGTCCCGCGCCAAAGTACAGCAATCCGCCGACCCACGCCGAAGCGGCCAGCAAGTGAATCCAATCACTGGCAATCGGCCAGAGCGGTTGGGGTTCGGCGGCGGCATGACTGCCCAGGCTGAGGACTAAAAAGAGAAGCGGCGCAACACTGACCACGGCGACCTCAACGCGTGGTCGCCGGGCGCGGACGGCCAGCACGGCCAGCACCAGACTTAGGCCCGCGCGCGCCAGCCACAGCGCGCCATAGCGGGTGGCGAAGAGCACCTCACCGGTGGCTTGGCTCCAGGGCGCGGCGATTTCGGCCCCGATGGCTTGTCCGGCTTGAGTGAGCAGGGCCAGGGTATTGCCCAGCACCAGACAGAGCGCGGCGAACGTCGCTAACTGATGCCACTGGGTTGGGTCAATCAGAGCCGGGCCAAAATCATTTTTGATAACGTGATAAGCGGGCCGCCACACGACCAGCCGAAAAAGCGCGCCGCCCGCCAGCGCGGCGGCGGCCAGATAGGTGAGCCAGCGGGCCAGCACTTCACCCAGCGAGAGACTGATTTTGCGCGAGGCTTGCTCGGCGGCGGCGAGGGTGGCAGCATCCACATCGCCCACAGCGAAGGGGTAAGCGCCCTGCGTGACATGCCCATCCACAATGGAGAGCACTTGCCAGGCCACGGTGTATACCCCATCGGGCAAGGTGCGGAGGGTGACCACCAGCCGCGTGGGGTCAGTGGAGTCGAGGAGGGTATCGCCGTTATCCACGCTCGCGCCAGTGGTATCGAGAACGCGAATGGAACTAAAGGAGGGTTCGAGGGCTTCGGTGAAGAACAGTTCGATTTTGGTGGGGGCCGTGGTCAGCGCCGCATTCGGCTCGGGGGAAGCCTGTAACAGTAGGGCATGCGCCAGCGCTGGGGAGGCGAGACAAAACAGCAGGAGGGTGATGAGCGCGAGGCGAAGTTTCATGCGAGGCTGGATGAGGTGGGGGACACGGGTTTTTGCGGAGGATTAAATTTGAGACCCGCATTCATCCGTGTCTCATCCAAAATTACGGTAGTGGTAATAAAGTAAGTGATGGTGCGCTAGACCTGTCAGGTGGGCGCATTCGGCACTCGAAAAAAACAGCGTTTGGCGGCGCCCACCTGACAGGTCTTTCAAATTCATCACTTACAAAGTTACCACTACCAAAATTACTTCTTGCGCGTCAGGGCCAGCACGCCCACGCCAGTCCCGGTGAGGCCGAGGATAAGCCCCACGATGCTCAGGGTCTGCGTGGCGCGGGCTTGCGCTTGGGTAGCGGCGAATTGGCTCTGTAATTCGGTGAGGGACGGTTGTCCGGCGGGGAAAGCCAGTGTGCCAGCGGTGACGACTTCCTCAGGTTCGAACTCCGCCTCAATCGCCTCCCCATTGATGGTGCCGGTGAGGTGGAAAGTGTATTGCCCCTCCCGCATGGGGATAAAGACGGCTGAGTAAGCGCCGGGTTTTTCCTCGGCGGGCACAAGCGGGTAGCTCTGGCTCTGGCCGCCATATTTGACCGTGAATTGCAAAGTCGTGATATTGGCTATTCCGGCTTCCGGGTCATCTTTGGCCGCGATAAACAGTTCCAAACCGTTTTGCTCGCCAACAATAACCGGCTCGTTCAACCAGCCGATTTCACAGGCGTAATTGTTGCCACAGCCGGCTTCGCCATGGGCCGCGGCGGTCAGCGGAACTAATAAGCTCAGGAGCAAGGTCAGCAGGCTCAGGTTGCGCCACCTAAAAATAACAGGGGACATGGTTCCTCCGGGCGAGAAAGTAGTCAGCGGAAATTCCGCTAAATTTTAATTTAGAAATAGGGAATGATAGTATCGGATCTTTCGCTTAAATTTTTCGGCTAATCCGAGATTCGAGAAAATGCCTTTAA
>CAYUFY010000302.1:1185-6583 GCA_964443795.1 uncultured Anaerolineales bacterium | reverse complement strand
GGCCGGGTTGGTGCGGCTGGGCTGGGCTTTGCCCCCCCTGCGCGCCGCGTGGGTGACCAACCACGGCCCGCTGATGATTGGCGGGTTCCTCGGCACGCTCATCGGGCTGGAACGCGCGGCGGCGCTGGCGGCTTTCACCAAACAGCGCTGGCCGTATCTCGCGCCGTTGCTGGCCGGGCTGGGCGGGGCCAGCCTCCTGCTGGGGTGGCCCGATCCCGTGGGGCGCGGACTCATCACGCTGGGGAGCGCGGGGCTGGTCGCCATCTTTGTGGTCATCCATCGTTTGCATCCCGACAAAGCGTATCTGGTCATGGGCGTGGGCGCCGGGTTGTGGCTCAGCGGCAATGGGCTGTGGCTGGCTGGCATGTCCGTCGCGCGGGTCACGCCGTGGTGGGTCGGCTTTTTAGTGTTGACCATCGCCGCCGAGCGGT
Source organism: uncultured Anaerolineales bacterium (assembly GCA_964443795.1). GTDB lineage: Bacteria > Chloroflexota > Anaerolineae > Anaerolineales > UBA6663 > DATDRS01. The sequence goes on along the minus strand of CAYUFY010000302.1, from coordinate 6,152 downwards.
TGGAGCTGGCGCGCATTTTGACTCTGCGGCGCGAGGCATGGTGGCTGTTTGGGGCGTGTGTCGGCGGATACAGTGTTGCGCTGGGCGTATCCCTGTTCGCTTTTCAAGTCGGGGTGCGGCTCGCGGGTGTGGCGCTTATGGCGTTTGCGCTCTGGCTGTGGCGTTACGACATCGCCCGCAAGACCGTGCGGCAAACCGGCCTGCCGCGCTTTGCGGCGGTGTGCCTGCTCTCGGGATATGTGTGGTTGTTGGGCGCGGGCGCGCTGTGGGTGTGGCAGGCGGCCATGTTCGCGGGCGGGCCGCTGTATGACGCCATGTTGCACGCGCTGATGTTGGGGTTTGTGATGAGCATGGTGTTTGGGCATGCGCCCATCATCTTCCCGGCGTTGCTCAATGTGACCATGCCGTTCCGGACCGCGTTTTATGGGCATTGGGGCTTGTTGCAGGTCGGCTTGCTCATGCGTGTCAGCGGCGACCTGCTGTTCAACCTGCCGTTGCGCCAGTGGGGCGGCTTGCTGAATGTGCTAGCGATTCTGTTGTTCTTCGGCAACACGGTGCGCGCGATTAAGCGGGCCGCGCCCTAGCGCGGGTGGCTTTATTAGGCGGTGGGTCGAACCAACGGGGCGGCTGAGCAGTATCCCTATGAAAGTTTCACCCAACCCCTTCCCGGAGACTCCCATGCCCACCCTCGCGCCCTACAATGTATTACAGGCTTACCAGGATACCCACGCCGTCATCCTTAAGTTAGCCGATAGCCTGACTGACGACCAACTGCACTGGAAACCCGCAAACTACAACCTGTCCATTGCGTTTCATCTGTGGCATCTCGCGCGCGAAGCCGATTTTCTGAAAGCGCGGATTATGCAATTGTTTCCACAACTGGGGCCGGATTTTGGCGACGGCCACGAGCTGTGGGTGACGGAAGGTTTGGCGCACCAGTGGGGGTTCCCGACTGAGTTGGCCGAGGCCATTGGGTCGGGGCTGAGCGATGAGGCCGCCGAGAATTTGCCGTTACCCGGCAAGGAAGCCTTGCTGGATTATTTGCGCCGCAGTTACGCCGCCATGCAAGCATTTGTGACGTTGCTGGATGAACGCTATGGCGCGGAGAGCCACCCCGACGAAGAACTGGCCAAGAAAATTGCCGACATCCGCGCGAACATTCTGGTTTTCATGAATCATGACAATCGGCATTTAGGGATGATGGAATGTCTGAAAGGTTTGCAAACTGGCAAGGGCACCGCCACAGGGTAAAGCACCCCAGCCCAGATTGCGTCCAACTCAATTGCCCCTATACTCCGCCTACGATTCACACACCGGAGTATCTTCATGGCCTTCATCAAACGCTATTGGAAACGCGCCCTCGGGGGATTGACCGTCTTAATTGCGCTTACCTTAACCTACGCCTTTTGGCCGCTCCGCGCGGACCTGTCAACCCTGGCCCACGTGGGGGACGCGTACCACGTGCGGATTCTGCGCGACACGTGGGGGGTGCCGCACATCTTCGGGGAGACCGATGCCGACGCGGCGTTTGGGCTGGCCTATGCCCACGCCGAAGATGACTTCCTCACCATCCAGCAAACGCTCGCCGCCGGGCGCAGTCAACTGGCCAGCATTTACGGCCCCGACTCGGCCCCCGCCGATTACCTCGGCCACCTCATCCGCGCGCGCGCCACGGTGGACGCGCAATACGAAACCGACCTCAGCCCCGAACTGCGCGCCATTTTAGAAGCCTACGCCGCCGGGCTAAACCGCTACGCCGGGCAACATCCGTCCGAGGCGCTCCCCGGCCTGTTCCCGGTGGATGGCCACGATTTGGTCATGGGCGCGATTTTTAAAACGCCGCTGTTCTTCGGCCTCGACAAAACGCTGGCGGAACTTTACAAAGATACCCGGCAGCGCCCGGTCTTTGGGCAACCACAATCCATTCTCCCCTCTCCCGAAAACGTCTTTTCGTTTTCGGGAGAGGGGCCGGGGGTGAGGGACCCCTACGGCTCCAACGTCTTCGCCGTCTCCCCCGCCCGCTCGGCGGAGGGCGAGACGTTGCTCAATATCAACTCGCATCAACCGTGGACTGGCCCGGTGGCGTGGTACGAAGCGCACGTCCACAGCAACGAAGGCTGGGACATGGTCGGCGGCACGTTCCCCGGGGTGCCGATCATCATTCATGGGCACAATCGCGCGCTGGGCTGGGCGTTCACGGTCAATCACCCCGACCTCACCGATGTGTATGTGCTCGACATCAACCCGCAGAACAAAAATCAATATCGCTACGATGGGCAGTGGCGCGATCTGGAAGTGGGCACCGCGCCCATCACCGTGAAACTGTTGGGGAATATCAAAATCACCGTGAACCAGGAAGTGCTGTGGTCAGTGTATGGCCCGGTGGTGCGCCGCCCACACGGCACTTACGCCATTCGCTACGCCAGCCTCGGCGACATCGGCATTTACGAGCAACTCTACCGACTGAACAAGGCGCGCAATTTGGATGAGTGGCAGGCCGCCATGCGCCTCGGGCATTTGCCCATGTTCAACACCGGCTACGCCGACAAAGACGGCAACATCTTCTATGTCTACAACGCCCTGCTCCCCATCCGCGCCGAGGGCTACGACTGGAAACAGTATTTGCCCGGCGACACTTCGCAAACGCTGTGGACGGACTATTTGCCGTTTGATCAATTGCCGCAAGTGCTCAACCCGCCCTCGGGGTTCATCCAGAACAGCAACAGCAGTCCGTTCGCCACCACGCTCGGGGCGGGCAATCCCCAGTGGGCGCAGTATTCGCTCACGTTTGGCATCGAGACCAAGATGAGCAATCGCGCTTTGCGCGCGCTCGAACTCTTCGGTGCGGATGAGTCCATCACACTCGCCGATTTCATCGCCATCAAATACGATCTGGCCTACTCGGTCAATTCGGATGTGGCGCGCTGGCGTGATGAACTGGTCGCCGCCGATTTTTCGGGAAACGCCGACGCGCAGATGGCGCAACAAATTTTGCGCGACTGGGATTTGCAGACGAACCCCGAGAGCCTCGGCGCGACGCTGATGGTCTACACCATTCGACAGATGAACAGCGACCACCCCGGCGCGTTTGAGCCTTCGATGCTGACCGGCGATGCGGTGGACGAGGCGTTAGCGAAGGAGGGCTTTGCGAATGCGGTGGCTTTGTTGAAGAAAACTTTTGGGCGCGTGGACGTGGCGTGGGGCGAGGCCAACCGCCTCCGCCGGGGCGCGGCCGACCTGAGCGTGGGCGGCGGCCCGGACATTTTGCACGCGGTGTATGGGGAGTTGGATCAGGACGGGCGGCTGAAAGGCATCGCCGGGGATTCGTACATCCTGCTGGTGCAGTGGGATAAAAACGGCGTGGTCAGTTCGCAATCCATGCACCAGTTTGGCGCGGCCACCCTGCGGACGGACTCGCCGCACTATGCCGACCAAGCGCCCCTCTTCGCGCGCCGTGAACTCAAACCCGTGTGGCTGGACGAAGCGGACATCCGTCAGCACTTGGAGCGGGAGTATGCGCCGTAGGTCTCATTAAGGTGACAGTCACGATGGTGCGCTAGACCTGTCAGGTGGGCGCGCTCGCCACCTGGAAAAACAAGCGTTTGGCGGCGCCCACCTGACAGGTCTCTCAAAAAAATTTGCGACCCCGCTAACGCGGGGAGGGGGTGGGCAGTGATTCAGAATATCAGTGTTCAGTGGCCCAGTGTTTCACCGAGAAGGAGGATGCGCACAAACCCGAAAACCGTAGTTGTTGCGACGGTCGACAGGGGGATTCCAGTTGCGGTAGGCGGCGCGCGCGATCCCTGAATTGCCGTTCCACGCGCCGCCGCGCACCACACGCGCGTCGCCACTCTGGTCAACTCCATGTAGGAAGCGCATGTAGGGGTAGAACCTATAATATTTCGACTGGCACCACTCCCACACATTGCCGGCCATATCCTGCAAACCAAAGGGGCTGTCGCCTTTGGGGCTGTATTGCCCCACCGGGGTGGTGTCACCAATTTTGCTTTCACTGGTGTTACAACGACCCGCATCCCACTCATTGCCCCAGGGATAAATGCGCCCATCCATGCCCCGCGCCGCTTTCTCCCATTCGTCCTCCGTGGGCAGGCAGAATTGCAAACCACTGGGTAAGGCCTTGAGTGCGGGGGTGGTGTTTAGCCAACGACAAAACTCCTGAGCATCATCCCAACTCACATAAACCATGGGATGGTTTTGCTTGTCCTTCGTCCCTATCAATTTCTTTTGGTCGTCATCGGTATTAAATTTGGCGGCCTGCACAAACGCCGCCCATTGCGCCACCGTCATCGGCGTCTTGGCCAAATAAAACTCGGGAACAAAGCCGCGGTGTTGGGGCTTTTCATCACTATTAGCCTGTTTATCATTATCAGCGCTCCCATCAAAAATTCGCCCCACGGGATGCGGCGCAATTCAAGGGGGAAGGGCGTGGTGAGGGTGAGCCAGTCAGGGGTGTTTGTTTTCGCCTCGAGTTCGGCTTCTTCCTGCTTCCGCTCGGCCTCAACCTTCAGCGCCGCCTGGCGCGCCGCTTCCGCTTTTGCCTTGCGCTCGGCTTCTTCATCCGCTTTGCGCTTGGCCTCTACCTGTCTGGCTTCTTCCTGCTTCCGCTCGGCCTCAACCTTCAGCGCCACCTGGCGCGCCGTTTCCGCTTTTGCCTTGCGCTCGGCTTCTTCATCCGCTTTGCGCTTGGCCTCTACCTGTCTGGCTTCTTCCTGCTTCCGTTCCTCCTCAGCCTTCAGCGCCGCCTGTCGCGCCGCTTCCGCTTTCGTCTTGCGCTCGGCTTCTTCATCTGCTTTGCGCTTCGCCTCTGCTTGTCTGGCTTCTTCCTGCTTCCGCTCGGCCTCAACCTTCAGCGCCGCCTGGCGCGCCGCTTCCGCTTTCGTCTTGCGCTCGGCTTCTTCATCCGCTTTGCGCTTGGCCTCTACCTGTCTGGCTTCTTCCTGCTTCCG
>CAYUFY010000302.1:0-1085 GCA_964443795.1 uncultured Anaerolineales bacterium | reverse complement strand
CTTCTTCATCTGCTTTGCGCTTCGCCTCTGCTTGTCTGGCTTCTTCCTGCTTCCGTTCCTCATCCTCACTCGCCAATGCTTTCTTAACGGCTTTATGCACCCGCACGGGCAAAGTGTCATCGGCGAGGAGTTCTTCGAGTTTGGCGCGGGCGGCAGGGGCCAGCGCGGGGTCGCGCAGTAAGCGCCCCAAATCCGCCACCGCGCCTTCACGAGTGCGGAGGTTGGGGCTGTTCAAGTCGTCCAGCAAATCTTGCGGCAGGGGTTGGGTTTTGGGCGCGGGGGGTTGGGCATGGGCAATCACAATCTGCCCTTCCTGGCCGTCGGCAAACAGGCGCGGGCGCTGGCTGGATTTGGCCTCGGTCACGCGCTGATAAACGTAATCGTATAACTTTGTCGCGGTCACCTGGCCCTGCGCGTCTGCCGCCGCCCCGGTGCGAATGCCTTCGATGAGATAGTGCGTGAAGAGCGAGTTCTCCAGCCCCCCAATCACTTGCTCGCCTTCCCAGGCCGCGCTGGTTTTGTCGGTGGCGGTCAGCACCACCCGCCCGCGCCCCGGCGCCCCAAAGGTGTCGGGCAACACCGCCGGTTGGCCCACGGCCTCCGCGCCTTTGCGCCCGGCCCCAAACGCGCCGCTGTGGCAACAATCCAAAATCAGCACCTGTCGCCGGGCGCGGCTGTCGTCCATCTCGTCCTTCAGCAAGTCCGCGCGGATGCCCGAGGTGCGCGGGCGCTGGCTCAGGGTGTTGCGCACCGCCAAACACAAGCGGCCCTGCGGGTCCAGCACCCCATGCCCCGAGAAATACAGCAACAGCAAATCGTCGGGCTTCTTCTCGGCGAACAACTCGCCGATGGCGTTTTGCACCTGCTCCAATGGCTCATTGAAGGCGGTCTGCACCCGGTAGCCGCCGATGGCCGGGTCTTGCAACACCTCGGCCAATGCGCGCAGGTCAGCGTCCGGCGCTGTGAGTTGTTTCAGGGTCGGGTCGTCGTATTGGGTATTGCCAATGAGGAGGGCGTGGTTCATGGAGTCACAGGAACTCGGGAAACCCGGTTTTCTATTGCCGAGCATAGCTTGGCGGGGCGGT